>NZ_JBIDBN010000005.1:0-432495 GCF_043203115.1 Streptomyces sp. NPDC048001
AAACGCCCGGTTACATTCCGAACCCGGAAGCTAAGCCTTTCAGCGCCGATGGTACTGCAGGGGGGACCCTGTGGGAGAGTAGGACGCCGCCGAACTATTGTTGGGGAGAGCCCCGGAACACCGTGTGTGTTCCGGGGCTCTTTCGTGTTTCCGGACCGTTTTCCGGGGAGGTTCCGGTGCCCTGTCCGGGGGAGGTTTCCGCCGGTCTCGCCCGGATTCGGCGGCCCGCCTCCACACCGGAGGTCGCGGGCCTTGTCGCGGGCCTGCCGGACCGTTCCCGTCACCCGTCATCGCCCTGTTCGGCCGGTGCTCCCGCCCCCGGCGGGCGTTTTGGAGTCACCCGCACACATGGGCTATGCTTCTTCTCGTTGCCACGGGGAAAACCCCGGAGACAACAGGCCCCTATAGCTCAGTCGGTAGAGCGTCTCCATGGTAAGGAGAAGGTCAACGGTTCGATTCCGTTTGGGGGCTCCATGAACAAGGGGGCCTTCCGCCATCGGCGGAAGGCCCCCTTTCGTGTTTCCCGGCAGAGCGCCCCGGCTCAGTCCTGGTGCGGCTCGTGCACCCGCATCGCGAGAATCGCCATGTCGTCCGAGGCGGGCTCCGCAGCGAAGCGCTCGACGGCACGCAGGACGCGGGCCGCGACGGCGCCGGCCGTCAGCCCCGTGCACGTCGTCAGCACCGCGGTCAGACCGTCGTCCCCGAGCATCCGCGTCCCCTCCCGGCGCTCCGTCACACCGTCGGTCACACAGAGCAGGACGTCGCCCGGGTCCAGGGTCACGACCTGCTCGTACAGCTCCAGATCGTCCATGACACCCAGCAGGGGCTGGGGCTCGGCCGCGGGCTCCACCGTGCCGTCCTGCCGCAGGCGCAGCGGCAGCGGATGCCCGGCGCACACGAACTTGAGCACGGCGCTGCCGTCCGCCTGGGGCCACAACTCGCCGTACAGCAGCGTCAGGAAGCGGCTGCGTGCCCCCTCGTCGAGAATCGCCGCGTTCAGGCGCTCCAGCACGGCCGGCCCGCCGAACCCCTCCCGTGCGAGCAACCGCAGCGCATGGCGGGCCAGGCCCGTGACCGCGGCGGCCTCCGGGCCCGTGCCGCAGACGTCGCCGATCGCGAAGCCGTAGGCGCCGTCCCGGATCGGGAACAGGTCGTAGAAGTCGCCGCCCACCTCGTTGCCCTCGCCGGCGGCCCGGTAGATGACCTCCACCTCCACCCCGGGGATCTGCGGCAGCTCCGGGGGCAGCAGACTCCGCTGCAGGGACTGGCTGATGGACACCCGCTCCGAGTACAGCCGGGCGTTGTCCAGGGCCAGCGCGGCACGCCGGGAGAGGTCCTCGGCCAGCTCCAGGATCTCCTGGCGGAAGTGGTCGTCGGAGGGCTTGCCGAGGGTGAGCATCCCGATGACGCGGTTGCGGGCCACCAGCGGCAGCACCACCGTCTCCCCGCCCACCGCGGCCGCGGTCGCCTGGGACGCCCCGATGCCCGAGGACACCGAGGAGGGCGCCAGGCCCAGCCCCAGCTCCCGCTTCGACGCCCTCAGCGCCTCCTGCTGGGCCGCCGTCGCGGGAGCCGCCCAGACCCGGGCACCCGGCGTGGGGACGGGATCGGGCGGGTCGATCCGCGACAGCAGCGCCTTCAGGTCGTCGATCCGGTCCTCGTCCTCGTGGAGCACATACGACAGATACGGCTCCGAGGACTGGTCCGCGATCGTGTAGACGGCGCACCAGGTGGCCAGCGTCGGCACCGTCATCTGCGCCATCAGGGCCAGCGTCTGGTCCCGGTCCAGGGTCCCCGCGAGCAGGTCGGAGGCCTCCACCAGGAAGGACAGCGAGCCGCGCCGCAGGCGCTCCAGCTCGCCCAGGCGGGCGGACTCCACCGCCAGCGCGATGCGGTCCGCGGCGAACTGGAGGCGGAGCGCCTCCTCGTTCGAGTAGCGCCCGGCGGCCTCGGCCGCCACCCCCAGCGACCCGGTGAGCCGTCCCTCCACCTTCAGCGGCACCGTCACCACCGCGCGCATGCCCGTGGAGTTCAGCAGGGGCACCGCCCCGGGGACCGCCAGCAGGTCCTCGTGCACCGCGGGCATCCGCGCCGAGCCGTAGCGGCCGGTCCCGGCCTCCACGGGCACCCGGGCGAAGCGCTGCCGCGCCGAGGGCAGACCGGTGGTCGCGCGGACCTCCAGCTCCGTCTCGTCGTCCGTGGCGAGCAGCAGGAACGCCGCGTCGCCGTCGAGCATGTCCCGGGCCCGCTCCACGGTGCGCTGGAGCAGGCCGTCGAGGTCGTCGGGGGCGGGAGAGCCGATGAACACCTCGAAGGGGTCGCTGGAGCGGCGGTCCGAGCCCGTGTCCGGCGACGCCGAACGCACCGGCGTCTGCAGCACCGCCCGCTCGTCGTCCCGCACCAGGAGGCAGACGGTCGACGGCTCGCCCCGGGTGTCACGGACCCTGAGGTGGGAGGCGTAGACGGGCAGGACGCGTCCGTCGGCTCCGCGGATGCCGTAGCTGCCCTCCCAGCGGGAGAGCCGGAGCGCCTCGGCCACACCCGTGCTCGTGCCCGGAGTGTGCGGCCACGCGGCGAAGTCGGTCAGCGGCTTGCCGAGGACCTGCTCCGCGGAGTAGCCGAAGAGGTGCGCCGCGTCCTCGTTCCACACCGTGATGGCACCGCCCTGGTCGATCTGGACCACGGCCACCCGCACGCGCTCGTCGGCCACGGGAAGCATCGAGGGCGGCAGGGCCGGTCCCGCGGAGCGGGTGCCCACGGCACGCTGCGGGAGGTCCAGCCGGAACCAGACCTGCTTGCGGGTCGGGGTGTACTCGACGCCCCAGCGGGTGGCCAGCGCGGCGCAGAGCATCAGCCCGCGCCCGTTCTCCCGCTCCAGACTGGCCGGGGTCGGCTGCCCGGAGCCGCCCTGGACGGGGATCTCCCGCTCCGGGTAGCGGTCCGACACCTCGACCCGCACCCCGTCCTCGCTGCGCAGGCACAGCACGTCCGCCGCGGTGCCCGCGTGGATCACCGCGTTGGTCACCAGCTCGCTGGTGAGCACCACGGCGTCGTCGACGACGTCGCCGTACCCCCAGCCCTGGAGGGTGTCCCGGACGAAGGCGCGGGCGGTCGCGACGGACCGGCCCACGGGGTCGAAGCTGGCGGCAGCCCGCGCGGTGATCACAGAACTCCTTGTACGCGTTTCGACGCCCGGCTCTGCCATGGTCGGCCCGTTCCTCCCCGTGCCCGGTGGTGTACGCGCAGCACACCGCCCCTGCCGGGCGGACCGGGGCGGTTGGACAGCCGCATGCCAGGTTACTTACCTTCGCTGTCGGAGCGGATGCCGGTTGTGGCTGTTTCCGCCCCGTGGGGGCGGGGACGCTATGCGAAGCTGCCGAACTGTTATGGCCTGGTTCCGGCATGGTGAAACACTGGGCAGGCTTCCTGAGAAGGCCCGGGCAGTACGGTCAAACCCCTGCGGGAGGGACACGGTGGAGTCTGGCATGGCGGCGCGTGGGAAGGATACGCGCGCGAAGGGCGGACGATCCCGCACCAACGGGACGACCGAGGTCGACACGGCGGCGCTGAACCGGCTGATGTCGGCGCTGGTGGCGATGAGGGACGGCAACTTCCGCCGGCGCCTGACGGTGTCCGGCGACGACGTCATGTCCGAGATCGCCGCGGTCTTCAACGAGGTCGCCGACCGCAACCTCCACCTGACCGGGGAGATCGCCCGGGTCCGCAGGATGGTCGGCCGCGAGGGCAAGCTGGCCGAGCGCCTGGAGACCGGAGCGCTGGAGGGCGCCTGGGCCTCCGCCATCGACGCGTCCAACGAGCTGGTGGACGATCTCGCCCGGCCGGTCTCCGAGGTGGGCCGGGTGCTCTCCGCGGTCGCCGAGGGCGACCTGGACCAGCGGATGGAGCTGCGGTCGCATTCCACGGACCCCAGGGACGGGGCGGTGCGCCCGCTGCGGGGCGAGTTCCTCAAGGTCGCCCGGACCGTGAACAGCCTGGTGGACCAGCTGTCCGCGTTCACCGACGAGGTGACCCGGGTCGCGCTGGAGGTCGGCACCGAGGGCAAGCTGGGCGGCCAGGCGCAGGTGCGCGGCATGTCCGGGTCCTGGAAGGACCTCACCGACTCGGTCAACACCATGGCCTACCGGCTCACCGCCCAGGTCCGGGACATCGCCCTGGTGACCACGGCGGTGGCCAAGGGAGACCTCTCGCAGAAGGTCACCGTCCATGTGGCGGGCGAGATGCTGGAGCTGAAGAACACCGTCAACACGATGGTGGACCAGCTGCAGTCCTTCTCTTCCGAGGTCACCCGCGTGGCCCGGGAGGTGGGCACCGAGGGCGAGCTGGGCGGCCAGGCGGCCGTCCCGGGCGTCGCCGGCGTCTGGAAGGACCTCACCGACTCCGTCAACACCATGGCGGGCAATCTCACCTCCCAGGTGCGCGGGATCGCCGAGGTGACCACGGCCGTCGCCAACGGTGACCTGTCGCAGAAGGTGACGGTCAGCGCACGGGGCGAGGTCGCGCAGCTCGCCGAGACCATCAACCAGATGACCGAGACGCTGAGGACCTTCGCCGACGAGGTCACGCGGGTGGCGAGCGAGGTCGGGGCGAAGGGGCTGCTGGGCGGTCAGGCCCAGGTGCCCGGAGCGGCCGGCACCTGGAAGGACCTCACCGATTCGGTGAACACGGCGTTCCGGAACCTGACGGGTCAGGTGCGGGACATCGCGCAGGTGACGACGGCGGTGGCCAACGGTGATCTGTCGCAGAAGGTCACCGTGGACGTCGCGGGCGAGATGCTGGAGCTGAAGAACACCGTCAACACCATGGTGGCGCAGCTCCAGTCCTTCGGCTCGGAGGTGACCCGGGTGGCCCGCGAGGTCGGCGTCGAGGGCCGCCTCGGCGGTCAGGCCGAGGTGCCCGGAGCGGCCGGCACCTGGAAGGACCTCACGGACTCGGTGAACACGGCGTTCCGGAACCTGACGGGTCAGGTGCGGGACATCGCGCAGGTGACGACGGCGGTGGCCAACGGTGATCTGTCGCAGAAGGTCACCGTGGACGTCGCGGGCGAGATGCTGGAGCTGAAGAACACCGTCAACACCATGGTGGCCCAGCTCTCCTCGTTCGCCGACCAGGTCACGCGGATGGCGCGGGACGTGGGCACCGAGGGCCGCCTCGGCGGCCAGGCGCGGGTGGACGGCGTCAGCGGCACCTGGAAGGAGCTGACGGACTCGGTCAACTTCATGGCCGGGAACCTGACCTCGCAGGTGCGCCAGATCGCCCAGGTGACCACGGCGGTCGCCCGGGGCGACCTGTCCCAGAAGATCGATGTGGACGCCCGGGGCGAGATCCTCGAGCTCAAGAACACCATCAACACCATGGTCGACCAGCTGTCCGCCTTCGCGGAGCAGGTGACCCGGGTGGCCCGGGAGGTGGGCACCGACGGGCGGCTCGGCGGTCAGGCGCAGGTGCCCGGCGTCGCCGGGGTGTGGCGCGACCTGACGGACTCGGTGAACGGCATGGCCGAGAACCTCACCGGCCAGGTCCGCAACATCGCCCAGGTCGCCACGGCCGTGGCCCGGGGCGACCTGTCCCAGAAGATCGACGTGGACGCCCGGGGCGAGATCCTCGAACTGAAGAACACCCTGAACACCATGGTCGACCAGCTCTCCAACTTCGCGGAGCAGGTCACCCGGGTGGCCCGCGAGGTGGGCACCGAGGGCATCCTGGGCGGCCAGGCCGAGGTGCAGGGCGTCTCCGGCACCTGGAAGGACCTCACCCAGTCCGTCAACTTCATGGCGAACAACCTGACCAGCCAGGTCCGCAACATCGCCGAGGTGACCACGGCGGTGGCCAAGGGCGACCTCTCCAAGAAGATCACCGTCGATGCCAAGGGCGAGATCCTGGAGCTGGTCACCACCGTCAACACGATGGTCGACCAGCTCTCCGACTTCGCGGACGAGGTGACCCGCGTCGCCCGGGAGGTGGGCACGGAGGGCGTGCTCGGCGGGCAGGCCCGGGTGCGCGGGGTCACGGGCATCTGGAAGGACCTCAGCGACAACGTCAACCTGATGGCCAACAACCTGACCAACCAGGTGCGCAACATCGCACGGGTGTCCTCGGCGGTCGCCAACGGCGACCTGACGAAGAAGGTCACGGTCGAGGCCCGCGGCGAGGTCGCCGAGCTCGCCGACACGGTGAACACCATGGTGCGCACCCTGTCGTCCTTCGCGGACGAGGTGACCCGGGTGGCCCGTGAGGTGGGCACGGACGGCCGCCTGGGCGGCCAGGCGCACGTCCCCGGCGTCTCGGGCACCTGGAAGGACCTGACCGAGTCCGTGAACTCGATGGCCTCCAACCTGACCGGCCAGGTGCGCCAGATCGCCACCGTCACCACGGCGATCGCCAAGGGCGACCTCACCCGGAAGATCGACATCGACGCGCGGGGCGAGATCCTGGAGCTCAAGACGACCATCAACACGATGGTGGACCAGCTGTCCTCCTTCGCCGAGGAGGTCACCCGGGTGGCCCGGGAGGTGGGCACCGACGGGCAGCTGGGCGGGCAGGCGCGGGTGCGGGACGTCGACGGCACCTGGCGGGACCTGACCGAGTCGGTGAACGAGATGGCCGGGAACCTGACCCGGCAGGTGCGCGCGATCGCCGCGGTCGCCACCGCGGTGACCCGCGGTGACCTGAACCTGAAGATCGACGTGGACGCCGCGGGCGAGATCCAGGTGCTCCAGGACAACATCAACACCATGATCGCGAACCTGCGCGACACCACCCTCGCCAACGAGGAGCAGGACTGGCTCAAGGGCAACCTGGCCCGGATCTCCGGCCTGATGCAGGGGCGCCGGGACCTCGACGACGTGGCCTCGCTGATCATGAGCGAGCTGACCCCCGTGGTCTCCGCGCAGCACGGTGCCTTCTTCCTGGCGATGCCGACGGGCAGCAGCTCGGACGTGTCGTCCGGCGGGGAGTCCTACGAGCTGGTGATGCGCGGCAGCTACGGCTACTCGGCCGGGCTGATGCCGACGTCCTTCCGGCCCGGAGAGACGCTGATCGGGACCGCGGCCGAGGAGAAGCGCACCATCCTCGTCAACGTGCCGCCGGGCTATCTCAAGATCTCCTCGGGGCTCGGGGAGGCGTCCCCGGCGTATGTGATCGTGCTGCCCGTGCTGTTCGAGGGCAAGGTCCTGGGCGTGGTCGAGCTGGCCTCCTTCCAGCCGTTCACCCAGATCCAGCGGGACTTCCTGAACCAGATCGCCGAGATGATCGCCACGAGCGTCAACACGATCAGCGTGAACACCAAGACCGAGGTGCTGCTGAAGCAGTCCCAGGAGCTCACCGAGCAGCTGAGGGAGCGCTCCGCCGAGCTGGAGAACCGGCAGAAGGCCCTCCAGGAGTCCAACGCCGAGCTGGAGGAGAAGGCCGAGCTGCTGGCCCAGCAGAACCGGGACATCGAGGTGAAGAACACCGAGATCGAGGAGGCCCGGCAGGTCCTGGAGGAGCGGGCCGAGCAGCTGGCCGTCTCGATGCGCTACAAGTCCGAGTTCCTGGCGAACATGTCCCACGAGCTGCGCACGCCGCTCAACTCGCTGCTGATCCTCGCCAAGCTGCTGGCCGACAACCCGGACACCAACCTCTCGCCGAAGCAGGTGGAGTTCGCCGAGACCATCCACGGCGCCGGCTCCGACCTGCTCCAGCTGATCAACGACATCCTCGACCTGTCGAAGGTCGAGGCGGGCAAGATGGACGTGAGCCCGACCCGCATCGCACTGGTCCAGCTCGTGGACTACGTGGAGGCGACCTTCCGGCCGCTGACGGCGGAGAAGGGGCTCGACTTCTCGGTGCGGGTCTCGCCGGAGCTCCCGGCCACGCTCCACACCGACGAGCAGCGGCTGCTCCAGGTGCTGCGGAACCTGCTGTCGAACGCGGTGAAGTTCACCGACAGCGGGGCCGTCGAGCTGGTCATCCGGCCCGCCGGAGCGGATGTGCCCGCCTCGATCCGCGAGCAGCTGCTGGAGGCCGGTTCGCTCCAGGACGCGGACGCCGAGCTGATCGCCTTCTCCGTCACCGACACCGGTATCGGGATCGCCGCGGGCAAGATGCGGGTGATCTTCGAGGCGTTCAAGCAGGCCGACGGCACCACCAGCCGCAAGTACGGGGGCACGGGCCTGGGGCTGTCCATCAGCCGGGAGATCGCGCGCCTGCTCGGCGGCGAGATCCACGCGGCCAGCGAACCCGGCCGCGGCTCCACCTTCACCCTGTACCTGCCGCTGCACGCGGGCGAGCTGCCCCCGCAGGGCTACCCGGGGATCGCCCTCGGGGCGCCCCCGGTTCCGATGGAGCTGCCCGGGGCGCAGGAGCCGGGGGAGGGGGAGCCCCCGGCGTCGGTGGGTGCCGTGCCCGCGGCGGCCCCGGTGCCGGCACCGGGCCCGGCCGCCCTCTTCCGGCGCCGCCGCAAGGCGCTCGCCGCGGAGCAGGCCCGCGAGGGCGGGGCCGCGGAGCCGGAGCAGGCGGCCGGGGCCGAGGCGCCCGAGGAGCGCCGCCAGTTCTCCTTCGACGGTGAGAAGGTGCTCATCGTCGACGACGACATCCGCAACGTCTTCGCCCTGACCTCCGTGCTGGAGCAGCACGGGCTGTCGGTGCTGTACGCGGAGAACGGGCGCGAGGGCATCGAGGTCCTGGAGCAGCACGACGACGTCACCGTGGTGCTGATGGACATCATGATGCCCGAGATGGACGGCTATGCGACGACGACCGCGATCCGGCGCATGCCGCAGTTCGCGGGAATGCCGATCATCGCGCTGACGGCCAAGGCGATGAAGGGCGACCGGGAGAAGGCGATCGAGTCGGGTGCCTCCGACTACGTGACCAAGCCCGTCGACCCGGACCACCTGCTGTCGGTGATGGAGCAGTGGATGAACGCGCGATGATCACTCGGGGAGGAGTTCTCCCGCAGCCGCCGATCGACTCCGTCCGAAGGGGTGTGGGGGAGTACATTTCGGGGAACGATCCGATCTCCCCCCACGTTTTCGGTACGTGCACAGTGACATCACGGTGACAGGGTGTGGCGACGGGCGGGGTGCGGCTACCATGACCGGCACAAGGACGGGCGACGCGAGACAGTCGTCCCCTGGGGCGGCGCCCGGTGCGTCCTCCGGCTCTGCGAGCCGGGGAGACCCCATGCCGGGACGAGGAGGACGGGGAATGGTGCAGAAGGCCAAGATCCTCCTGGTCGATGACCGGCCGGAGAATCTGCTGGCGCTGGAGGCCATCCTCTCGGCGCTCGATCAGACCCTGGTGCGGGCATCGTCCGGGGAGGAGGCGCTCAAGGCGCTGCTGACGGACGACTTCGCCGTCATCCTGCTGGACGTCCAGATGCCGGGCATGGACGGCTTCGAGACGGCCGCGCACATCAAGCGGCGCGAGAGGACCCGGGACATCCCGATCATCTTCCTCACCGCGATCAACCACGGGCCCCACCACACCTTCCGCGGGTACGCGGCGGGTGCGGTCGACTACATCTCCAAGCCCTTCGACCCGTGGGTGCTCCGGGCCAAGGTGTCCGTCTTCGTCGAGCTCTACATGAAGAACTGCCAGCTCCGCGAGCAGGCGGCACTGCTGCGCCTCCAGCTGGAGGGCGGTCAGGCCGAGAGCGCCGCGGGCCGTGAGCCGGCCGGGCTGCTGGCCGAGTTGTCCGCCAGGCTGGCGGCGGTCGAGGAGCAGGCGGAGGCCCTGTCCAAGCAGCTCGACGACGACGCGGCCGATGCCGCTGCGGTCGCCACGGCCGCCCATCTGGAGCGCAAGCTGACCGGACTGCGTCGCGCGCTCGACGCCCTGGAGCCGGGAGCGGGCGGGGCGCCGCCGCTGCCGTCGCATTCCTGAGCCCCCCGTCCGAGGCGGGCGCGGCGGACGGCCGCCTCCGGCCGGTTCCCCGCGTCACCGCCCGTCGCGGGGCCTCCGGCGACCCGGCCTGCCCTGCGGGGGCGCCCGGGTGACGGGGCGTCAGCCTTCGTCCTCTTCCGGCCCGACACGAACGGGTGAAGCAGTGGCCACACGTGTCCCCGGGCGCCCGCACCGGTAACCTCACCACCATGGCCTCACGCACGTCCGGCAAGGGTTCCCAGGGCACGGCGAGCACCGCGAAACCGCGCACCAGCCGTACGACCGGTGCGGCGAAGAAGGCTGCGCCCGCCAAGGCCGGCGCGGGGAAGACCGCCGCGAAGCCCGCCTCCGGACGCAAGCCCGCCGCGCGGAAGGCCCCGGCCAAGAAGGCGGCCGCCCGCAAGCCCGCCCCCGCCGCACCGTCCCCCACCGGGGGCGTCTACCGGCTCGTGCGCGCCATGTGGCTGGGCGTCGCCCACGCCATCGGGGCGATGCTCCGTGGAATAGGGCGGGGAGCCAAGGGACTTGATCCGGCGCACCGCAAGGACGGCATGGCCCTGCTGCTCCTCGGGCTCGCCCTGATCGTCGCCGCCGGTACCTGGTCGCAGCTGCGGGGCCCGGTCGGAGACCTGGTGGAGATGCTGGTCACCGGCGCGTTCGGCCGTCTCGACCTGCTCGTGCCCCTGCTGCTCGGCGCCGTCGCCGTCCGGCTGATCCTGTATCCGGAGAAGCCCGAGGCCAACGGACGGATCGTCATCGGGCTGTCCGCGCTGGTGATCGGCGTGCTCGGCCAGGTCCACATCGCCTGCGGATCCCCGGGCCGCGGCGAGGGGAGCGAGGCCGTCCGGGACGCGGGCGGTCTCGTCGGCTGGGCCGCCTCCCAGCCGCTGGTCTTCCTGATGGGCGAGGTGCTGGCCGTCCCGCTGCTGCTGCTGCTCACCGTGTTCGGGGTGCTGGTGGTCACCGCCACCCCGGTCAACGCCATTCCCCAGCGCCTGCGGCAGTTCGGGGCGCGCCTCGGCATCGTCGAGCCCCTGCCGGAGCGTTCCGCCTCGGAGGACGACGAGCGCTACGAGGAGCAGTGGCGCGAGGCGCTGCCCGCACCCGCCCGCCGGGGCTCCTCCCGGCGCACGGCACGGCCCGCCGACGAGGACCCGGAACGCGCGGAGCGGGAGGCCGCCGAGGGCCGCCGCACCCGCCGTACGGGCCCCCGGCCGGGAGCGCGCGACGGGCTGGACCCGGTGGACGTCGCCGCCGCGGCCGCCGCCGCGCTCGACGGCGCGGTGCTCAACGGAATGCCGCCCTCCCCGGTGGTCGCCGACCTCACCCGCGACGTGACGGCGGACCGGCGGCGCGCCGCGACCCCGGTGCCCACCGCCCGGGAGCCCGAGGGCGCCGGCACCTCCGGGCGGTCCTCCGTACCCGACCTGACCAAGCCCTCCCCCGAGGACCTCCCCCCGCTCCCCCCGCGCGCCGAGCAGCTCCAGCTGTCCGGCGACATCACCTATGCGCTGCCCTCGCTGGACCTGCTGGAGCGCGGCGGACCGGGCAAGACCCGCAGCGCGGCCAACGACGCCGTCGTGGACTCCCTGACCACCGTGTTCACGGAGTTCAAGGTGGACGCGGCCGTCACGGGCTTCACCCGCGGCCCGACGGTCACCCGCTACGAGGTGGAGCTCGGCCCGGCGGTGAAGGTCGAGAAGATCACGGCGCTGACCAAGAACATCGCCTATGCGGTGGCCAGCCCGGACGTGCGGATCATCTCCCCGATCCCGGGCAAGTCCGCGGTCGGCATCGAGATCCCCAACAGCGACCGGGAGATGGTCAACCTCGGGGACGTGCTGCGCCTCGCCGAGGACGACGACCCGATGATGGTGGCCTTCGGCAAGGACGTCGAGGGCGGCTACGTCATGCACAGCCTGGCGCGGATGCCGCACATGCTGGTCGCCGGCGCCACGGGCTCCGGCAAGTCCTCCTGTATCAACTGCCTGATCACGTCGATCATGATGCGGGCGACGCCCGAGGACGTCCGGATGGTCCTGGTCGACCCCAAGCGCGTGGAGCTCACCGCGTACGAGGGGATCCCGCACCTGATCACGCCGATCATCACCAACCCCAAGCGCGCCGCGGAGGCGCTCCAGTGGGTCGTGCGCGAGATGGACCTGCGCTACGACGACCTCGCCGCCTTCGGGTACCGGCACATCGACGACTTCAACGAGGCGGTCCGCGAGGGCAAGGTGAAGCTGCCGGAGGGCAGCGAGCGCGAGCTCCAGCCCTACCCCTACCTGCTGGTCATCGTGGACGAGCTGGCCGACCTGATGATGGTGGCGCCCAGGGACGTCGAGGACGCCATCGTGCGCATCACCCAGCTGGCCCGCGCCGCGGGCATCCACCTGGTGCTGGCCACCCAGCGGCCCTCCGTCGACGTCGTCACCGGCCTCATCAAGGCCAACGTCCCCTCCCGGCTCGCCTTCGCCACGTCCTCCCTCGCCGACAGCCGGGTCATCCTCGACCAGCCGGGTGCCGAGAAGCTGATCGGCAAGGGCGACGGGCTGTTCCTGCCGATGGGTGCGAACAAGCCGACCCGTATGCAGGGCGCCTTCGTGACGGAGGAGGAGGTCGCGGCCGTCGTCCGGCACTGCAAGGAGCAGATGGCCCCGGTCTTCCGCGAGGACGTGGTGGTCGGCGGCAAGCAGAAGAAGGAGGTCGACGAGGAGATCGGCGACGACCTCGACCTGCTGTGCCAGGCGGCCGAACTGGTGGTCTCGACCCAGTTCGGCTCCACCTCCATGCTCCAGCGCAAGCTCCGTGTGGGCTTCGCGAAGGCGGGCAGGCTCATGGACCTGATGGAGTCGCGGAACATCGTGGGCCCGAGCGAGGGCTCGAAGGCACGCGACGTTCTGGTGAAACCGGACGAACTGGAGGGAGTGCTCGCCCTGATCCGGGGAGAGACTTCTTCGTAAGGGAGATTCGGGCAACCGTTTCCCCCGGCCGTACGTCAGGTTGGAGGGAGGGGCGAGCCCTGTTCCACCATCGGGCGGACCGGCCGGTCACAAGGCCATTCCGATGGCGTACAAAGTTACGCCGCCCGGTTGCCCCACCCTTTCGCCCCACCCCTAGACTGAACCTCCAGCAGGTGGCTCACGCTCGAAAGGCGCACCCGTGTCCATCGGCAACTCCCCCGAAGACAACCGGCCTTCCGCCCCCGACGACGACCGGCCGTCGATCGGCCATGCCCTCAGGCAGGCGCGTGTCGACGCCGGTCTGAGCGTCGACGAGGTCAGCGTCTCCACCCGGGTGCGCGTTCCCATCGTGCACGGGATCGAGGACGACGACTTCTCCCGCTGCGGCGGCGACGTCTACGCACGCGGGCACATCCGCACACTCGCCCGGGCCGTCGGGCTCGACCCCGAGCCCCTGATCGCCCGGTACGACGCCGAGCACGGCGGCCGCCCCTCCCCGACACCCGCCGCGCCGCTGTTCGAGGCCGAACGGATCCGGCCCGAGCCGCGGCGCCCGAACTGGACCGCCGCCATGGTCGCGGCCATCGTCGCCGTGGTCGGCTTCGCGGGCTTCACCCTCTTCAGCGGCGACGGCGAGGACAGCGGCTCGGCGGTCGCCGAGGGCACAGCGCCCGAGGCCGAGCCGACGCCCTCGGCGACCCCGGTCAAGCCCGCCGACCCCAAGCCCGAGCCCTCGGACAGCGCCATCGCGGCGGTGCCGAAGGACAAGGTGACCGTGAAGCTCTCCGTCGTCGACGACAAGAGCTGGATCTCGGCCAAGTCGCACAACGGCAAACTGCTCTTCGACGGGACCCTGCTCAAGGGCCAGTCGAAGACCTTCCAGGACGACGAGCGGGTCGACCTGATCCTCGGCAACGCCGGGGCGATCGAGCTGTACGTGAACGGAAAGAAGATCGACGACGACTTCGAGCTCGGCGGAGTCGAGCGCCTGTCGTACACCAAGGGCGACCCCGCCGCCGGCTGATCCGCGCAGCCGCCGGGGGCGCGTTCGAGGGCGCGCCCCCGGCGTACCGGCGGGGCCCCGGTGCGGCGCGTGGGGCCGGAGGAGGCCTCGGGGCAGGGGCGAGGGCCGGGACGAAGTAGTCTTGAGCCCATGCCCGAACGCCGTACCGTCGCCCTTGTCACCCTTGGCTGCGCCCGTAACGAGGTGGACTCGGAGGAACTCGCAGGCCGCTTGGCAGCGGACGGCTGGGAGCTCGTCGAGGAAGCCGCCGCAGCGGACGTCGCCGTCGTCAACACCTGCGGCTTCGTCGAGGCCGCGAAGAAGGACTCCGTCGACGCCCTGCTGGAGGCCAACGACCTCAAGGACCA
The DNA here is from genome assembly GCF_043203115.1 of Streptomyces sp. NPDC048001. Classification (NCBI taxonomy): domain Bacteria; kingdom Bacillati; phylum Actinomycetota; class Actinomycetes; order Kitasatosporales; family Streptomycetaceae; genus Streptomyces; species Streptomyces sp. NPDC048001. Next base: position 14,220 of record NZ_JBIDBN010000005.1, read on the forward strand.
CGGCCGCACCCAGGCCGTGGTCGCGGTCGGCTGCATGGCCGAGCGCTACGGCAAGGAGCTGGCCGAGGCCCTGCCCGAGGCCGACGGCGTGCTCGGCTTCGACGACTACGCCGACATCTCCGACCGGCTCCGGACCATCCTGAGCGGCGGCGTCCACGCCTCCCACACGCCCCGGGACCGGCGCAGGCTGCTGCCCCTGAGCCCCGTGGAGCGCCAGCAGGCCACCGACGTCGCCCTTCCCGGGCACGGCGACACCGCCCCCGCCCCTGCCGACCTCCCCGAGGGCCTCGCCCCGCGGTCCGGCCCCAGGGCCCCCCTGCGCCGCCGGCTCGGCTCCAGCCCCGTCGCCTCCGTGAAGCTGGCCTCGGGCTGCGACCGCCGCTGCACCTTCTGCGCCATCCCGTCCTTCCGGGGCTCCTTCATCTCCCGCCGCCCCGCCGACGTCCTGGGCGAGACCCGCTGGCTGGCCGAGCAGGGTGTGAAGGAGGTCATGCTCGTCTCGGAGAACAACACCTCCTACGGCAAGGACCTCGGCGACATCCGGTTGCTGGAGACCCTGCTGCCCGAGCTCGCCGCCGTCGACGGCATCGAGCGGGTGCGGGTGAGCTACCTCCAGCCCGCCGAGATGCGGCCCGGCCTGATCGAGGTGCTCACCTCCACCGAGAAGGTCGCGCCCTACTTCGACCTCTCCTTCCAGCACTCCGCTCCCGGGGTACTGCGTGCCATGCGCCGCTTCGGCGACACCGAGCGCTTCTGGGAACTGCTGGAGACCATCCGCTCCAAGGCCCCCGAGGCCGGGGTGCGCTCCAACTTCATCGTCGGCTTCCCCGGCGAGAGCGAGGAGGACTTCGCCGAGCTGGAGCGCTTCCTCGGGGCCGCCCGCCTCGATGCGATCGGTGTCTTCGGCTACAGCGACGAGGAGGGCACGGAGGCGGTCTCCTACGAGGACAAGCTCGGCTCCGACGTGATCGCCGAGCGGCTGGCCCACCTGTCGAGGGTCGCCGAGGAGCTGACCGCCCAGCGCGCCGAGGAGCGGCTGGGCCAGACGCTGCACGTGCTCGTCGAGTCGGTCGACGAGGAGGAGGGCGCCCTCGGCCGCGCGGCCCACCAGGCACCCGAGACCGACGGCCAGATCCTTCTGACGGACTCCGCGGGCCTGGTCCCCGGCCGGATGGTGACCGCCAAGGCCGTTGCGGCCGAGGGCGTGGACCTGGTGGCCGAACCACTGGGCGAGGGGGCGGGGAGATGACCGGAGTGCCGGCATCCGCGACGGGCGGCACCGGCAGGCCGGCGTCCGGCGGCAAGCTGGCCGCGGCGGCCGTCAACCAGGCCAGTCTGTGGAACATCGCCAACATCCTCACGATGATCCGGCTGGTGCTGGTGCCCGCGTTCGTGGTGCTGCTGCTCCAGGACGGCGGGTACGACCCCGTGTGGCGGGCCTGGGCCTGGGCCGCCTTCGCCGTGGCCATGATCACGGATGTCTTCGACGGGCACCTCGCCCGGACGTACGACCTGGTCACCGACTTCGGGAAGATCGCCGACCCGATCGCCGACAAGGCGATCATGGCGGCGGGGCTGATCTGCCTCTCCGTACTGGGCGACCTGCCCTGGTGGGTGACGGGCGTCATCCTCCTGCGTGAACTGGGGATCACGCTGATGCGCTTCTGGGTGATCCGGCACGGGGTCATCCCCGCCAGCCGCGGGGGCAAGATGAAGACCCTGGCGCAGGGGACGGCGGTGGGCATGTACGTCCTGGCGCTCACCGGGCCGCTGGCCACCCTGCGCTTCTGGGTGATGGCCGTGGCCGTGCTGCTCACGGTGGCCACCGGCCTCGACTACGTGCGCCAGGCGGTCGTGCTCAGGCGCCGGGGCCTGGCCGAGGAGCGGGCCGCCGCGGTGGCGGCGGGGGACCGTCCCGCATGAGCGCCGCCGCCCGGGTCCTGGACCTCCTGGCGCGGCGCGGTGAGACCCTGGCCGTGGCCGAGTCCCTGACGGGCGGCCTCGTCGCGGCCGCCCTGACCGGCGTCCCCGGGGCCTCGCGCAGCTTCCGGGGCTCGGTGACGGCCTATGCGACGGACGTCAAGAGCGGGCTGCTGGGCGTCGACCCCGCGCTGCTGGCCGCCCGTGGAGCCGTGGACGCCGAGGTCGCGGAGCAGATGGCGGCCGGGGTGCGGCGGCTGCTCGGCGCCGCCTGGGGGATCGCCACCACCGGCGTCGCAGGGCCCGATCGACAGGACGGGCACCCCGTGGGAACGGTGTACGTTGCCGTTTCGGGACCCTCGGGAGCAGGGAAAAGCGCCGCGCTGCGATTGAACGGCGGTCGGGAGGAAATCCGTAGAGAGAGTGTGCTGAGGGTAATCGACCTGCTCTCCGGCGAACTGCACGGGAATGCGCGGGCACAGGATACGGAACAGAACGGGGGGACTTGATGTTTGCAGCCCTGAGTGAACACGACATCGCTCCCCGCACGGCCGCGGCGCGAGGCGGTACGGTGGGGCGTGAAGGATGCGGCTACGCGGTCCGAGGAGGGAGCCACCGATGATTCTGCTCCGTCGCCTGCTGGGTGACGTGCTGCGTCGGCAGCGCCAGCGCCAGGGCCGTACTCTGCGCGAAGTCTCCTCGTCCGCCCGAGTCTCACTCGGCTATCTCTCCGAGGTGGAGCGGGGGCAGAAGGAGGCTTCCTCCGAGCTGCTCTCCGCCATCTGCGACGCGCTTGACGTACGGATGTCCGAGCTCATGCGTGAGGTGAGCGACGAACTGTCCCTGGCCGAGCTGGCCGAGTCGGCCGCCGCCACCGAGCCGGTGCCCGCTCCGGTACGTCCGATGCTGGGTTCCGTCTCCGTGACGTCGGTGACGGGTGTGCCGACCGAGCGCGTGACGATCAAGGCGCCCGCGGAGGCGGTCGACGTCGTCGCCGCCTGATCCACGGGCATCCGAGCCGAGGTGTTTCGGGCAAGGCCCCGAGTGGTACCCGCGTACCGCTCGGGGCCTGCGCCGTTTCCGGTGCGGTCCCTCCCCACATGACCCTTTTGGGTAGTTGTGCGATCGTGGGGCGTAGTCGGCAAGCCCGGATGGAGGACGCATGTCTGTCGTGAAGAGCCCGCTGTCGGAGACCGACCTGAAGGCGGTCGGTGAGGCACTGCGAGGCGCGCTGGTGGACCTGGTGGATCTGGCCCTGGTCGCCAAGCAGGTGCACTGGAACGTGGTCGGGCCCCGCTTCCGCTCCGTCCACCTCCAGCTGGACGAGGTCGTCGACACGGCTCGCCAGCACTCCGACACCGTCGCCGAGCGCGCCTCCGCGATCGGCGTGAATCCGGACGGGCGCGCGGGGACCGTCGCCGCCCAGAGCGCGATCGGGACCGTGCCCGAGGGCTGGATCCAGGACACGGACGCCGTGAAGGCCCTGGTGGACGCCCTCGGTGCGGTCGTCGGCCGGATGCGGGAGCGGATCGAGGCGACGGAGAAGCCCGACCCCGTCAGCCAGGACATCCTGATCTCGCTCACCGCCGATCTGGAGAAGCACGCCTGGATGTTCCAGGCGGAGTCGGCCTGAGCGGGACCCGACCACCCCGTCGGCACCGCGCGGAGCACGCGCCCGGTGCGGCCCGGCCCGGTGGCGGGGCGCCCGGCGCGATACCCGGCAGGGCCCGGTGGCACGCCCGGTGGCACCCTCTCCCCGCGGCGGGCGCGGTGACCGCGGCGGCCATGGCGGTCGCCGCGGTCGCCGCGGTCGCCGCGGGGGGCCTGTGGTGGTGGGCCGTGCTGCGCCTGGTGGTGGCGCCGGAGCACACGGGGGTGCTGGAGGGGGCGGTGGCGGCGAGCGGCTGGGGCCTCAGCCTGCTGCCCGTGCACGTCGCCTCCCGTGCCTCCCGGCGCGGGGAGGCCGTCAGGGCGCCGGACCGGGCTGGCAGCCCCGGCACCAGTAGGTGACCCGCTCGTTCCGGCCCGGTTCGGGGCCCGCCCTGGCGACCGGGGTGCCGCAGCGCGGGCAGGGGCGCCCGCCGCGGCCGTACACATGCAGGCGGCCGGGAGTGCGGGCCGTGGTGGTGGTGCGGTCGCTGCGGGTCTTGTTGGCCTCCAGCAGCCGGTGCGCCGTCGTCACCAGGCGCAGCGGGACGTCCCCCGGCAGGTCACCGACCGGCAGCCAGGGGGAGACCCGGGCGAGGAAGGCCAGCTCGCAGGCGTAGACATTGCCGATCCCCGCGAGGTTGCGCTGGTCGAGCAGGGCGTCGGCCAGCGGCCTGGCCGGATCGCGGACCAGCCGGGCGGCGGCCGCCCCCGGGTCCCAGTCCGGCCCGAGGAGGTCCGGCCCGAGATGTCCCACCACCCGGTGCTCGTCCTCGGTGGGCAGCAGGTCGAGCACGGGGAGCCGGTAGCCGACCGCGGTACGGGAGGCGTTCCCGAGCACGGCGCGGATCTCGTGCCAGGGGCCTCCGCGCGGGCGCTCGTCCGCGGCGAAGACCCGCCAGGAGCCCTCCATCCGCAGGTGGGAGTGGAGGGTGAGCCCGCCCTCGCACCGGGTGAGCAGGTGCTTGCCCCGCGGGACGACGCCGAGCACCCGCCGTCCGGTCAGGTCCACGGTCGCGAGCCGGGGAACCCGCAGGTCCGAGACGGTGAGCACCCGGTCGGCCAGGGCCTCGTGCAGCCGGTGCGCGGCCAGCCAGACGGTGTCTCCTTCGGGCATGCCTCCATGATGCGCGACCGGGGCGGGACCGCGGCGCGCCGGGCGCGGGGGGCCGCCCTCAGGGGCCGCGGGCGGCGCGGCCCGAGCGCCGCCGCGAGACCGCGCGTGCCCGGGCCCCGCGAGCCCCGAGCGCGCCGGGCCCCGCGAGCCCCGTGCGCCCCGCATGCTCTCGCGGCTGCCGACCGTCAGGGACGCAGGCGCAGCCCTCTCGGGGTGGCGTGGAAGCCCGCCCCCTCCAGCACCCGCCCGAGCGGCGAGGTCAGCGCGGGCGCCCCGTTGGTCCGCTCGACCGTCACCGTGCCCAGCGACCCCTCGCGCGCGGCGTCCGCCAGGGCGCGCGCCGCCGTGTCCAGCGCCGGGGCGTCCGGGTCCCGCGCCCAGGCGAGCAGTGTCCGGCCGCCGCGCTCCATGTACAGCGTGAGCTCCCCGTCGACGAGCACCACGAGGGATCCCGCCTTGCGCCCCGGCTTGTGCCCCGCGCCCTCCGGCGGCTCCGGCCACGGCAGGGCCGCGCCGTAGGCGTTCGCCGGGTCCGCCGCGGCGAGCACCACCGCCCGGGGTGTGGAGGACCCCTCCGCGCGGTCCCGTGCGGAGGCCGCGGCCCGCAGCCGGTCGACGGCGCCGTCCATGGCGAACTGCGCGGCGCCCAGACCCTCGACCACATACCCGCGACGGGCCTGGCCGCTGTCCTCGAAGGCGGACAGCACCCGGTAGGCCGCCGAGAACCCGCCCTCGACGCCCTCGGCGGAGACCGCCCCCCGGGTCACCACGCCGTGCCGGTCGAGCAGGGTGCGCGCGAGCGCATGGGCGCGGAGGGTCGCCTCCTCTTCGGGCGCGGGCAGCAGCGACCAGCGCCCGGCCACCGTCGGCGGACCCGAGCGGGACACCGGCCGGGCCCCCGCCGACGCGACCCCGTAGCGGCCCCGGGGCACGGTGCGGCGGGCGCGGTGCGCCGTGGAACCGGCGGTGCGCCCCGATCCGAGGAGCGCGCGCAGCGGGGCGAGGCTGTCGTTGGTGAGCCGGCCGGACCAGGCCAGGTCCCATACGGCGTCGGCCAGCTGCGCGTCGGTCGCCTCCGGGTGCGTGGTGGCACGCACCTGGTCGGCGATCTGCCGGAAGAACAGCCCGTAGCCCCCGGACAGGGCGCCGAGCACGGAGTCGTGCAGTGCGGTGTGCTCCAGCGGATGGGGCGGGGGCAGCAGCAGGGGAGCGGCGTCGGCGAGGTACAGGCGCACCCACCCGTCCTTGCCGGGCAGCGCACCCGCACCCGCCCACAGCACCTCTCCGGCGGTGGTCAGCTCGTCGAGCAGTGCGGGCGCGTAGCCGAGCACCCGGGAGGGCAGCACCAGCCGCTCCAGTGCCGACGCCGGAACCGCCGCGCCCTGCAACTGCTCGACCGCCCGTGCCAGACCGTCGATCCCGCGCAGCCGCCCCGCACCCATGTGCTGCCACTGGGGAAGGAACGCGGCGAGCGCCGACGGCGGGACCGGCTCCACCTCCTGGCGCAGCGCGGCCAGCGACCGCCGCCGCAGTCTGCGGAGCACCGCCGCGTCGCACCACTCCTGGCCCGCGCCGGCGGGATGGAACTCCCCCTGGACCACCCGGCCGGACCCGGCCAGCCGCGCCAGCACACCCTCGGTCACCGCGGTGCCCAGCCCGAAGCGCGCCGCGGCCCCCGCGGAGGTGAACGGGCCCCGGGTGCGCGCGAACCGGGCGAGCAGATCGCCGAGAGGGTCCTTGACCGGCTCGGTGAACGCCTCCGGCACACCCACCGGGAGAGCCGTGCCCAGCGCGTCCCGCAGTCGCCCCGCGTCCTCGACGGCCGCCCAGTGGTCCTGCCCGGCGACCCGCACCCGGATCGCGCGGCGCGCTCCCTCCAGCGCCACCGCCCAGGCCGGATCCGCCCCGCGCGCGGCGAGCTCCGCGTCCGTCAGCGGACCGAGGACCCGCAGCAGGTCCGCGACGCCCTCCGCGTCCTTCACCCGGCGATCCTCGGTGAGCCACTGCAGTTCGCGCTCCAGCTCCGTCAGGACCTCCGCGTCCAGCAGCTCGCGCAGCTCCGCCTGGCCCAGCAGCTCGGACAGCAGCCGGGAGTCCAGGGAGAGCGCCGCCGCCCGGCGTTCGGCGAGGGGGGAGTCCCCCTCGTAGAGGAACTGGGCCACATAGCCGAAGAGCAGGGAGCGTGCGAAGGGCGAGGGCTCGGGCGTGGTGACCTCCACCAGGCGCACCCGGCGGGACTCGATGTCGCCCATCAGCTCCGTGAGGCCCGGGACGTCGAAGACGTCCTGAAGGCATTCGCGGACGGCCTCCAGCACGATCGGGAACGAGCCGAACTCGCCGGCGACCTGCAGCAGTTGCGAGGCCCGCTGCCGCTGCTGCCACAGCGGGGTGCGGCGCCCCGGGTTCCGGCGCGGCAGCAGCAGGGCGCGCGCCGCGCACTCGCGGAAGCGCGAGGCGAACAGGGCGGAGCCGCCCACCTGGTCGGTCACGATCTGTGCGACCTCGCCCCGGTCGAAGACCGTGTCCGACGCCCCGACCGGAGCCTGCTCCCCGTCGAACGCGGCGCCGGGGTGGGCCGGATCGCCGTCCAGCAGGTCGAGGCCCATCAGATCCGCGTCGGGCAGCCGCAGCACGATCCCGTCGTCGGCGTGCATGACCTGCGCGTCCATGCCGTACCGCTCGGCCAGCCTGGCTCCCAGGGCCAGCGCCCAGGGGGCGTGCACCTGGGCGCCGAACGGGGAGTGGATGACGACCCGCCAGTCGCCGAGTTCGTCGCGGAAGCGCTCCACCAGCACGGTGCGGTCGTCCGGGACGTGGCCGCAGGCGCGCCGCTGCTCCTCGAGGTAGGCCAGGACGTTCTCCGCGGCCCAGGTGTCGAGCCCTGCGGAGCGCAGCCGCTGACGGGCGTCCTCGGGCGGCAGTCCGCCCAGCTCCCGCAGGAAGGCGCCCACCGCGCGCCCCAGTTCCAGCGGCCGCCCCAGCTGGTCCCCCTTCCAGAAGGGCAGCCGCCCCGGCACCCCGGGAGCGGGGGAGACCAGGACGCGGTCGCGGGTGATGTCCTCGATCCGCCAGGAGGTGGTGCCGAGGGTGAAGACGTCCCCCACCCGTGACTCGTAGACCATCTCCTCGTCGAGCTCCCCGACCCGGCCGCCGCCCTTCCTGGGGTCGGCCCCCGCCAGGAAGACGCCGAACATGCCCCGGTCAGGGATCGTTCCGCCGGAGGTGACCGCGAGCCGCTGCGCCCCCGGCCGCCCGGTGACGGTGCCCGCCACCCGGTCCCAGACCACCCGCGGGCGCAGCTCGGCGAAGGCGTCCGAGGGGTAGCGGCCGGCCAGCATGTCCAGCACGGCCGTGAACGCGGACTCGGGCAGCGCGGCGAAGGGGGCCGCCCGCCGTACCAGGGCCAGCAGGTCGTCGGCCCCCCAGCTGTCGAGCGCGGTCATGGCCACCAGCTGCTGCGCCAGCACGTCGAGCGGGTTCGCCGGGATCCGCAGGGACTCGATGGCCCCCGACCGCATCCGCTCCGTCACCACGGCGGCCTGCACGAGGTCTCCGCGGTACTTGGGGAAGACGACACCCGTGGACACCGCCCCCACCTGGTGGCCCGCCCGGCCGACGCGCTGGAGGCCGGAGGCGACCGAGGGCGGCGACTCGACCTGGACCACCAGGTCCACCGCCCCCATGTCGATGCCGAGTTCCAGACTGGAGGTGGCCACCACCGCGGGCAGCCGGCCCGCCTTCAGGTCCTCCTCGACCTGGGCGCGCTGCTCCTTGGACACCGAGCCGTGGTGGGCGCGGGCCAGCACGGCAGGGGCCCCCTTCGCGGAGCCCGACTGGGCCATGATCTCCGCGGGAGGCGCCCCCTCGGGCAGCGGTGCGCCCTCGGCCCGCTCGTGGGCGATCTCGTTGAGGCGGTTGCACAGCCGCTCCGCCAGCCGCCGGGAGTTGGCGAAGACGATGGTGGAGCGGTGGGCCTGGACCAGGTCGGCGATGCGCTCCTCGACATGCGGCCAGATCGAGGGCCGCTCGCCGGGGGTCCCGGAGGCGTCGGCCGCGGGCGCTCCCCCCAGCTCCCCCAGGTCCTCCACGGGGACGACCACCGACAGGTCGAACTCCTTGCCCGACGGCGGCTGCACGATCTCCACCCGGCGCTGCGGGGACAGGTAGCGGGCCACCTCGTCGACCGGTCTGACGGTGGCGGACAGGCCGATCCTGCGGGCCGGGCGGGGCAGCAGCTCGTCCAGCCGCTCCAGCGACAGCGCCAGGTGCGCCCCGCGCTTGGTGCCCGCGACGGCGTGGACCTCGTCGAGGATCACGGTCTCGACGCCCGCCAGCGCCTCCCGCGCGGAGGAGGTCAGCATCAGGAACAGCGACTCGGGCGTGGTGATCAGGATGTCCGGGGGGCGGGTGGCGAGGGCCCTGCGCTCGGCCGCGGGCGTGTCCCCCGAGCGGATGCCGACCCGCACCTCGGGCTCCGGCAGCCCCAGGCGGACGGCCTCCTGCCGGATGCCCGTCAGCGGGCTGCGCAGATTGCGCTCCACGTCGACGGCCAGGGCCTTCAGCGGGGAGACGTACAGCACACGGCAGCGGCTGCGGGCATCGGCCGGCGGGGGCGCGGCGGCGAGGCGGTCCAGCGCGGAGAGGAAGGCGGCCAGCGTCTTGCCGGACCCGGTGGGGGCCACCACGAGGACGTCCGAGCCCTCGCCGATCGCCTGCCAGGCTCCCTCCTGGGCGGCCGTGGGGGCGCGGAAGGCACCCGTGAACCAGCCGCGGGTCGCGGGGGAGAACCGGTCGAGCGCTGTGGGGGCCATGAACCCCATCGTGCACCCCGCCACCGACAACGGCGGTCCGCCGGGGCCGAGCCCCCGCGGAGAGGCGTCCCCGGGGCCGAGGCCCACCGGTGGCGGTGGCGGTGGCGGTGGCGGTGGCCCGCCCGCGCGGTGCCCGTGCGACGCGGGAGGCGGAGGAGGCCGGGCGGTGATCCGGTGGCCCGCCCGCGCGGTGCCCGTGCGTGTCCCGAGCGGCGGACGCGGACCCGGCATGTCGGCGGCGGGGCGCAGAATGGCCTGTATGGAGACGCACGCGGCACCGGACCGGAAGGACGAGTGGGCCCGCCACTGGCAGTACCCCGGTGTGCCCGGCCTGGACCTGCTGCAGGCCCGCTATGTGCGGCACTCCTTCACCCGCCACACCCACGAGGGCTTCGTGCTGGGCGCGGTGCGGCGGGGCATCGAGGACGTCGCCCTGCCCGGCGGCACGATACGCGCCCTGCCCGGCACGGTGGTGATGATCAACCCCGAGGTGCCGCACTCCGCGAGGGCCGGGGTCCCCGAGGGCTGGGTGTACTCCACGCTCTACCCCTCGTCCGCACTGGTCGCGGGCATCGCCGCGGAGACGACGAGCCTGCGCGGAACGGCGGGCTTCGCCGAGACCATCGTCCGCGACCCCTCCGCCTCCCACCTGGTGCACGCGGTGCACCGGGCCGCGGAGGAGGGCAACGCGCTCGCCGCCGACAGCGTGCTGCGGCTCGTGGTCGCCCGGTTGCTGCGCCGCCACGGGGGCGCCCTTCCCGCCAGGCCGGCACCGGCGGCGGGGGCGCGTACCGCGGCGCTGGCCCGCGAGGTGCTTCAGGCGCGGATGGCCGCACCCCCCTCGCTGGAGGAGCTGGCGCGCGAGCTCGGCACCGGCACCTTCGCCCTGCTGCGCGCGTTCAAGGCGGCGTACGGCCTGCCGCCGCACACCTGGCTGACCGACGCCCGGGTGCGCCGTGCGCGCGGTCTGCTGGAGGCGGGCGCCACCCCGGCGGAGGCGGCGGTGGCCGTCGGCTTCACCGACCAGCCGCACCTGAACCGCCACTTCACCCGGATCGTCGGCGTACCGCCCGGTGCGTACCGGCGGGAGCGCACCGGGGCGGGGAGCCCTCCCGGAAGCGGCGCGGGGCGCTGAGCGGCGGCACCCCCGCGGGCCGCAAGAACGTACAAGACCGCAGGCCGGGGGCGTGCCTAGTCTCGCGGCGTGGCAGAACAGAAAGCTCCAGCTCCCCCCGGAACACCCCCGGGCGCCCCGCCCGGGGACGGCACACGCCCGATACCGGCCGCCGCGCCCCCGCACGGCACGCCCCACCGGCCCGGCCCGGCCGAGGCCGCCCCGCCCGTGTCCGACACGGCCGCGTCCGACACGGCCGTCGTCCGGGACGCGCTCGGCGTCGGCGTCGCCGTCGGCCTGTCCGGCTTCGCCTTCGGCGTCACCTCGGCCGGCGCCGGGCTGAGCGTCCTGCAGACCTGCGCCCTCAGCCTGCTCGTCTTCACCGGCGCCTCGCAGTTCGCCCTGGTCGGAGCCCTGGCGGCCGGTGGCAACCCGCTCACCGCGGCCGCCGGGGCCTTCTTCCTCGGCGTCCGCAACGCCTTCTACGGGCTGCGGCTGTCGCAACTGCTCGCCCTGCCGCGCTCCGTCACGCCCCTCGCGGCGCACTGGGTCATCGACGAGACCACGGCCGTGGCGCTCGCGCAGCGCTCCCGCCGCGGTGTCCGCCTCGGGTTCACCGTCACCGGGCTCACCCTGTACGTCCTGTGGAACCTGACCACGCTGCTCGGCGCCCTGGGCGCCGAGGCGCTCGGCGACACCGGGGCCTGGGGCCTCGACGCGGCCGGGCCCGCGGTGTTCCTGGCACTGCTCGCACCGATGCTGCGCACGGCCACCGAGCGGGCGGTCGCCGCCCTCGCCGTGCTGCTCGGCCTCGGCCTGCTGCCGGTGCTGCCCGCCGGGGTCCCGGTGCTGGTGGCCGGACTGGCCGCCCCCGCCGTGCTGTGGCTCAAGGGGCGGGCGCTCGGTACACCCGGATCCGGACGCCCGCCGGCCTCCGCCCGGGCGGACGGCGCCGCGCACCCGACGACCCCCGAGGAGGACCGGTGAGCGTCTGGATCGCCATCGCACTGACGGCCGCCGGCTGCTACCTGGCCAAACTGGTCGGGCTGCTGGTGCCCGCGCACACCCTGGAGCGCCCCTCCGTGCAGCGGCTCGCCGCGCTGCTCCCCGTGGCCCTGCTCGCCTCGCTCACGGCGCAGCAGACCTTCGGCGACGGTCACGCCCTCGTGCTCGACGCCCGGGCCGCGGGAGTCGCCGCGGCCGGCCTCGCCCTCGTCCTGCGGGCGCCCTTCCTGGTGGTCGTGGGCGCGGCGGTGGCGGTCACGGCGGGTGTGCGGGCCCTCGGCGGCTGAGCCCGGCCCGCGGCGCTCCGCTGGCCCGCGGCGCCCCGCCGGGGCGGGGCGCCCGACTCCCCCGGTCGCGGGGGAGGCCGGATCAGGGGCCGACGGGCCGCCCGTGGGCACGCAGCGTCCGCAGGGCCTCCACCGTCGCGATCGGCCGGGTCTCCAGTGACGCCGCCGGGGTCCACTCCCGCCCGGGCGCGGGCCAGCCCCCGTCCTCCTGCTGGCGGGAGGCGAGGCGGTCCAGGGACCGCTCCATCTCCTCGTCGGTGAACCAGCGCCGGGCCAGCGAGCCGGGGGTCGGCGCGTAGTCGTGCGGCAGCGGCCCGCCGCCGGAGGGGGTCCCGCCCGCGGGGTCGGCACCCTCCCCGGGCGGCGGGTCGAGCACGACCAGGCGCCGCTCGCGCACCAGGCGGCCGAGGCGGTCGGCCGAGGCCTCGGCCCGCGAGCGGTCGGGAACGCTGTCCAGGAAGACGACGGCGGCCCCGACGTCCCGGGGGCGCGCGGTCCCGCCGAGCGCGTCCACCGCCGCCCAGCAGAAGTCGGTGGCCCTGAACAGCCAGGCGTGCCAGACCTGGTTGCGGTGGAGCAGACCGACCACCGGGCCGGTGGCGAGCAGGGCGCTCGGCGGGTCGTCGGCGACCGCGAGCGCGGGGGCCGAGGGGAAGCCGCGCTGCGAGGGGTGGACGGCGGGCAGGGCGCCGTCCGGGGTGGACACCGCCGTGAGGTAGCGGCACATGCGCTCCACCCTCAGACCGCCGCAGCGCCCGATGGAGTCGAGGACGCGCAGGGCGTGGGCGGTGTGCAGGGGCTGGCTCACGGGCCCCCGCAGATCGGGGTCGAGTGCGTGGCCGAAACCCCCGTCCTCGTTGCGGTACGCGGCCAGGGCCGCCTCGACGGGTTCGGCCGCCCCTCCGAGGAAGTGGTAGGCGAAACGCCGCTGTTCGAGGACGCGTGCCGTCAGCCAGACGAAGCGCTCGGCGCGGGCGAGTGAGGACGCGGTCGGCGTCGCTGTGGTTGCTCCGGTTCCAGCCATGGTCCGACGTTAGGGCGGAAAAGGCTTTCGGCAAGGCTCTCCGGGCGGGCTGCACCCCCAGGGGCGGGATACTGGCGTCATGCGGTTGACGACTTTCTGGGAACGGATGGCGGACCACTTCGGCTCGGGGTACGCGGACTCCTTCGCCCGGGACCATGTGATGGCGGAGCTGGGCGGCCGGACGGTCCACCAGGCGCTCGACGCCGGATGGGAGGCGAAGGACGTCTGGCGGGCGGTCTGCTCCGCCATGGAGATCCCCGCCGAGAAGCGCTGAGGAGTCCCGGGGAGCGCCGTGCCCGGCCCCGGCAGCGCCGCGGCGCGCGAGGTGTGCCCGCCCGCGCGCGCCCGCGCGGCACCGCAGGAAGGCGGACGCGGCGGGGGCGTCGGTGTGCCCGCCCGCGTGTCCGGGCGGTCCGGCCGCCGCACGTCACGGGGCGGGGCGGCGGGGCCCGCTCCCGATACGCGACACTGGCCCGGTGGACCTGACCGACAGCACCCGCCGGGACGACGGCGCCCCCGACCCCGCGGAGCATCCCGACCCCGCGGAGCATCCCGCCCCCGCCGCGCCTCCCCCGCGGGAGGGCGGCCGGGCGGCGGCCCCCGCCGCCTCCGGGAGCGGACCGCCGCCGGAGGCCGGTGCTCCGGCCGCGGCGCGGATGCCGCGCTGGCTGCCGCGCGCCATGGTGCTGGCGCTCGCCCTCTACGCCTGCCTCCAGCTGGGTACCTGGGCCTTCCACCAGCTCATCGGTCTGCTGGTCAACGTCCTGATCGCCTTCTTCATCGCCCTGGCGGTGGAACCGGCGGTGAGCCGGATGGCGGCGCGCGGGATGCGGCGGGGGCTGGCCACGTTCCTGGTGTTCTCCGCCGTCCTGGTGACGGGTGTCGGGTTCGTGGTGATCCTCGGATCGGTGCTCGCCGGTCAGATCATCGACATGGTGGAGGACCTGCCCACCTACATCGACTCCGTCATCCGGTGGGTGAACGGCACGTTCCACACCGAGCTCTCCCGCGTCGAGGTCCAGGACAGCCTCCTGCGCTCGGACTGGCTGCAGAAGTACGTGCAGAACAGCGCCTCGGGCGTGCTGGACGTCTCCGCCCAGGTGCTCGGCGGGCTCTTCCGGCTGCTCACGATCTTCCTGTTCTCGTTCTACTTCGCCGCGGACGGGCCCCGGTTGCGGCGCGCGCTGTGCTCGGTCCTCCCGCCGAACCGGCAGGCGGAGGTGCTGCGGGCCTGGGAGATCGCCGTCGACAAGACCGGCGGCTACCTCTACTCGCGCGGGCTGATGGCCCTGGTCTCGGGCCTGGCCCACTTCGTCCTGCTGGAGTTCCTGGGAGTGCCCTACGCCCCGGCGCTGGCGGTCTGGGTGGGTCTGGTGTCCCAGTTCATCCCCACCATCGGCACCTACCTGGCGGGGGCCCTGCCGATGCTCATCGCCTTCACCGTGGACCCCTGGTACGCGGTCTGGGTGCTCGGCTTCGTCGTGGTGTACCAGCAGTTCGAGAACTACGTCCTGCAGCCCAAGCTGACCGCGCGGACCGTCGACATCCATCCGGCGGTCGCGTTCGGGTCGGTGGTCGCGGGCACGGCGCTGCTCGGGGCGGTGGGTGCGCTGATCGCCATTCCGGCGGTCGCGACGCTCCAGGCGTTCCTCGGTGCCTATGTGAAGCGCTACGACGTGGCCGACGAACGCCGGCTGCAGGGCCGGCGGCGGCGCGGCGGGCGCCGGGTGGTGGCCCAGGTGCGGCGCGCGCTGGCGGACCGCCGGGACGGGGCGGCCGGGGCGCCGGGGGACGGGTGAGGGGCGCGGTCGATGCGCCGGGCGGGAGGCCGCGGCTTCCGGCCGGGCCCCCGCGTGGGCGCTTGACACGAAAATCGAACATCCATTCTTATGGAGGTCCGGTCGGTGCCGCGGTGGGCCGCGGTTGTCCACAGGCCGGAGGGACGTCGGGGCCCGTTGTCAGTGGCAGGGGTTAGCGTCTGTGACGTGAAGCGATCGACTCAAGCAAATCGGGTGGAACCCATGGCAGGAACCGACCGCGAGAAGGCGCTCGACGCCGCGCTCGCGCAGATTGAACGGCAGTTCGGCAAGGGTGCCGTCATGCGGCTCGGCGAGCGGCCGAACGAGCCCATCGAGGTCATCCCCACCGGGTCGACCGCTCTCGACGTGGCCCTCGGCGTCGGCGGCCTGCCGCGTGGACGCGTCGTGGAGATCTACGGCCCGGAGTCCTCCGGCAAGACGACCCTCACCCTGCACGCCGTGGCCAACGCCCAGCGCGCCGGCGGCCAGGTCGCCTTCGTCGACGCGGAGCACGCCCTCGACCCGGAGTACGCCAAGAAGCTCGGCGTCGACATCGACAGTCTGATCCTCTCCCAGCCGGACAACGGCGAGCAGGCCCTGGAGATCGTCGACATGCTGGTGCGCTCCGGCGCGCTGGACCTCATCGTGATCGACTCCGTCGCCGCACTGGTGCCGCGGGCGGAGATCGAGGGCGAGATGGGCGACTCGCACGTGGGTCTCCAGGCCCGGCTGATGAGCCAGGCCCTGCGGAAGATCACCAGCGCCCTCAACCAGTCGAAGACCACGGCGATCTTCATCAACCAGCTCCGCGAGAAGATCGGTGTGATGTTCGGCTCCCCGGAGACCACGACCGGTGGCCGGGCCCTGAAGTTCTACGCGTCGGTGCGTATCGACATCCGGCGCATCGAGACCCTGAAGGACGGCACCGAGGCCGTCGGCAACCGCACCCGCTGCAAGGTGGTCAAGAACAAGGTCGCGCCGCCGTTCAAGCAGGCCGAGTTCGACATCCTCTACGGCCAGGGCATCAGCCGCGAGGGCGGCCTGATCGACATGGGCGTGGAGCACGGCTTCGTGCGCAAGGCCGGAGCCTGGTACACGTACGAGGGCGACCAGCTGGGGCAGGGCAAGGAGAACGCGCGCAACTTCCTCAAGGACAACCCGGACCTCGCCAACGAGATCGAGAAGAAGATCAAGGAGAAGCTCGGCGTCGGCGTGCGCCCCGACACCGAGACGTCCGAGAGCGGAGCCGAGGCCCCGGCCGCCACCCCGGCCGAGGACGCCAAGGCCGTGCCGGCGCCGGCGGCCAAGGCGAAGTCGGCCAAGGCGGCGGCCAAGGCCTGATCCGTGACCCGGCGCACCGAATGGCCGGGCGACAGCGCCGACCCGTCGAGGGCCGGGGAGGCGCTGCCGCCCCAGGATCCGGCGGAGCGGGCGCGGGCGGTCTGCCTGCGCCTGCTCACCGGCACCCCGCGCACCCGCAAGCAGCTCGCGGACGCGCTCCGCAAGCGCGAGATCCCCGAGGACGTGGCGGAGGAGGTGCTCTCGCGCTTCGAGGAGGTCGGCCTGATCGACGACGCCGCCTTCGCGGGCGCCTGGGTGGAGTCCCGCCACCACGGCCGCGGTCTCGCCCGCCGGGCGCTCGCGCGCGAACTGCGCACCAAGGGCGTCGACGGCGCCTTGATCGACGAGGCGGTGGGGCAGCTCGACGGCGAGCAGGAGGAGGAGACCGCACGCGAACTGGTGGCCCGCAAGCTCCGGTCCACCCGCGGTCTGGACCGCGACCGACGCATCCGGCGGCTGGCGGGGATGCTGGCCCGCAAGGGCTACCCCGAGGGCCTGTCACTGCGGATCGTCCGCCAGGCCCTCGAAGCGGAGGGGGAGGACGTGGACGACCTGGAGGGCCCGGTGCACTGAAGGCCCCTGCCGGGCGCCGGCGCCCGGCCGCAGCGCGGTCGGCCAAGCCCCGGCCGCCGATCAGGGACGGTGCCGACCGGGCCGCAGGGGCGGCGACAGGACCGCACCGGGCAGGACGGCCCCGCCGGGGCCGAGCACCGCGCGGCGCCCACCGGCAACGGGCGACGGCGCCGCCCGCTCAGTCCGGGTCCGCCCGCTCCTCGGCGACCCCGGGGCGCCGCTTCGCGTGTCCGTCGTCCGCGGACCCGGGGGCCGAGCCGCCGCCCACGGCGCAGGCCGCCGCGTGGAGGTCCTCCGCCCTCACCCCGGAGAAGGCCGCCGCCAGATGTCCGTCCGGCCGTACCATCAGCACCGAGTGCGCCGGAGCCCCGGGATAGCCCTCCGTCACCAGCAGCTCCGCCGCCACCGGCAGCCCCTCCACCGCGGCCGCCAGGCGGGGCATGACGCCCGCCCCGACCCAGTGCCTGCGCTCCCAGACACCCGTGCCCGGGGCGACGAGGACCACCAGCAGCCCGCGTCCCAGCCGCTCGCGCAGCAGCCCGCCGGTGCCGTCGGGGGAGGTCACCCGGACGTCCTCCACGGGAGCGCCCTCCGGTGTGGCCACGGCGGTCCGCGTCGGGCAGCCGCCCGGGGTGAGGGCCGAATGCGCGTACACCGGCGGTGCCCCGAGCGGCCCCTGCCCCAGATGCGCGTCGGTGAGCATCTGGTCGTGCCCCCGGGCGGCTCCGGGCAGGTAGGTCCGCAGACCGCCGCCGCTGCGGAGTATCGGCAGGCACTGGTCGGCGGCCCGCAGCCGAGCGGCCACGGCGGTGCGGCGCTCGTCCTCGTAGCTGTCCAGCAGAGCGGAGGACGCCCGGCCGTGCCAGGCGAAGGCCAGCTTCCAGGCGAGGTTGTCCACGTCGCGCAGCCCCTCGTCCACCCCCTGGGTCCCCAGCGCGCCGAGCAGGTGGGCCGCGTCCCCGGCCAGGAAGGTCCGCTCCGCGCGCCAGCTCCGTGCGAGGCGGTGGTGCAGGGTGTGCACCCCGGTGTCCAGCAGCTCGTAGGGCGGTGTCCCCCCGCACCAGGCGCCGAGGGTGTCGCGGACCCGGGCCACCAGTGTCTCGGGGGTCACCAGGTCCCCGCGCGGAGGCAGCAGCCAGTCCAGCCGCCACACCCCTTCGGCCAGCGGCCGGGCCGTGATCTCCTCGGTGCCGGGCAGGAACACCGGGCGGCGGTGCAGCAGCGCCTCACCCGGCCACGGCAGTTCGGCCCGGAGCGCGGCGACGGCGTGGCGCTCGACGGCGGTCCGCCCGGGGAAGCGGATGCCCAGCAGCTTGCGCACCGTGGAGCGCGCCCCGTCGCACCCCACCAGGTAGCTTCCCCGCCACCAGGTGCCGGACGGTCCCCGGGTGTGCGCGGTGACCCCGGAGCGGTCCTGCTCCAGCGTGTCGAGGCGGCTCTCCGTGACCAGCCGCACCAGGCTGCGGCCGTCCGCGGCCGCGCGCAGCGCGCGGGTCAGCGCGTGCTGGGGCAGATGCAGCGGAGCGGGGGCCTCGTCCGCCCCCAGCGCCAGGCGCCGCACCTCGGTGCGGCGGCGCATCGAGCGCCAACCGGACCAGCGGGCCCCCTCCTCGCCGGGTCCGGAGCCGCACAGGCGCTCCGCCAGTGCCGCGGTGTCCGGGCGCAGCACCACCGACCGTGCCGGACGGATCTCCTCCTTGCCGCCGGTCTCGTCGAGGACCACGCTGGGCACGTCCTGGTCGGCGAGGGCGAGGGCGAGGGCGAGGCCGACGGGTCCGGCCCCCACCACGATCACCGGGTCCACGGGCCGCCTCCGTCCGGGCAGCCGTCCGCCGGGGCGGGCACGGCTGCGAGAGGCGGGCGGGACGGTGCAGAGGAAGCCCGGTACGCGATCACAGAACGTATGCAACTCACTGTGAGTGCTCGCGTCAAGCGACACCGGCAAGCACCCGCCGGGCACCCCACCGGCAAGCACCCGCGGTGCGCCCCCGGGGGGACGCACCGCGCGCCGAGGGGCGGCGGCCCGCAGGCCGCCGCCCCTCGGCGGTCGTCACACCCGGTGAGCTGCCGTGCTCAGGGGCCTTCCTTGGTGGTCACACCCGGTTCGGCCACCGGTTCCTCGGCTCCTGCCTGCTCGGCGTGGAGCACCGCACCGCTGCTGCGCTTGGCACGGCGCAGCCTGCGCTCCAGCCACGAGGCGAAGCTGGTGAGTATCAGGTTGAGCACGATGAAGATCAGCGCCACGACGATGAAGCTCGGAATGACGTTGGCGTAGTTGGCCGCCAGCGTGCCCCGCGCGTTGAGCAGCTCGGGGAAGGCGAGCAGCGCACCGCCCAGCGCCGTGTCCTTCACGATCACGACGAGCTGGCTGACCAGCGCCGGGAGCATGGCGGTGACGGACTGCGGCAGCAGGATGCTGGTCATCGTCTGGCCCTTGCGCAGGCCGATGGCCTTGGCGGCCTCCGTCTGCCCCTTGGGCAGCGAGAGGATGCCCGCGCGCACCACCTCGGCGAGGACCGAGGCGTTGTAGAGGACCAGTCCGGTGACCACCGCGTACAGCGGACGCATGTCCGAGCTCAGGTCGGTGGAGACCGAGTAGAACTGGTTGGCGAACAGCATCAGCAGCAGCACCGGGATCGCCCGGAAGAACTCCACCACGACCCCCGCGGGGCCCCGGACCCAGCGGTGGTCCGAGAGCCGCGCGATACCGAGGAGCGCGCCCAGCGGCAGGGCGATGACCATGGCCAGCGCCGCGGCCTTGAGGGTGTTGCCCAGGCCCGGCAGCAGATAGGTGGTCCACGCCTGCGCCTGGGTGAACGGCTCCCACAGGGCCCAGTCGAGCTGCCCCTTGTCCGCCATGAGCCGCAGCGCCCACCAGCAACCGAGCCCCAGCAGCACGACGAAGCCGACGGTGTAGAGGACATTGCGCCTCTTCGCCCCGGGGCCCGGGGCGTCGTAGAGAACGGAGGTCATCGCTTCACCGCCATGCGCTTGCCGAGCCAGCCCAGGAACAGGCCCGTGGGCAGGGTGAGGACTACGAAACCGAAGGCGAAGACGGCCGCGATGAGCACGAGCTGCGCCTCGTTCTCGATCATCTCCTTCATCAGCAGGGCCGCCTCCGTGACACCGATCGCCGAGGCGACCGTGGTGTTCTTGGTGAGGGCGATCAGCACATTGGTCAGCGGGCCGATCACCGAGCGGAACGCCTGGGGCAGCACGACGAACCGAAGGACCTGCGTGAAGCTCAGCCCGATCGCACGAGCCGCCTCCGCCTGCCCGACCGGCACCGTGTTGATGCCCGAGCGCACCGCCTCGCAGACGAACGCCGCGGTGTAGCCGGCGAGTCCGAGGACGGCCAGCCGGAACGCCAGCTCGTCGAAGTCGTCGGCGGCACCCAGGGTCACGCCGAACACGTCGTAGAGACCCAGCGAGGCGAAGACGATGATGACGGTCAGCGGAATGTTCCGGACCACGTTGACGTAGACGGTGGCGAAGCCACGCATCAGGGGGACGGGGCTGACGCGCATCGCCGCCAGCAGCGTGCCCAGGACGAGGGAGCCGATCCCGGAGAAGACGGTGAGTTTCACCGTCACCCAGAACGCCCCCAGCAGGTCGTAGCCTTCAAGAAAGTCGAACACGATCTCCCGCGCTTCCGCGTGTGGGGATGGCCGGGCGCGCCGCCGTCACCGGCGGCGCGCCGTCTCGGCCGTGCTTCACTTGACGATGTTGCCGATCTGCGGCGCGGCCTCGTTCTCGTAGTTGGCCGGGCCGAAGTTGGCCTTGACCGCCTCGTCCCAGGCCTTGTCGGAGACCATCTTCTCCAGCGCGGCGTTGATCTTGTTGAGCATCTCGGTGTCGCCCTTCTTGACACCGATGCCGTAGTTCTCGTTGCTCAGCTCCAGGCCGGCCAGCTTGAACTTGCCCTTGTACTGGTCCTGCGAGGCGTAGCCGGCGAGGATCGAGTCATCGGTGGTCAGCGCGTCCACGGCACCGCTCTGGAGCCCGGTCAGGCACTCGGAGTAGGTGCCGACCTGGCGCAGCTGGGCGTCGGGGGCGAACTTGGTCTTGACGTTCTGCGCCGAGGTGGAGCCGGTGACCGAGCAGAGCTTCTTGCCGTTCAGGTCCTCGCCCTTGGCCACGGTGTCGTCGGCGCGGATCAGCAGGTCCTGGTGGGCCAGGAGGTACGGGCCGGCGAAGTCGACCTTCTCCTTGCGCTCGTCGGTGATGGAGTAGGTGGCGGCGATGAAGTCCACGTCGCCCCGCTCCAGAGCGGTCTCGCGGTCGGCGCTCTTCGTCTCCTTGAAGACGATGTCGCCCTCCGCGTAGCCCAGCTCCTTGGCGACGTAGGTGGCGACGTCGACGTCGAAGCCGGTGAAGGAGCCGTCGGGGGTCTTCAGACCGAGGCCCGGCTGGTCGTACTTGATGCCGACGGTGATCTTCTTGTCGCCGGCGGAGGAGCCGGCGTCGCTGTCCTTGTCCTCGGAGCCGCAGGCGGTGGCGGTCAGCGAGAGGGCGAGCACGGCGGCCGAGGCGGCGGTGACCTTGCGAAGGTTCATGATGGATGACTTCCCTTGGGTTGACGCGTACGGAGCGGACCGGCGGGGGCCGGCCCGGGACTCAGTGGTGGAGGATCTTCGAAAGGAAGTCCTTGGCCCGGTCGCTGCGCGGGTTGTTGAAGAACTCCTCGGGGGCGGCCTCTTCGACGATCTTGCCGTCGGCCATGAACACCACCCGGTTCGCCGCCGAGCGGGCGAAGCCCATCTCATGGGTGACGACGACCATGGTCATGCCGTCCCGGGCGAGCTGCTGCATGACCTCCAGGACCTCGTTGATCATCTCGGGGTCCAGGGCGGAGGTCGGCTCGTCGAAGAGCATCACCTTCGGGTCCATGGCGAGCGCCCGCGCGATGGCGACGCGCTGCTGCTGCCCACCGGACAGCTGCGCGGGGTACTTGTCGGCCTGTGCGCCGACGCCGACCCGGTCGAGCAGCGACCGCGCGTTGGCCTCGGCCGTCTTCTTGTCCGTCCTGCGGACCTTGACCTGCCCCAGGACGACGTTCTCCAGGACCGTCTTGTGGGAGAACAGGTTGAACGACTGGAAGACCATGCCGACATCGGCACGGAGCCGGGCGAGCTCCTTGCCCTCCTGGGGCAGCGGCTTCCCGTCGATGGTGATCGACCCCGAGTCGATCGTCTCCAGGCGGTTGATCGTGCGGCACAGCGTGGACTTGCCCGACCCCGAGGGGCCGATCACGACGACGACCTCACCCCGGGCGATGGTCAGGTCGATGTCCTGGAGCACGTGCAGCGCGCCGAAGTGCTTGTTCACATCGCTGAGCACGACCAGGTCGCCCGCCGGGGGCTGAGGGCCCTCCGACTCCTTGGTCACGGACACTTCGCTCATCGGCCTCTTGCTCCATCCTCCTCGGTTGCAGAGGACCCTAATCACGCCGTGCGAGCAGCGTCATTACATCTGAGCGGAAATTGAGCATAACGATATGGCTGCACCCGGACACGATGAGTGAACGGGTCGACGGCCCGCGTACCGGCTCCATAACGGAACCGCGGGTACGGCCTGTTACCTCTTGACGGGGGGCTGTCCGATCGGTGTTCATGCCCTGTTGGGTGCGAAGCCGTCCGCCGCTCGGCGGCCCGCCCGTCCGCAGGCGGGATGTGCGGCGGGAAGCCGCTCAGGGCACCGGCCGACGGGCACGATCCCACGGCGCATCCGCCGGACCACAGCACGGGAATGGAGAGGACCATGAGGCTGCTCCTCGTGGAGGACGACGACCACGTCGCCGCCGCTCTCTCCGCGGTGCTGGGCAGGCACGGCTTCCAGGTCGTCCACGCGCGCAACGGCGAGGAGGCGCTGCGCGCCGTGCTCCCCGACGGGCAGGCCGACAAGCCTCCCTTCGGCGTGGTCCTGCTCGACCTCGGCCTCCCCGACCAGGACGGCTACCAGGTCTGCGGCAAGCTCCGGAAGCTGACGGCCACCCCCGTGATCATGGTGACGGCCCGCTCCGACGTCCGCTCCCGCATCCACGGCCTCAACCTCGGTGCCGACGACTACGTGGTCAAGCCGTACGACACCGGTGAACTGCTCGCCCGTATCCACGCCGTCAGCCGCCGCACCCACGCCGCGGAGGAGACCGCCGCCGCCGGCGGTGCGGACGACGCCCTGCGGCTCGGGTCCGTCACCATCGAACTGCCCACCCGCCGGGTCAGCGTGGACGGCTCCGACGTGCAGCTCACCCGCAAGGAGTTCGACCTGCTGGCCCTGCTGGCCCAGCGGCCCGGGGTGGTCTTCCGTCGGGAGCAGATCATCAGCGAGGTCTGGCGCACCAGCTGGGAGGGGACCGGCCGCACCCTGGAGGTGCACGTCGCCTCCCTGCGCTCCAAGCTGCGCATGCCGGCGCTCATCGAGACGGTGCGCGGCGTGGGCTACCGGCTCGTCGCACCCGCCCCGGCCTGAGGCGCGTCGTCCCCGTGCGTACCCGTCTGCTTCCTCTGCTCATCGTGCTCATGGCCGGTGTGCTGCTGGCGCTCGGCTTCCCGCTGGCCGTCAGCCTGGCCGCGGCGCAGCAGCAGGGCGTGGTGGTGGACCGCATCGACGACACCGTCCGCTTCGCGGCACTCGCCCAGTTCGTCACCGAGGGGCCCGAGGGCTCGGACGAGCGCCGTGCCACGCTCCAGGACCAGCTCAACCGCTACCACGACACCTACGGCATCCGCGCGGGCGTCTTCTACCGCGAGCGCAACTCCCTCGCCCGCGCACCGCAGAACTGGACCCTGCCCACCGAGGGCGAGGGCCTGGAGGCCTTCGAGGAGGCGCTCACCGGGCGCCGCAGCGACGACCCTCCGCAGGTCTGGCCCTGGCAGCAGGGGCAGCGGCTGGTGGTGGCCTCACCCGTGGTGAGCGACGGCGACGTCGTCGCCGTGGTCTTCACCGACTCGCCGACCGGCCAGCTCCGCTCCCGGGTGCTGCGCGGCTGGCTGCTGATCGCCGCGGGGGAGAGCGCGGCCATGCTGCTGGCGGTGGGGGCCGCCTTCCGGCTCACCGGCTGGGTGCTGCGGCCCGTGCGGGTCCTCGACGCGGCCACCCACGACATCGCCACCGGGCGCCTGAACTCCCGGGTCGCCCCGTCCGGGGGCCCGCCGGAACTGCGCCGCCTGGCCCGGTCCTTCAACGAGATGGCCGACAACGTCGAGACCGTGCTGGAGCAGCAGCGGGCCTTCGTCGCCGACGCCTCCCACCAGCTCCGCAACCCGCTGGCCGCACTGCTGCTGAGGATCGAGCTGCTGGCCCTGGAGCTGCCCGAGGGCAATGCGGAGATCGCCTCGGTGCGCACCGAGGGCAAGCGCCTCGCCCAGGTCCTCGACGACCTGCTCGACCTCGCGCTCGCCGAGCACGCGGCGGCCGACCTGCGGCTCACCGACATCGGCGCGCTCGCCGCCGAGCGGGTCGCCGCCTGGCGCCCGCTGGCCGAGGAGAAGGGCGTGGCGCTGGCCGGGAACACGGCGGCGGTCACGGCCTGGGCGGACCCCGTCGCCCTCTCCAGCGCCCTGGACGCAGTGATCGACAACGCGCTGAAGTTCACGCCGCAGGGGGAGGCGGTCACGGTGGAGGTGGCGTCGAACGGGGGCACCTCCACGGTCGTCGTCACCGACAAGGGTCCCGGGCTGAGCGACGAGGAACTCGCCCGGATCGGCGACCGGTTCTGGCGCAGCGGCCGCCACCAGAACGTCAAGGGGTCGGGTCTGGGCCTGTCCATCTCGCGGGCGCTGCTGGCGGCGGGCGGCGGCTCCATCGCCTTCGCCCACCACCGGCCGCACGGCCTGCGGGTGGTGCTGACGGTGCCCCGCACCGCGCCCGACGCGCCCGACGCGCCCTGAGCCCGGTGCCCGCCGAAGGCCGCCCGTGCGGCGGTGCGGGTGCCTGCCGGCGGTGCGGGTGCCTGCCGGCCGTGCGCGGTCGGCAGGCAGCGCGTCAGAGCGGTGGGAGCCGGGTGCGCAGGAGGCAGAACTCGTTGCCCTCCGGGTCGGCCAGGACGTGCCAGGACTCCTCGCCGGTCTGGCCCACGTCGGCGTGCCTGGCGCCGAGGGCGAGCAGCCGCTCCAGCTCGGCGCTCTGGTCGCGGTCGGTGGCGTTGACGTCGATGTGCAGCGGGAGCTTCCCGCTCCGGGGACCGCCGCCGGGGCTCAGGACGAGGGTGGGCTGCGGGCCGCCGAAGCCGGCGCCGGGAGGCCCGATCTCGATGCTTCCGTCCTCCTCCCGGCCCAGCTCGACATAGCCCAGCACCCCGCCCCAGAAGGCGGCGAGGCGGTCGGGGTCGGTGCAGTCGATGACCAGTTCACTGATGCGCGAAGCCATGTCCGCGAGTGTAGGGAAGGCTCAGGGGGAAGGCCCGGGGCCGCCCGGGGCCGGCCCCGGACGCCGTAGCTGCCCGCGGGACGCTTTCCGCGCGGACTACGGCTTCGCCGAGCGGTAGTAGCGGCGGGCGCCGTCGTGCAGGGGCAGGGGCGAGGTGTAGACGGCCGTGCGCAGGTCCACCAGCTGGGCGGGGTGGACGGTCTTGCCGATGCGGTCCCGGCTGTCGATCACCGTGCGGGTGAAGCCCTCCGTCAGCACCGGCCCGATCCGGTCGGTGGTGACCAGCAGGTTCGCCACGGCGACCGTCGGCACCGGAACCCCGCCCTGGGCCTGCGGATAGGCGTCCGCAGGCATCACCGCGGAGCGGTAGTAGGTGGTCGAGTCACCGCCGGCGTGCAGCCTGCCGACCAGTTCCTGTTCCAGCGGCACCAGGCGGATGTCGAACCGCTCCGACAGCGCCTGCACCGAGCCGGTGGGCAGGCCGCCGGACCAGAAGAAGGCGTCCAGCTCCCCGCCCTCCAGCTGCGCGGGCATCGTGTCCATGCCCGCCGGGACGGGGGTGATGTCGTCCGTCGGGTCCAGGCCCGCGGCCGCCATCAGCCGGTCGGCGACGAGCCGGATCCCGGACCCCGGCTCCCCGACGCCCACGGTCCTGCCCCGCAGGTCGGCCACCGACCGCACGGGGGAGCGGCGGGGGACGATCAGGTGCACGTAGTCGTCGTAGAGCCGGGCGCAGCCCCGCAGCCGGTCCGCCTCGGGGAGGTCCTGGTGCCGGTAGGTGGCCACCGCGTCGGCGGTGGCGATGGTGAAGTCGGCCTCGCCGGAGGCCAGCCTGGCCAGGTTCTGCTGGGAGCCCTCGCTGGTCCTCAGCTCTATCCGGACGTCCGGCATGTCCTCGGCCAGTGCGCGCTCCAGCAGCACTCCGTAGCGCTGGTACACGCCGCTGCGGGAGCCGGTGCTGAAGGTCAGCTCGCCGCTCGGCGAGGGACGGCCGAAGGGGACCAGCCACCAGGCGAGCAGCCCGCACACCACCAGCGCGGTCACCGAGGCCGCGAGGGCGCGGTTGCGGCTGAGGCGGAGGACGAAGGCCGGGCACATGCGCGCGATCCTGCCAGGTCCCCCGGTGCCCTGGCCAGGGGGGTCCGTCCGGGGGCGCAACCGGCCGACGGCCCCGGCCCGGGGCGGACGGGGCCGTCCCCGGGCCCCCTTACCCTGGTGGCATGACCAGCAGCAGTGACCGCGCGGGAGCGGTGGACGACGTGGGCCTTGCCCGGAGCTACGAGATCCGCACCTACGGGTGCCAGATGAACGTCCACGACTCCGAGCGGTTGTCGGGTCTGCTGGAGGAGGCCGGCTACGTCCGCGCGCCCGGGGGCTCGGACGGCGAGGCCGACGTGGTCGTCTTCAACACCTGCGCCGTCCGCGAGAACGCCGACAACAAGCTGTACGGGAACCTCGGCCGGCTCGCATCGGTGAAGGCGTCCCGCCCCGGTATGCAGATCGCCGTCGGCGGCTGCCTCGCCCAGAAGGACCGCGACACCATCGTCGGCAAGGCCCCCTGGGTCGACGTCGTCTTCGGCACCCACAACATCGGCAGGCTCCCGGTCCTGCTGGAGCGCGCCCGGGTGCAGGAGGAGGCGCAGGTCGAGATCGCCGAGTCGCTGGAGGCCTTCCCCTCCACCCTGCCGACACGGCGCGAGTCCGCGTACGCGGCCTGGGTGTCGATCTCCGTCGGCTGCAACAACACCTGCACCTTCTGCATCGTGCCCGCCCTGCGCGGCAAGGAGAAGGACCGCCGGCCCGGCGACATCCTGGCCGAGGTCGAGGCACTGGTGGCCGAGGGCGTCTCGGAGATCACGCTGCTCGGGCAGAACGTCAACGCCTACGGTTCCGACATCGGCGACCGCGAGGCCTTCGGCAAGCTGCTGCGCGCCTGCGGCGCGGTCGAGGGGCTGGAGCGGGTCCGCTTCACCTCGCCGCATCCGCGGGACTTCACCGACGACGTCATCGCCGCCATGGCCGAGACGCCGAACGTGATGCCGCAGCTGCACATGCCCCTGCAGTCCGGCTCGGACACCGTGCTCAAGGCGATGCGCCGCTCCTACCGGCAGGAGCGTTTCCTCGGGATCATCGAGAAGGTCCGCGCCGCCATCCCGCACGCGGCCATCTCCACCGACATCATCGTCGGCTTCCCCGGCGAGAGCGAGGAGGACTTCGAGCAGACCCTCCACACCGTGCGCGAGGCCCGGTTCGCCAACGCCTTCACCTTCCAGTACTCCAAGCGCCCGGGCACCCCGGCGGCCACCATGGAGGGGCAGATCCCCAAGGAGGTCGTCCAGGAGCGCTACATGCGGCTGGTCGCCCTCCAGGAGGAGATCTCCTGGGAGGAGAACAAGAAGCAGGTCGGGCGCACCCTGGACGTCATGGTCGCCGAGGGCGAGGGCCGCAAGGACGGGGCCACCCGCCGCCTGTCCGGCCGCGCCCCCGACAACCGGCTGGTCCACTTCACCCAGCCCGGGCAGGAGGTCCGCCCGGGCGACGTGGTCACCGTCGAGATCACCTACGCGGCCCCGCACCACCTTCTGGCGGAGGGCGCGGCGCTCGCCGTGCGCCGCACGCGCGCCGGGGACGCCTGGGAGCGCCGCCGGGCCGAGGCGGCGAAGCCGGCCGGGGTGATGCTCGGCCTGCCGGCGGTCGGCGTCCCCGCGCCGCTGCCCGCCGCGGCCGCCCCCGGGTGCGGCCGGGACTGACCGGCCGCGAGCGACCGGCACCGGCGCCGTGCGGCGGTCCCCGCACGGCGCCGCCCATGCCCGCTCCGCACGGACTAGGCTGGCGATCATGCTTGCCGCCGCCGCCGTGTGCCCCTGCCCGCCGCTGCTCGTCCCCGAGGTGGCGGCCGGTGCCGCCGCCGAGCTGGACGCCGCGCGGGACGCCTGCATGGACGCCATCGGAGTGCTCGCCGCCTCCCGGCCCGACCGGCTCGTCGTGGTCGGACCGGCCGACGTGGACGGCGACGGGCCCTACCCGCCGGGCAGCACCGGTTCCTTCCGCGGCTTCGGCGTGGACCTCGGCGTCCGCCTCGGCCACGGCACCGGCGCCGAGCGCCCCCTGCCCCCCTCGCTCGCCGTCGGGGCATGGCTGCTGGGCCGCGCCGACTTCGGCGACTGCCCCGTGGAGGGCCTGGCGGTCGACGAGGCGCTCGCGGCGGAGGACTGCGCCGCCGCGGGGCGCGACCTCGCCGGACGGGCCCCGGGCGGCCGGTCCGGCCGCACGGCCCTGCTGGTCATGGGCGACGGCAGCGCCCGCCGGACCGTGAAGGCGCCCGGCTACCTCGACGAGCGCGCCGTCGGCTTCGACACCCGGATCGCGCGGGCCCTGGGAGCGGCCGACCTCGCGGCGCTCCTCGCACTCGACACGGGCCTCGCCCACCAGCTCAAGGTCTCGGGCCGGGCGCCCTGGCAGGTCCTGGCGGGGGCCGCCGAGGGGGCGGGCCTGGGCGGACGCCTGCTCTACGAGGACGCGCCCTACGGGGTCGGGTACGTCGTCGCCGCCTGGTCCTGACCCCCGGGGACGGCCGCGGGCCCCGGCCCGCACCCGGCGCGGTGCTCCGCGGCGGGGCGGCCCGGGGCCCGTGCCACGGGTCCTCAGGAGGCGGGAGGCTGCTGGCCGCCGCCCTCCGGGGGGCGCCCGCCCCCTTCCGGGTGCGCGATGCGCCCGAGAGCGTTCTTCGCCTTCCCGGTGCCCGTATCGATCCTGTCGCTGTACTTGCCCTTGGTCCTGTCGTCGACCGTCCTCGCGGCCTTGTCGAGGCCCTGCCCGATCCTGCCCTCGTGCTGCTGGGCCAGGTCGGCGACCTTCTCCTTGGCCGGGGCGAGCTTGGTCTTCAGGGTGTCCAGGAAGCCCATGGTCCACCTTCCCTCGTGGTCCCGCGCGGGGACCGCTCCGGGCGTCCTCCGACGGCTCCGCCCGCCGCCCTCGCCGCGCCCCGCGGGCCGACGGCGGCGGTGCCGCGGGACATGCGTCCCGCGGCACGGGACCGGTGCCGTGCCGCCCCACCTCATGGCGAACAGGTCGATACCGCGCAGAACCGGAAGAAAACGCCTGCGATCACTCCTCAGCGTACCCGCGGCTCCCCCTTCGGGCGCCGGAGCGTCGCCGGGCGCGCGGACTCCGCCCGCCGCAGCCCCGCACCGGGGCCGGGCGGGGCTCCGCCCGTGCCGGGCACGGCCCGCGGTTTGGGAGACTGGGGCGGTGAACAGCGCAGCTCCCGCACCGCGGGTCATCGCAGTCGTCGGACCCACCGCGGCCGGCAAGTCCGATCTGGGCGTCCACCTCGCCCGGCGGCTCGGCGGCGAGGTCGTCAACGCCGACTCCATGCAGCTCTACCGGGGCATGGACATCGGCACCGCCAAGCTGACGCAGGAGGAACGCGGCGGGATACCCCACCGGCTGCTGGACATCTGGGACGTCACCGAGGCCGCCAGCGTCGCCGAGTACCAGCGACTGGCCCGCGCCGAGATCGACCGGCTGCTCGCCCAGGGCCGCACCCCCGTCCTCGTCGGCGGCTCCGGCCTCTACGTCCGCGCGGCGATCGACGCCCTGGAGTTCCCCGGGACCGACCCCGCGGTGCGCGCCCGGCTGGAGGAGGAGCTCGCGGCCGACGGGCCCGGCCTCCTCCACGCCCGCCTGGCCGCCGCGGACCCCGAGGCGGGCCGGGCGATCCTGCCGGGCAACGGGCGGCGCATCGTGCGCGCCCTGGAGGTGATCGAGATCACCGGCAGGCCGTTCACGGCCAACCTCCCCGGCCACCACTCCGTCTACGACACCGTGCAGATCGGCGTGGACGTCGGGCGCCCCGAGCTCGACGAGCGCATCGCCGTCCGCGTGGACCGCATGTGGGAGGCCGGACTGGTGGAGGAGGTGCGCACGCTGGAGGCGCGCGGGCTGCGCGAGGGCCGCACCGCCTCCCGGGCCCTCGGATACCAGCAGGTGCTCGCGGCGCTCGCGGGCGAGTACGGCGAACTCCGGGCACGCGAGGAGACGGTGCGCGCCACCAAGCGCTTCGCCCGCCGCCAGGACTCCTGGTTCCGGCGCGACCCCCGCGTCCACTGGCTCAGCGGCGCGGAAGCCGACCGCGAGGAACTTCCGCAGCGTGCCCTGGCGTTGATCGAACGGGCGGTCACAGCCTGATCACGTGATGGCATCGGGATGCCCCGGGTGTCATACGGCCCTCCGAGGGCGTGCCATCATCGAGCATCGATCGACAGTTGAGTCCGAGTGGGGAGGGCGCGTGGCGATGGAGGCCGGCCCTCGCGACACCGAGCACGAGCAGCGCGATGCCGTCGAGGTGGCACCGGGGCTCAGCCCCGACGGACCCGAGGAGCAGGACGTGCTCGCGGACGAGGTCGAGGTCGAGCTCCGGCCCCCGCGGCGGCTGAGGATCTGGCAGCTCGCCCCCATCGTGGGCCTGGCCGCCCTCGGCTCCCTGATGTTCGCCTTCCCGCTCGCCTTCGGCACCGGGGACGGCGGGGCCGTCGTCGCGATGCTCGGCCTCCTCATCTGCGGCTGCGCCGCGGGCTGGGGGGTCATGGCCGCACGGCGCGTCGGGCACACCTGGCCCGGCCTGCCCGAGCGCGGCTCCGGCCGGCGGCCCGACTGGCGGGTGGTCGCCCTGTACGCAGGGGTGGCCGCGGTCCTCGTCGCCCTGGCGGTGTGGCGGGTCGCGCGCCTCCGCTGACCCCCCTCCCGGCGGCGAGGCCGGTCCGGACCCCGTCTCGTACGATGGGGGGCGTGACCAGCGCCACGCAGACCCAGCCCGTCCGCTTCCTCAAGGGCCACGGAACCGAGAACGACTTCGTGATCGTCCCCGACCCGGACGGCGTCCTCGACCTCTCCCCGGCGGCCGTCGCGCGCCTGTGCGACCGCAGGGCCGGTATCGGCGGCGACGGCATCCTGCGCGTCGTCCGCTCCGCCGCCCACCCCGAGGCCCGGCACATGGCCGACGAGGCCGAGTGGTTCATGGACTACCGCAACGCCGACGGCTCCGTCGCCGAGATGTGCGGCAACGGCGTCCGCGTCTTCGCCCGCTACCTCCAGCGGGCCGGGCACGCCCGGGTCGGGGAGTGCGCCGTGGCCACGCGCGGCGGCGTCAAGCGGGTCCACATCGCCAAGGCGGGCACCGGCTCCCCCGAGGGCGACGTGACCGTCTCGATGGGCCGGGCCCGGACCCCGGACGACGAGGTGACCGTGGCCGTCGGCGGACGCAGCTGGCCCGCGCGGCACGTGAACATGGGCAATCCGCACGCGGTGGCCTTCGTCGAGGACCTCGCCCACGCCGGGGACCTGCTGACGGAGCCCTCCTACGGGCCCGCCTCCGTCTACCCCGACGGTGTCAACGTGGAGTTCGTCGTCGACCGCGGCGAGCGCCACGTCGCGATGCGCGTCCACGAGCGCGGCTCCGGCGAGACCCGCTCCTGCGGCACCGGCGCCTGCGCGGTGGCCGTCGCCGCCGCCCGCAGGGACGGCACCGACCCCGCGGCCACCGGCACCCCGGTCAGCTACACGGTCGACCTGCCCGGCGGACGCCTCGTCATCACCGAGCACCCCGACGGCGCGATCGACATGACCGGTGCGGCCGTCATCGTCGCCGAGGGCACCGTGGAGCCCGCACTGCTCGCGGGCACCGCCGCCGGCTGAGGGCCCGGCCGTCGCGGCGCGGCGTCCGGCGGCGGCGCGGGCCAGGCGCCGGACGCGCGGTCGCGCCGGTGCGGGCGCGGAGTGCGCGCCGATTCGCACGGAACCCGCCCGCGCCATCCCTCGAATGGGTGATCCGTTTCACGCTCGGCGAGAGCGGCACTGCTCCACGTGGTCGGCTCGGTAGCATCAAGCACCGGCAGGGAGGCGCGACCCGACTCTCCCCTGCGCCGGTCGACGCCGGAGGTGCCCGATGACAGAGGCCGCGAACCCAGGTGCCCACAACCGCCGCCGCGGCCGCCCCCGGATCGACCTGCGCCGACTCGGGCGCGCCGCCCTGATGGGCCCCGCGGTGCGCGACCGCCTGCCCGACGCGATCGGCCATGTCGTCGACGCCCACCGCGCCCACCACCCGGACGCCGACCTCGCCACGCTGCACCGCGCCTACGTGCTCGCGGAGTCCTCCCACCGGGGCCAGTTCCGCAAGAGCGGCGAGCCGTACATCACCCATCCGCTCGCCGTCACCCTCATCCTGGCCGAACTGGGCGCGGAGACCACCACCTTGACGGCCTCGCTGCTCCACGACACCGTCGAGGACACCGAGGTGACCCTCGACCAGGTGCGCACCGGCTTCGGTGCGGAGGTGGCCTACCTGGTCGACGGCGTCACCAAACTGGAGAAGGTGGACTACGGCGCCGCCGCCGAACCCGAGACCTTCCGCAAGATGCTCGTCGCCGCCGGAAACGACGTCCGGGTGATGTCGATCAAACTGGCCGACAGGCTCCACAACATGCGCACCCTCGGCGTGATGCGCCCCGAGAAGCAGGCCCGCATCGCCAAGGTCACCCGCGACGTCCTGATCCCGCTCGCCGAACGGCTGGGCGTCCAGGCGCTGAAGACCGAGCTGGAGGACCTGGTCTTCGCGATCCTCCACCCGCGGGAGTACGAGCGCACCCGCGCGCTGATCGCCGAGCACTCCGGGGCCTGCACCGCCCTGGACACCATGGCCCAGCGCTTCCGCACGGTCCTGCGCGAGGCCGGCATCCCCGCCGAGGTCCTGCTCAGACCGCGCCACTTCGTCTCCGTCCACCGGGTGTGCCTGAAGCGGGCCGAGCCCCGCAGCACCGACCTCGGCCGACTGCTGGTGCTGGTGGGCGAGGACGCCGACTGCTACGCGGTGCTCGGCGAACTCCACACCTGCTTCACCCCGGTGGTCTCCGAGTTCAAGGACTTCATCGCCGCGCCCAAGTTCAACCTCTACCAGTCCCTGCACACCGCCGTCGCCGGGCCGGACGGAGCGGTCGCCGAGGTCCTCATCCGCACCCACCGGATGCACACCGTCGCCGAGGCGGGCGTGGTCGCCCTCGGCAACCCCTACGCGCCCACCGAGGGAGCCGAGCCCGCGGACGGCGAGCGCGCCGACCCGACCCGGCCCGGCTGGCTCTCCCGGCTCCTGGAGTGGCAGCAGTCCACCCCCGACCCGGACCACTTCTGGACCTCGCTGCGGGCCGACCTCGCCCACAACCGCGAGATCACCGTCTTCCGCGCGGACGGCTGCTCCCTGGGCCTGCCCGCCGGGGCCACCTGCGTCGACGCCGCGTACGCCCAGTACGGCGAGCGCGCCCACGCCACCGTCGGCGCCCGGGTCAACGGGCGGCTCGCCGCCATGGGGACGCCGCTGCGGGACGGGGACACCGTGCAGGTGCTGCTCGCCCAGGACACCAGCTCGGGCCCCTCCCCGGACTGGCTCGACCACGCCCGCACCCCCGCCGCGCGCATCGCCATCGGCGGCTGGCTCGACGCCCACCCCGAGCCTTCCCGCACGCCGCCCGCCGCTCCCCGCCGCCCCGCCCAGCGCACCGCCGAGCGGCCCGCCGCGGCCAACGCCGTGGTCGACCTGCCGGACGCCACGGTGCGCCTCGCCGGATGCTGCACCCCCGTGCCGCCGGACCGGGTCACCGGCTTCCCCGTCCGCGGGGGAGCGGTCACCGTCCACCGGCGGGAATGCCCCGCCGTGGCCCGGATGACCAGGGCGGGCCGCTCGCCGGTGGCCGTCCGCTGGGGCGACGCCGCCGACTGCCGGGTCACCCTGGTCGCCGAGTCCTTCGGACGCCCCGGGCTGCTGGCCGACCTCACCGAGGCGATCGCCGCCGAGGGCGCCGCCATCGTCTCCGCGACCGTGGAACCCCCCACCGAGCAGCGCGTGCGGCACACCTACACGCTCCACCTGCCCGACGCGACCGGCCTGACGGCGCTGATGCGCGCCATGCGCGACGTTCCCGGGGTCTACGACGTGAGCCGTACCCAGCACCGCGGCGCACCGGCCGTCACCCGGCCGCGCTCGGAGTGAGCCTCCGGACTCGGCCGCGCTCGGAGTGAGCCTCCGGACCCGGCCGCCCCGGGCCCGCCCCGGCTCCCCGACGCCCTCCTTCGGGTGGGTGCGGCCCCCGGCCTCGCGCGCCGCACCCCGCGCCGGACGGGCCCGCTGGTACCGGTAGGGGCGTGCTGGCCACCCCACGGCGCCGCGTGCGTGCCCTCCTGCTGACCGCCGCCTCGGCGGCCCTCGTCGCCGCCACCCTGCCCGGGCCCCGCGCCCTCGGCGTCGGCGACCGCCTCTACCCCCTGCTCGGCAACCCCGGCTACGACGTCCTCGCCTACGACATCGCCCTCGCCTACCCGGGTGCCAACGACCGGCCGATGGAGGCGGTGACCACCGTGGACGCCCGGACCACCCGCCGCCTCGACCGGGTCAACCTCGACTTCACCCACGGCACCGTGCGCTCGGTGGAGGTCGACGGAGCCCCCGCATCCTTCGCCACCGCGGAGGAGGACCTGGTGATCGAACCGGACCGCGCCCTGGCCCGCGGGAGCCGTCTGCGGATCACCGTCGCCCACACCAGCGACCCCCGCGGGCCCGCCGGCGCGGGCGGCTGGGTCCGGACCCGCGACGGGCTGGTGATGGCCAACCAGGCGGACGCCGCCCACCGGGTCTTCCCCTGCAACGACCACCCCTCGGACAAGGCGTACCTCACGTTCCGGGTCACCGCGCCCGGGTCCGTCACCGTCGTCGCGGGCGGGCGCCGCACCGGCCTCGTCCGCGAGGAGGACGGCGCACGGACCTGGACCTACCGCTCCGCCCACCCGATGGCCACGGAACTCGCCCAGGTCGCCATCGGGGACCTGGCCGTCGTCGAGCGCAAAGGGCCGCACGGCCTGCCCGTACGGGACGTGGTGCCCGCGGCCGACCGCGAGGCGCTGGAGCCCCGGCTGGCCGGGACCCCGGACCAGATCGCGTGGATGGAGCGGCGGGTCGGGCGCTACCCCTTCGAGACCTACGGTGTGCTCGTCGCCGACACGCGCACCGGCTTCGAGCTGGAGACGCAGACCCTCTCCCTGTTCGAGCGCTCCCTGCTCACCAGCGAGGCCCTGCCCTCCTGGTACGTGGACTCGATCATGGTCCACGAGCTGGCCCACCAGTGGTTCGGCAACAGCGTCACGCCGCGCATGTGGTCCGACCTGTGGCTGAGCGAGGGCCATGCGACCTGGTACGAGGCCCTGTACGCGGAGGAGCACGGCGGCCCGCCGCTCACGGAGCGGATGCGCCGCGCCTACCGGCTCAGCGACGGCTGGCGCGCCGCCGGCGGCCCCCCGGCACGCCCCGACCCGCCCGCGCCCGGCCGGCAGCTCGGCATCTTCCGCCCGGTCGTCTACGACGGCTCCGCCCTGGTGCTCTACGCCCTGCGCCAGACCGTCGGCGCGGCCGCCTTCGAACGGCTGGAGCGCGCCTGGCTGTCCGTCCACCGGGACGCCACCGCGGACAGCGCGGACTTCGCCCGCCTCGCCTCCCGCGTCACGGGCCGCGACCTGGACGCTTTCTTCGACGGCTGGCTGCACGCCCCCCGGACGCCGCCCATGCCGGGCCACCCCGACTGGCGCAGCGACGTCCCGGGGCAGGGGCCGTCCGCGGCCGCGGACCGGGCCGCCCTCCCGGGAGGCGCCGCACCCGGGAATTCCGGGTGACGCCGCCGACGGCGCCGTGCGACCATCGACGGGCCGCCGGCCGCCCCGGGACACGGCCGGGAATCTTCCCCGGCCGTGACACGTTCTTCCCGGTGAAACCGGGCACACTGCCCGGGGGGCGCCCTTCGGGCCCTCCCCTCGACGGCGCCGGCCCCCGGCCCGCCGACCCCTCCTCCACGCGAAGGATCCAATGACCTCCTCTTCATCCCCTTCCCAGGCCGAGCAGAGCTTCGCGGAGACGCGCGACCGGAGCCTTCGGGCCGATGCCCTGATGGAAGAGGACGTCGCCTGGAGCCACGGACACGACACGGACCGGGACGGCGAGCAGTACGACCGCTCCGACCGTGCCGCGCTGCGACGGGTCGCCGGACTCTCCACCGAGCTCGAGGACGTCACCGAGGTCGAGTACCGCCAGCTGCGGCTGGAGCGCGTCGTCCTCGTCGGCGTCTGGACGACCGGCACCGCCCAGGAGGCGGAGAACTCCCTCGCGGAGCTCGCCGCGCTCGCCGAGACCGCGGGCGCCCTGGTCCTCGACGGTGTCGTCCAGCGCCGCGACAAGCCCGACCCGGCCACCTACATCGGCTCCGGAAAGGCGCAGGAGCTGCGGGACATCGTCCTGGAGTCGGGCGCGGACACCGTCGTCTGCGACGGTGAGCTCAGTCCCGGACAGCTGATCCACCTGGAGGACGTCGTCAAGGTCAAGGTGGTCGACCGGACGGCCCTGATCCTCGACATCTTCGCCCAGCACGCCAAGTCCCGTGAGGGCAAGGCCCAGGTCGCGCTGGCGCAGATGCAGTACATGCTGCCCAGGCTCCGGGGCTGGGGCCAGTCGCTCTCCCGGCAGATGGGCGGCGGCGGTGGCGGCGGCATGGCCACGCGCGGCCCCGGTGAGACCAAGATCGAGACGGACCGCCGGCGGATCCGCGAGAAGATGGCCAAGATGCGCCGCGAGATCGCGGAGATGAAGACGGGCCGCGAGATCAAGCGCCAGGAGCGCCGCCGCAACCGGGTCCCCTCGGTGGCCATCGCCGGGTACACCAACGCCGGCAAGTCCTCGCTGCTCAACCGGCTCACCGGGGCGGGCGTCCTGGTCGAGAACGCGCTGTTCGCCACCCTCGACCCGACCGTGCGCCGTGCCGAGACCCCGAGCGGGCGGCTGTACACGCTGGCCGACACCGTCGGCTTCGTGCGCCATCTGCCGCACCACCTCGTCGAGGCGTTCCGCTCCACCATGGAGGAGGTCGGCGACTCCGACCTCATCCTGCACGTGGTGGACGGCTCGCACCCCGCGCCGGAGGAGCAGCTGGCCGCCGTGCGCGAGGTGATCCGCGAGGTGGGCGCCGTCGACGTGCCGGAGA
Organism: Streptomyces sp. NPDC048001; assembly: GCF_043203115.1. Taxonomy (NCBI): domain Bacteria; kingdom Bacillati; phylum Actinomycetota; class Actinomycetes; order Kitasatosporales; family Streptomycetaceae; genus Streptomyces; species Streptomyces sp. NPDC048001. The sequence goes on from NZ_JBIDBN010000005.1 coordinate 51,299, forward strand.
TCGTGGTGGTCAACAAGGCCGACGCGGCGGACCCGCTGGTGCTCCAGCGCCTGCTGCGGATCGAGCGCCGGGCCCTCGCGGTCTCCGCCCGCACGGGTGCCGGGATCCCCGAGCTGCTCGCGATGATCGACGCCCTGCTGCCGCGGCCCGAGGTCGCGGTCGAGGCCCTCGTGCCGTACACCCACGGGGGGCTCGTCTCCCGGGTCCACGGCGAGGGCGAGGTGATCTCCGAGGAGCACACCACGGAGGGCACCCTGCTCAAGGCACGGGTGCACGAGGAACTGGCCTCGGCGCTCGCCCCCTACGTGCCCGCGGCCCGCTGAGCGGGCCACGCCCCGCGAAGGAGCCCGGGACCGCCCCCCGTCGGGGGCGGTCCCGGGCTCCTTCGCTCCGCGTGTGCGGGCGGCGCGCAGCCGCCGGGACCCGGCCGCCCCGCGGCCGGGTCCCGGTGCCTCACTGCCCGGCGAACTTCCGGCTGACCTCCGTGTAGACGCCCCGCGCCTCCTCGCCCAGCCGCGGTCCGGCGAGCCAGCCGGCGGTCACCGGGCCGATCGAGGTGTTGGAGACCAGGGCGGGCGCGCCGTCGCGCCCCTGCGCGACCCAGCCGCCCCCGGAGGAGCCACCGGTCATGGTGCAGCCGATCCGGTACATCGTGGGCTGCCCGGCACCGAGCGAGAGCCGGCCCGGTGCGTCGGTGCACTGGAACATCCGCTGGCCGTCGTAGGGCGGGGACGCCGGGAAGCCGGTGGCCGTCAGGGACGCGATCTCCGGCACCGCGGGTGCCGTGAAGTCGACGGGCAGCGCGGTGCCGACCGTCTCCTCCAGGGACTTGCCCGAACCGCCCTTCTCGGGCGTGACGTGCATGACGGCGTAGTCCCAGGACGCGCCGTCGCCCCCGGTGGCACCGCCCTCGGCGATCCACTGGTCCGAGGTCTGCGCCCAGTCCACCCACCACACGCCGTAGGGCGCGACCTGGTCCTCCGAGGCCTGCTCCAACTCCGCGGTGGGCAGCGCCCCGTCGTTGTACGAGGGCACGAAGGCGATGTTGCGGTACCAGCCGCCGCTCTTGCCCGCGTGCACGCAGTGGCCCGCCGTCCAGACCATGTTGGAGCGCCCCGGGTTGGCAGGGTCCTCCACCACGGTCGCGGAGCAGACCATCGAGCCCTCCGGCCCGTCGAAGAACACCTTGCCCGCCTCGGCCGCGCTCGCGTGGTACGGGGCCTTCGCCGGCACCGCGTCGACGGGTGCGGGCGTCGGGTCCGTCACGCCCTCGTCCCCGGAGATGTCCGGGTCCACCGGGTCCGCAGGGGGCGTCTCCGCGTCCCGCATCCGGTCCGGGTCCCACAGGTCCTCGATGATGGGGTTGACGAAGTCCTTCGCCTCGCGGAGCCAGGTGTCGGCGTCCCAGTCGCGCCACTCGCCGTCGCGCCACTTGTCCAGGTCGATCCCCTGCTCCTTGAGCCGGTCCACCAGATCGTCCGGGATCGTGAGCGCGCCGTCGGCCGCCTGGCTCGCCGGGGCACTCGGCTTGTCCGCCGCGGAGTCCTCGCCCGGACCGCAGCCGGTGGCGGTCAGCGCGAGTGCGGCGGCAAGGGAAACCGCCGCCAGCGTCGGGCGAATGGGTCGCATCTCGTGATCCCCCTGGGACTTCGGTGCTGCTGATCTGTCCGGACCGTGCAACCTGCGGGAGGTGTCGGCGCCTCGCCGCACCCGGAAGGAGCGGGCGGCCGTCCGCTGCCTCCCGGCCCGGACGGCCACCGGTTGCGGCCCCCCACTATGCCGGTGCCGATGGGGACGGCGATCACCAGGTCCTCGGTTCCCCGCTCCGGGCTTCTTCCGCGCAGCCCGTGATCTTTCGGGACCACGGTCGTTGGTCCTTGTGGGGGGACAGCGGTGCTGCCCCGCATCGAGCGCTCGGCGCGCCGCGGCCGTACTCCGGGAGGGACCCCGGAGGGAGGCGGGCGCCGCGATCGCCCGGCCCACCCGGTGCATCCGGGGACGACGCAACCGTGACAGCGGGAGGACCGACAGCCGTGGCCGTGACCCAACCAGCCCCGACGGCAGCCACCACCGCCCATGAGGGGATCCTGCGCAGGCAGGCCCTGCGCGAGTCGGCCGCCCGGACCTACGCACGCTCGCTGCCGATCGTGCCCGTCCGCGCCCGGGGGCTGACTATCGAGGGCGCCGACGGACGCCGCTACCTCGACTGCCTCTCCGGCGCCGGCACGCTGGCGCTGGGCCACAACCACCCCGTGGTCCTGGAAGCGGTCCGCAAGGTCCTCGACTCGGGCGCCCCGCTGCACGTCCTCGACCTGGCCACCCCGGTCAAGGACGCCTTCACCACGGAGCTGTTCGCCACCCTCCCGCCCGCTCTGGCGGCCGACGCCCGCATCCAGTTCTGCGGGCCGGCCGGGACCGACGCCGTCGAGGCCGCCCTGAAGCTCGTCCGCACCGCCACCGGCCGCACCGGCATGCTCGCCTTCACCGGCGCGTACCACGGCATGACGGCCGGGGCGCTGGACGTGTCCGGCGGTGCCACCGACACCCGGGTGACCCGCCTGCCCTTCCCGTCCGACTACCGCTGCCCCTTCGGCGTCGGCGGGGACCGCGGAGCCGAACTCGCGGCCCGCTGGACCGAGAGCCTGCTCGACGACCCCAAGAGCGGCACCCCGTCCCCCGCCGGCATGATCCTCGAACCGGTTCAGGGCGAGGGTGGTGTCGTCCCCGCGCCCGACGCGTGGCTGCGCCGGATGCGCGCCCTCACCGAGGCCCGCTCCATCCCGCTCATCGCCGACGAGGTGCAGACCGGCGTCGGGCGCACGGGGGCCTTCTGGGCCGTCGGGCACAGCGGGGTGGTCCCCGACGTGATGGTCATGTCGAAGGCCATCGGCGGCTCCCTCCCGCTCGCGGTGGTCGTCTACCGCTCCGCCCTGGACGCCTGGCCCCCGGGTGCCCACGCGGGCACCTTCCGCGGCAACCAGCTGGCCATGGCCGCCGGGGCCGCCACCCTCGCCTTCGTACGGGAGAACCGCCTGGCCGAGCGCGCCTCCGCGCTCGGGGCGCGGATGCTGGCCCGGCTCCAGGGTCTCGCGGCGAGCCACCCGTGCGTGGGCGACGCACGCGGGCGGGGGCTGATGATCGGTGTGGAGCTGGTCGACCCGGACACGCCGTCCGCCGGATCCTCCGCGCCCGCCCCCGCCCCCGGTCTCGCCGCCGCGGTGCGCGACGCCTGCCTGCGCCGGGGACTGATCGTCGAGCTCGGCGGGCGGCAGTCCGCCGTGGTGCGGCTGCTCCCCCCGCTCACCCTCACCGACGAGCAGGCGGAGGCCGTACTGGACCGCTTCGCCGACGCCCTGGCCGCGGCGGAACGCGCGGTCGGGGACCCTCCCGCCCGCGCGGCCGGGGCGGCGCCCCCGCGCGCCCGCTGACCGGCCGCGGGCCGTACGCCGGAGCGCGAGCCGCGCTCCGGTCCCCCCTCCGCGGCCGCCACCCTGCCCCCGCACCCCGGAACCGCCCAAGGAAGCCCGTGAACCCCACCCCCGCACCCGATGCGCCCGAGACCCGCGGCGACCGCGCTCCCGGCCGGGGCGCAGGCGGGAGCGCGCCGCGCGCCCCCCTCGCCCCGGAGGCCGACGCTCCGGCGGTGCCCCGCCAGCACGCCAAGCGCCTCGACGACGCCTCCCTGCCCGCCGCGGACGATCCCCTCGACGCCCCGGACCCCTACCGGGTCGCCGACGCGGCCGCCACCGAGAACCTGCTGCGCTGCTGGGTCCGCGAACGGGCCCTGCCCCGCCCCGCCGGCGAGGTCCTGCACATCCCCCTCGCGGCGAGCGGCACCGCACTGCTGGTCCCCGTCCGCTACTGGTCGCCCACCGGCTGGCACCGCTTCGGGCCGCCCGTGCTCGACGGCAGCCCCGAGGGGGCGGAGCCGGCCGACGCCGTCACCGTCGCCGCCCTGCTGGGCCGGGAGGCCGGGCAGGCCGAGGCCGCCGAACTGGTGGGCCGGGTCGCCGACTCGGTCCGCCGCACCACCGGGTTCGTCACCGCCCGGCGCCGGTCACCCGAGGACCCGCCGGGCGCCGACGCCTTCCTCGCAGCCGAGCAGTCCCTGCTGCTCGGCCACCCCCTCCACCCCACGCCCAAGAGCCGCGAAGGGCTCTCCGACACGGAGGGCCGGCGCTTCTCACCCGAGGTCCACGGCTCCTTCCCCCTGCACTGGATCGCCGTCGCGGACTCCGTGCTCGCCACCGACTCCGCCTGGACCGAGCAGGGCCGCCCGCTGAGCGCCGACCGGATCATCCGCCGGGCCGCGGCCGAGGCGGACCTCCCGCCGGACACGGCCGTGCTGCCCCTGCACCCCTGGCAGGCGCGGGAGGTCCTGCACCGCCCGGCCGTCGCCGAGCTGCTGGACGCGGGACTCCTGCGCGACCTCGGGCCGCGGGGCGGCGCATGGCACCCCACCTCCTCCGTGCGGACGGTCCACCGCCCCGGCGCACCCGCCATGCTCAAGCTCTCCCTCGGCCTGCGCATCACCAACTCCCGGCGCGAGAACCTCCGCAAGGAGCTGCACCGCGGGGTGGAGGTGCACCGCCTGCTGCGCACCGGGCTCGCCGCGCGGTGGCGGGCGGCCCACCCCGGCTTCGACATCGTCCGCGACCCCGCCTGGGCGGCCGTCGACACCCCGGACGGCGAGCCCGTCCCGGGACTGGACCTGGTGCTGCGCCACAACCCCTTCGGCCCGGGCGACGACGCGGTGTGCATCGCCTCGCTCACCTCCCCCCGCCCCTGGCCCGGCCGTCCGCGGATGCGCTCCCGCCTGGCCGCCGTGGTCGGGGGCCTCGCCCGCCGCTCGGGGCGCCCCTCCACCGCCGTCGCGGCCGAGTGGTTCCTGCGCTATCTGGACCACGTCGTGCGCCCCCTGCTGTGGCTCGACGCCGAGGCCGGTGTCGCGCTGGAGGCCCACCAGCAGAACACCCTGGTCGTCCTGGACCCGGACGGCTGGCCCGTCGGCGGACGCTACCGCGACAACCAGGGCTACTACTTCCGAGAGTCCCACCGGGAGCAGCTCACCCGGCGGCTGCCCGGCATCGGAGACCGAAGCGACACCTTCGTCCCCGACCGGATCGCCGACGAGCGCTTCGCCTACTACCTGGGCATCAACAACGTCCTCGGCCTGATCGGCGCGTTCGGCTCCCAGCACCTGGCCGACGAGCGCGTGCTCCTCGCGGGGCTGCGGCGCTTCCTGGCCGCGGAGGCGGCCCAGGGCTCCCCGCTGCCCGGCCTCCTCCTGGACGCCCCGGTGCTGCGCGCCAAGGCCAACCTCCTGACCCGGCTGCGAGGACTCGACGAACTCGTCGGGCCCGTCGACACCCAGTCCGTGTACGTGGAGATCGCCAATCCGCTGCACACCTGAGACGGCCTCCCACCAGCCCCGGTCGCGGCCCGCCGGCCCCGACCGGGGGAGCGGAACGAAAGGAACCGAGGCCCCGATGAGCGCAACGCCCCCGCCGCGTGCGAGGACCGGCGTGCCCTTACCCCCGCAGGCCGCGCCGCACCCCCGCACCGCGGGCCGGGGGCCCGCGCCGGCCGGCCCCGGGGAGCCCGCCGTCCCGGAGGACCCCGCCGGGCCCCCCGCCCCGTACCCGGCGGCACCGCCCCTCCGCCGGGCCCCGGCCGCCCCGCGCCCGTCCCCCGCCGCAGACGGACTGCCCCCCGGCGGGAGCACCGTCCCCACCCCCGCCGGCGCCTTCCGCCTCGTGCCCGTGGTCCCGGAACGCGACCTCGACCTGCTGGTCCGCTGGATGAACGACCCCGCCGTGGCCGCCTTCTGGGAGCTTGCGGGCCCCGCCTCCACCACCCTCGCCCACCTGCGGCGGCAGCTGGACGGCGAGAGCGGCAGCACACCCTGCCTCGGCGAGCTCGACGGCACACCCACGGGCTACTTCGAGATCTACCGGGCCGATCTCGACCCGCTGGCCCGCCACTACCCCGCCCGTCCGGACGACATGGGCGTCCACCTCCTGATCGGGGCCGCCCGGGACCGCGGCCGCGGCACCGGCTCGCACCTGCTGCGGGCCGTCGCCGACCTCGTCCTGGACCACCACCCCGCCTCCCGGCGGGTCGTCGCCGAGCCCGACCTGGGCAACACGGCGTCCGTCGCCGCCTTCCTGAGCGCCGGCTTCCGCTTCTCGGCGGAGGTCGACCTCCCGGACAAGCGGGCCGCGCTCATGATCCGTGAACGCGCCCTGCGGAGCCGCCTGTGAACCCGCTGACCGCCATACCCCGTGCGCCCCGCGCCGGTTCCACCCGAGGAGCCCCCGTGCCCATGACACCCTCGAGTCCCACGCCCGCCGAGCGGTCCCGCTCCGCCCTCCACACACCCCCGGGCCTGACCGGGGAGCACTGGGACCGGGCCTGCCGCCGGCTGCTGGCCAAGATGCTCGGAGAGTTCGCCTACGAGGAGATCATCACCCCCCGGCCCGCGGGGCCGGACGGCCCCGGCTCGCCGGAGGGGGCCGCCACCCGCTATCTGCTCCGCCTCGGCGACGGCGGTGAGCTCTCCTTCCGCGCCCGCCGCGGCGCCTACGGCAGCTGGCGGGTCGAGGCCGGCTCCGTCACCTGCGACGGGGCCGAGTTCACCGACCCGCTGGCCTTCCTCACCCGTGCCCGGGACGTCCTGGACCTCGACGGCCCGACCCTCGGCCACCTGGTGCGCGAACTCTCCCTGACCCTGACCGCGGACACCGCCCTCGACCGCCGCGCCGCCACCGCCGCCGAACTGGCCGAACTGGGCTACGCCGAACTGGAGGGCCACCAGACCGGGCACCCCTGGCTCGTCCTCAACAAGGGCCGCATCGGCTTCACCCCCTCCGACAGCGCCCACTGGGCCCCGGAGGCGCGCCTGCCGTGCGCCCTGCCCTGGATCGCCGTCCACACCGACCTGGCGGCCTACCGGGGCGTTCCGCGGCTCGCCGATCCGCGCGAGCTCTACCGGCGGGAGCTCGACGAGCGGACCCGCACGCGCTTCGCGGCGGTCCTGCACGAGCAGGGCCTCGACCCGGACGCCTACCTGTGGCTGCCGGTCCACCCCTGGCAGTGGGACGAGGTGGTCCTCCCGCTCCACGCGCCGTCCGTGGCCCACCGCCTGATCGTCCCCCTTCCCAGCGACGGGGACCTCAGGCTGCCGCAGCAGTCCATCCGCACCTTCACCAACGTCGACCGCCCCGAGCGCCACACGGTCAAGCTCCCCCTGTCGATCCTCAACACCCTGGTGTGGCGGGGGCTGCCGACGGAGCGGACGCTGGCCGCCCCCGCGGTCACCGCCTGGGTCCAGGGGCTGCGCGACGCCGACCCGTTCCTGCGCGACGAGACCCGGGTGGTGCTGCTCGGCGAGGTCGCCTCGGTGACCGTCGAGCACCCGCTGTACGACCGGCTCGACGACGTCCCCTACCAGTACCGGGAACTCCTCGGCGCGATCTGGCGCGAGCCCCTCCAGCCCCGGCTGGACCCGGGGGAGCGGGCCCGTACCCTGGCCTCGCTGCTGCACACCGACGCCCGCGGGCGGGCCTTCGCCGCGGAACTCGTCCGGCGCTCGGGACTGGCTCCGGAGGCCTGGCTGCGGCGCCTGTTCGCCGCGCTGCTCCCGCCGCTGCTGCACTTCCTGCACCGCTACGGCACGGTGTTCTCGCCGCACGGGGAGAACGCGATCGTGGTCTACGACGCCCAGGACGTCCCCGTGCGGCTGGCGATCAAGGACTTCGTGGACGACGTCAACGTCAGCGCGGTGCCCCTGCCCGAGCACGCGGGCATGCCGGAGGAGGTGCGGCGGGTGCTGCTGACGGAGGAGCCCGCCTTCCTCACCCAGTTCATCCACTCGGGTCTGTTCGTGGGGGTGTTCCGGTACCTCGCGCCGCTGATGGACGACGAGCTCGGGGTCCCGGAGGAGCGGTTCTTCGCGCTGGTCCGCGAGGAGATCCTGCGCTACCAGGGGCGCTTCCCCGAACTGAAGGAGCGCTACGAGCTGTTCGACCTGCTCACGGAGCGCATCGAGCGGCTCTGCCTCAACCGCAACCGGCTGCACCTGGACGGGTACCGGGACCGGGCGGACCGGCCGCACGCGGCCGTGCACGGGACCGTCCCCAACCCGCTCGCCGCGCATGCGTGCACGGATGACGGCGTACGGTGACCGCGCTGTCGGTGGCGACCCGTAGGCTGGTCCGGCTATGACGAAGCCATCCCTCCCCGAGCTCCTGCACGCCGCCGTCACCGCCGTGGGCGGTCGGGAACGGCCCGGCCAGGCCGGCATGGCCGAGGCCGTCGCCGAGGCGATCGACGACGGCTCCCATCTGCTGGTCCAGGCCGGCACCGGCACCGGCAAGTCGCTCGGCTACCTCGTACCGGCCCTGGCGCACGGGGAGCGGGTGGTGGTCGCGACCGCGACGCTGGCCCTCCAGCGGCAGCTGGTCGAGCGGGACCTCCCGCGCACGGTCGACGCGCTGCACCCGCTGCTGCGCAGGCGGCCGGAGTTCGCCATGCTGAAGGGCCGCTCCAACTACCTGTGCCTGCACCGCCTCCACGAGGGCGTCCCGCAGGACGACGAGGAAGGGCTCTTCGACCAGTTCGAGGCGGCGGCCCCCACCAGCAGGCTGGGGCAGGACCTGCTGCGGATGCGGGACTGGGCGGACGAGACGGAGACCGGCGACCGCGACGACCTGACCCCGGGGGTCTCCGACCGTGCCTGGAGCCAGGTGTCGGTCTCCTCGCGCGAGTGCCTCGGGGCGTCCAAGTGCGCCTACGGTGCGGAGTGCTTCGCGGAGGCGGCACGGGAGCGGGCCAAGCTCTCCGAGGTGGTCGTCACCAATCACGCCCTGCTGGCGATCGACGCGATCGAGGGCGCTCCCGTGCTGCCCAAGCACGAGGTGCTGATCGTCGACGAGGCACACGAGCTGGTCTCCCGGGTGACGGGGGCGGCCACCGGCGAGCTGACCCCGGGCCAGGTCGGCCGTGCGGTGCGCCGCGCGGCGAAGCTGGTCGACGAGAAGGCCGCGGACGCCCTCCAGACGGCCTCGGAGTCCTTCGAGCGGGTCATGGAGCTGGCGCTGCCGGGCCGGCTGGAGGAGGTGCCCGAGGACCTGGGGTACGCCCTGGCGGCGCTGCGGGACGCCTCGCGGACGGTGATCAGCGCCATCGGGGCCACCCGGGACTCCTCGGTGCAGGACGAGGACGCGGTGCGCAAGCAGGCCCTGGCCGCGGTGGAGAACGTGCACGCGGTGGCCGAGCGGATCACCCTCGGTTCGGAGTACGACGTCGTGTGGTACGAGCGCCACGACCGCTTCGGGGCGTCGCTGAGGGTCGCCCCGCTGTCGGTGTCGGGGCTGCTGCGCGAGAAGCTCTTCGCGGAGCGGTCCGTGGTGCTGACCTCGGCGACGCTGAAGCTGGGCGGGGACTTCAACGGTGTCGGCGCCTCGCTGGGCCTGGCGCCCGAGGGGACCGGCGGGGACGAGGTCCCGCAGTGGAAGGGCCTGGACGTCGGCTCGCCGTTCGACTATCCCAAGCAGGGCATCCTCTATGTGGCGCGCCATCTGGCGACGCCGGGCCGGGAGGGCTCCCGCGGTGACATGCTCGCCGAGCTGGGTGAGCTGGTGGAGGCGGCCGGGGGGCGCACACTGGGGCTGTTCTCCTCGATGAGGGCGGCACAGGCCGCCGCGGAGGAGCTGCGGGGGAGTTCGGACCGGCCGATCCTGCTCCAGGGCGAGGAGACCCTGGGCGAGCTGATCCGCCGCTTCGCGGCCGATCCGGCCACCTGTCTGTTCGGCACCCTGTCCCTGTGGCAGGGCGTCGACGTGCCGGGGCCGAGCTGCCAGCTGGTGGTGATGGACCGCATCCCGTTCCCGCGGCCCGACGATCCGCTGATGAGCGCGCGGCAGAAGGCCGTGGAGGAGGCCGGGGGGAACGGTTTCATGGCGGTCGCGGCGAACCATGCGGCGCTGCTGATGGCGCAGGGTGCGGGGCGGCTGGTCCGGGCCACGGGTGACCGGGGTGTGGTGGCGGTGCTGGACCCGCGGCTGGCCACGGCCCGGTACGGCGGCTATCTGCGGGCCTCGCTGCCGGACTTCTGGTACACCACGGACCGGAACCAGGTGCGCAGGTCGCTGGCCGCGATCGACGCGGCCGCCGCGGCGGACGGGCGGTAGGGCCGCCTCCCGGGGAGGCCCTGCCCGCTCCATGGGGGGGCGGCCACCCTGGGCAGGGAGCACGGCATGGCGGGGCCCCGGGACCGGCGCAGGTGGTCCCGGGGCCCGGTCGGTGCCGGTGGGTGTCACACCCGCCGGAGGACGGCCACCACCTTGCCGAGGATCGTGGCCTCGTCGCCGGGGATGGGCTGGTAGGCGGCGTTGTGCGGGAGGAGCCAGACGTGCCCGTTCTCCCGCTTGAAGCGCTTCACCGTGGCCTCGCCGTCGAGCATGGCGGCGACGATGTCCCCGTTCTCGGCGACCGGCTGGCGTCGGACCGTGACCCAGTCCCCGTCGCAGATCGCGGCTTCGATCATCGAGTCGCCGACGACCTTGAGGACGAACAGCTCGCCGTCGCCGACCAGCTGACGGGGGAGGGGGAAGACGTCCTCCACGGACTCCTCCGCCAGGATGGGGCCGCCCGCGGCGATCCGCCCGACCAGCGGCACATAGGAGGCGGCCGGCTTGCCGGTGGTGTCCGTGGTCTGGGTGCTGGGCTGGTCCGAGCCGCGGACCTCGTAGGCGCGGGGGCGGTGCGGGTCGCGGCGGAGGAAGCCCTTGCGCTCCAGGGCCATCAGCTGGTGCGCCACGGAGGAGGTGCTGGACAGGCCGACCGCCTGGCCGATCTCGCGCATGGACGGCGGGTACCCCCGGCGCTGCACGGAGTCCCGGATGACCTCGATCACCCGGCGCTGGCGGTCGGTGAGACCGGAGCTGTCCGCCCTGATCCCCGGAGGCCGCCCGGGCAGGGAGCGGCTGGGCTTGGGCCCCTCCGGGCTCGTGAGTCCGTCGTTCATGGCATGCACCGGCTCGTATCGGTTCTGGGAGCGGTCCTGAGCAGTGATGGTCGCGGCACTGTCAGCAGTCGTGGTCACGTCGGCCCCTCTCGAATGGTCTCCCTAGCTGGACAACGGTAGTTGGTTTCGAAAGGTTGCGCCAAACACACGTTCGAGTGAAAAACCCGGATTTTCCTGTGCGCTGCCGCCGCCTGGGTGTATGTGCGAACACTCCGCGTGTCCGTACGGGTGCGCCGTCTACGGTAGCCTTCGCGGCCGTGGGCCGGTCCGCCCTCCGCGCCGTGTCGCCGCCCCCCGCCCGGGTCCCGCCCGTGTTCCGGGCCGGGCGCGGCGCCCGCCCCGAGCGGAGGCCGCCGTCGGCCCGGATGTGCCGGGCCCGGCGGGCGCCCGGAAGGACGCGCCGGGCTCCCATGACCGGCCAAACCCCAGATCTAGTGGTTGGATTGGTCCCGCCGCCCAGAAGTTGTGGTCCCCCGGTCCGTCAGGGCCTTCGGCATCGCCTATGCTGGGGACTGCTTCGGGGGGTTCGGCAGGCCGTCCGGGCCGCTGTGTCGTGCTGTGTGAGGAGGGGTTGGGAGCCATGCACTGTCCCTTCTGCAGGCACCCCGACAGCCGGGTCGTCGACAGTCGGACCACCGACGACGGCACCTCCATCCGGCGCCGCCGGCAGTGCCCCGACTGCTCCCGCCGCTTCACGACGGTCGAGACCGCGTCACTCATGGTGGTCAAGCGCAGCGGCGTCACGGAACCCTTCAGCCGTACCAAGGTCATCTCCGGCGTGCGCAAGGCCTGCCAGGGGAGACCGGTCACCGAGGACGCACTCGCCCAGCTCGGCCAGCGGGTCGAGGAGGCCGTGCGCGCCACCGGCAGCGCCGAGCTGACCACCCACGACGTGGGCCTGGCCATACTCGGCCCCCTGCAGGAACTCGACCTCGTCGCGTACCTGCGCTTCGCGTCCGTCTACCGGGCCTTCGACTCGCTCGAGGACTTCGAGGCCGCCATCGACGAGCTCCGCGAGGAGCGGCCGCCCGCCAGGGAGTGCTGCGGGGGCGGGGCCGTCGAGGTGCCGGAGCCCGCAGGCGCCGCCGACTGAGCGAGGCGGCCGGACGGGTGGAGCCCGCCCCGCGGGATCCCCGGCCGGCCGAGGCGGCACATGACCTGCTCGGGGCGCAGCCCAGCGGCGCACCGAGCACACGAAAGAACCTGTGTCCTGGGAAGATCTGGGCACATCAGGGCGTTTTTGCCCACGTATGGGAGGCGGCATGACCGAGACGACGAGCGGCCCCGCACGAGGGTCCCGCACCAAGGGGACCAAGGCGGCCAAGGGGCTGCGCATCGAGCGCATCCACACCACCCCGGGAGTGCACCCGTACGACGAGGTGGCCTGGGAGCGCCGTGACGTCGTCATGACCAACTGGCGCGACGGCTCGGTGAACTTCGAGCAGCGCGGCGTGGAGTTCCCCGACTTCTGGTCGGTGAACGCGGTCAACATCGTCACCAGCAAGTACTTCCGCGGGGCCGTCGGCACCCCGCAGCGCGAGACCGGCCTGAAGCAGCTCATCGACCGGATCGTCAAGACCTACCGCAAGGCCGGCGAGGACCACGGCTACTTCGCCTCCCCCGCCGACGCCGAGATCTTCGAGCACGAACTCGCCCACGCGCTGCTCCACCAGATCTTCAGCTTCAACTCCCCGGTCTGGTTCAACGTCGGCACGCCCCAGCCCCAGCAGGTCTCCGCCTGCTTCATCCTGTCCGTCGACGACTCCATGGAGTCGATCCTCGACTGGTACAAGGAGGAGGGCATGATCTTCAAGGGCGGCTCCGGCGCCGGCCTGAACCTCTCCCGCATCCGCTCCTCCAAGGAACTGCTCTCCTCGGGCGGCAACGCCTCGGGCCCGGTCTCCTTCATGCGCGGTGCCGACGCCTCGGCCGGGACGATCAAGTCGGGCGGAGCCACCCGCCGCGCCGCCAAGATGGTCATCCTCGACGTCGACCACCCGGACATCGAGGCCTTCATCGAGACCAAGGTGACGGAGGAGGAGAAGATCCGCGCCCTGCGCGACGCGGGCTTCGACATGGACCTGGGCGGCGACGACATCACGTCCGTCCAGTACCAGAACGCCAACAACTCGGTCCGTGTGAACGACGCGTTCATGAAGGCCGTCGAGGCCGGCGGCACCTTCGGCCTGCGTGCCCGGATGACCGGCGAGGTCATCGAGGACGTCGACGCCAAGTCCCTGTTCCGCAAGATGGCCGAGGCCGCCTGGGCCTGCGCCGACCCGGGCATCCAGTACGACGACACCATCAACCACTGGCACACCTGCCCCGAGTCCGGCCGGATCAACGGCTCGAACCCGTGCAGCGAGTACATGCACCTGGACAACACCTCGTGCAACCTGGCCTCGCTGAACCTCATGAAGTTCCTCAAGGACGACGGTGCGGGCCACCAGTCCTTCGAGGTCGAGCGCTTCGCCAAGGTCGTCGAGCTGGTCATCACGGCGATGGACATCTCCATCTGCTTCGCCGACTTCCCGACCCGGAAGATCGGCGAGAACACCCGCGCCTTCCGCCAGCTCGGCATCGGCTACGCCAACCTGGGCGCCCTGCTCATGGCCACCGGCCACGCCTACGACTCCGAGGGCGGCCGGGCCCTCGCCGGGTCGATCACCTCGCTGATGACCGCCACCTCCTACCGGCGCTCCGCCGAACTCGCCGCGGTGGTCGGCCCCTACGACGGCTACGCCCGCAACGCCGCGCCGCACCAGCGCGTGATGAAGCAGCACGCCGACGCCAACACCTCGGCGACCCGCATGGACGACCTCGACACCCCGGTGTGGGCCGCGGCCACCGAGGCGTGGCAGGACGTGATCCGCCTCGGTGCGAAGAACGGCTTCCGCAACTCCCAGGCCTCGGTGATCGCCCCGACCGGCACCATCGGACTGGCGATGTCCTGCGACACCACCGGCCTGGAGCCCGACCTGGCGCTGGTGAAGTTCAAGAAGCTGGTCGGCGGCGGGTCCATGCAGATCGTGAACAACACGGTCCCGCAGGCCCTGCGCCGCCTGGGCTACCAGCCGGAGCAGATCGAGGCGATCGTCGCCCACATCGCCGACCACGGCAACGTGGTCGACGCCCCCGGGCTGAAGACCGAGCACTACGAGGTCTTCGACTGCGCCATGGGCGAGCGCTCCATCTCCGCGATGGGCCACGTCCGGATGATGGCCGCGATCCAGCCCTGGATCTCCGGCGCGCTCTCCAAGACGGTCAACATGCCGGAGTCGGCGACCGTCGAGGAGGTCGAGGAGATCTACTTCGAGGCGTGGAAGCTCGGCGTCAAGGCCCTCGCGATCTACCGCGACAACTGCAAGGTCGGCCAGCCCCTCTCCGCCAAGACCAAGGAGAAGGAGAAGGCCGAGGTCACCGCCAAGGCCGAGGAGACCATCCGGTCCGCGGTCGAGAAGGTGGTCGAGTACCGCCCGGTCCGCAAGCGCCTGCCCAAGGGCCGCCCGGGGATCACCACCTCCTTCACGGTGGGTGGGGCCGAGGGCTACATGACGGCCAACTCCTACCCGGACGACGGCCTGGGCGAGGTGTTCCTCAAGATGTCCAAGCAGGGCTCGACCCTGGCGGGCATGATGGACGCCTTCTCCATCGCCGTCTCCGTCGGCCTCCAGTACGGCGTGCCGCTGGAGACCTACGTCTCGAAGTTCACCAACATGCGCTTCGAGCCGGCCGGGATGACGGACGACCCGGACGTGCGGATGGCGCAGTCGATCGTCGACTACATCTTCCGCCGCCTGGCGCTCGACTTCCTGCCCTTCGAGACCCGCTCGGCGCTCGGCATCCACTCCGCCGAGGAGCGCCAGCGCCACCTGGAGACCGGCTCCTACGAGCAGAACGACGACGTCGACCTCGACGTCGAGGGCCTCGCCCAGTCGGCCCCGGTCCAGCGGGAGACCGCACCGCAGACGGCGAGCGTCCCGGCACCGGCGCAGGCGCACACCTCGGCCGAGCTGGTCGAGATGCAGCTGGGCATCAGCGCCGACGCCCCGCTCTGCTTCTCCTGCGGCACCAAGATGCAGCGCGCAGGCTCCTGCTACATCTGCGAGGGCTGCGGCTCCACCAGCGGCTGCAGCTGACACGGGGTGCCCCGAGGGGCTGCCGTCCCGCGTGAGGCGGGGAGACCTTCCCGGGTCTCCCCGCCTCACGGCGTGCTCGTCGGCTCCGCCGGTACCCGCGGCGGTGGGCGGGCGCGGCCCGCTGGGGCGCGCGGCCGACGCGAAGGGGGCGACGGCCTCGTGCCGTCGCCCCCTTCGTGCGTCCCCGCGGTCTCCGCCGCCCTGGTTCAGCGGCCCATCGCGCGCAGGAAGCCCTCCGGGTCGGCGTCGTGACCGCGCAGCACCGGCTGGAAGGTCCAGGCGCCCCCGGCCGAGCGGCGGAACTCGCACACCACGGCCGCCGTGGAGCCGGACACCGAGGAGAAGTCCTCGGCGGCCAGCTCGCGGTGGTCCTCCTCGACGCTCAGCCCGACATGGGCGATGTCGCCGAACACCCGCCGCCCGTCCCGCTGCTGGATCACGACGCCGACGACCACCCGGCCGTACACGGGCGCCATGCGGTCGAACTCCAGCGTCAGCACCTCGTCGTCGCCGAAGCCCTGCCCGGTGTCGCTGTGGCGGTTCAGGATGATCGTCCCGTCCGGCGACCGGCTGTCGAAGTGCACCACGTAGGCCGGGTCTCCGCTCTCGCCGGACCCCTCGTACATCCCTGCCACCAGATCCAGGTCATGGGGCGCCTCGCCCCTGGGACTCGGGTCCCACCGCAGGGACACCTCTGCCTTCCGGACGCCCTTGCTGAGGCTGCTCACCGGATCTCCTCCCCGTCGTCGCGCCGCCTTGTGCAACTGCTCTGTTCCCTGAGCAGGTTGACCGTAGCCGTTCGAAGGCGGGTGGTGCGAGCCGCCTTCCGCCGGTCCGGCGGCAGGCGCCCGTAGGGCCGACGACCTGCGGTGTCCGGAAACGAGCGGTGCCCGGGCGGGCCGGTGCCGGATGCCGAAGGGCCGGGAGGTCGCCCGGTGCACGGACCGGCGCACCGGTGCACACGGGGACGGCAGTGCCCGCGGACCGCAGCCGCCCCCGGCGCCCGCGCCGTACGATGGCGCGGTGCTGGTCAAGTGGAGTCGCTGCACCGTGGTGGACCGACGCGGGTTCGAACGGGGGCAGCGCAAGTGGGCGGGGCTGCCGGGCGAGCCCGGCTTCCGGGGGCAGGGCGGCGGCTGGAGCCGACTGCGGCCGAATGTCGCCCATGTCGTCTCCTTCTGGGAGAGCCGCCCCTTCTACGACTCCTTCATGGCCCGGTCGTACGACCGGCTCGCGGCCGCCCAGGCGGGCACCTTCAAGGAGGCCCAGGCCACGCTGTTCTCCTACCGCTTCGACGTGAAGACGGGCTTCGAGCCACGCTTCTCCGACGCCGACGTGCTGCGGGTGGCGCACTGCCGGGTCCGCGAGGACCGGGTGGAGCACTTCGCCCTGATGCAGGAGAAGGTCTGGAACCCGGCCATGGCCGGATCGCCCGGGATGCTGCGGGGGCTCTTCGGCGAGGCGCCCGGCAACGAGTTCCTGATCATGTCCCTGTGGCAGTCCGCCGCCGAGCACGGCAAGTACCGCCAGGAGCGGATAGAGCGGCTGCTGCTGAGGGCCAGGACCCAGGCCGACGTGGCGGCGATGACCGGCGACGTCGTGGAGCTCGAACCCTCCTGGACGGTCTGATCCGTCCGGGCGGCGCCCGCGGGCCCCGTCCGCCCGCGGGCGGTCCCGTGGCGTGCGCGTAGGGTCGGTGTATGGCACGACCGCGACGTATCGTCCTCGTCCGCCACGGCGAGTCGGTGGGCAACCTCGACGACACCGTCTACGAGCGCGAGCCCGACCATGCTCTGCGGCTGACCGAGCGGGGCCTCGCCCAGGCGCAGGAGACCGGCGAGCGGCTGCGGTCCCTGTTCGGCGGCGAGCGCGTCAGCGTGTACGTCTCCCCGTACCGGCGCACCCACGACACCCTCCGCGCCTTCCGGCTCGACCCGGCACTGGTGCGCGTCCGGGAGGAGCCGAGGCTGCGCGAGCAGGACTGGGGCAACTGGCAGGACCGCGACGACGTGCGCCTCCAGAAGACCTACCGGGACGCCTACGGGCACTTCTTCTACCGCTTCGCGCAGGGAGAGTCGGGGGCGGACGTGTACGACCGGGTGGGGGCCTTCCTGGAGAGCCTGCACCGCAGCTTCGACGCCCCCGACCATCCGCCGAACGTCCTGCTGGTCACCCACGGGCTGACCATGCGGCTGTTCTGCATGCGCTGGTTCCACTGGACGGTTGCCGAGTTCGAGTCGCTGGCCAACCCGGACAACGGCGAGACCCGGGTGCTGGAGCTGGAGGCCGGGGGCCACTACCGGCTGGACCGGCCCTTCGAGCGGTGGTGCACCCCGCGCTCGTACGGCGCCACCGGATAGGGTAGGGGGAAGATGATCGCTGATTCCTCTCGCGAGCGGCGCTTCACCCGCGCCCTGGACAGCCTGCGCGGGCTGTCCGTGGGAGACGCCCTGGGCTCCCAGTTCTTCGTTCCCACCCACTATCCGCTGCTCAGACGGCGGGAGCTGCCACCCGGCGACTGGCAGTGGACGGACGACACGGAGATGGCCGCCTCCGTCCTCGCCGTGCTCCACCGCCACGCACGCATCGACCAGGACGCCCTGGCCCGCTCCTTCGCGGAGCACCACGACTTCGACCGCGGCTACGGACCGGCGGTCAACCGCATGCTGCGGCTGGTCCGCGAGGGCGGCGACTGGCGGGAGCTCTCGGCGGCCCTGTTCAAGGGGCAGGGCTCCTGGGGCAACGGCTCCTCCATGCGGATCGCGCCGCTCGGCGCCTGGTACGCCGACGACCCGGAGCAGGCCACCCACCAGGCCGAGATCTCCTCGTACACCACCCACCAGCACCGGGAGGCCGTGGTGGGGGCCATGGCTGTGGCGGCGGCCGCGGCGCTCGCCGCCGATCCCGCAGGCCCTCCCTCGCCCGAGGCGCTGCTCGACGGGGTGATCGCGCTCGTCCCGCGCAGCGCGGTCGGCGCGGGGCTGCGGCGGGCCCGGGACATGCTCGACTACGACGATGCCGCAACGGTCGCCGCGGTCCTCGGCAGCGGCCGCCGGACGAGCGCGCACGACACCGTGCCCTTCGCCCTCTGGTCGGCCGCCCGGGCTCTGGGCGACTTCGAGCGGGCCTTCTGGACGACGGCGGGTGTCGGCGGGGACGTGGACACCACCTGCGCGATCGCCTGCGGGGTCGTGGCCGCGGGAGCGGCGGGGGCACCGCCGCAGGCGTGGACGGAGCGGACCGAGCCGCTGCCGGACTGGCTGCCGGCCCGGCCCGGCTGAGCCGACGGGCGAGGGCGGCGGGGCCTGCCCGGGTCCGTGGCCACCGGAGAGGTGGTGCGCGGTGGCGCCCGTACGGGGCGGCCCCGCACCGGCGTGGTCGACGGCCCGGCCGGTCTCCGCCGCCCTCTCGGCGCGCATGGGCGGGGAGCACGGGACCGGAAGTGGCGGGTGCCGGGGCTGCCGGTGGCAGTCCCGGTTGCTCCCCGGTTCCGGTGCCGCCGCTTCCGTGACGCTGATCCGCCGTCATTCTCGGCTGAGCGGGGGAGGTTTGCCACACCGAGCGGCTTCGGTCGCAAGATCTTCCGGGCTCCGTGTGCGAGAGGCAGAGAGGCGGCGAGGGCCGGGTGCCGGACCGGGCCGGCCATGGACGGGCCGCCTCACCGCTCCGGCCGTGCACGGAGGGGCAGGGTTCGCGGACGCGAGGACGCTCCCCGTACGGGCGTGACGCGCTCCTCTCTCCGGCCGCCTCCAGGGGGCGGGTCGCAGGGGTTCTCCTCCGCCAAGTCGGTTGCTGTGCAGGGGGGTCCGGGACACGAGGGAGTGTGGCGCGGGACCAGGAGCCAGGCGCCTGCGCTACCGGCCAGTAGAGTTTCCGGGGCGCGAGGCCATGTGCGAATGCGAAGGCGTGGCCGTCGGGGATACCCCGGACCGGCCCGGCGGGATCCGGAGGGGGCGGGTCCGGTGGGGGCCGCCCGGCGGCACGATGTCCCCCGGCCGGGCCGGGGGAGCGGTGCAGCCGGTGTGGCCTGCGACGCAACCGTGACCCGGCGTCGCGGATCGGGGCGGGAACCGGGTGTCGCCGCACCCGCTCGCAGGCGTACCCTTGCTGGCGCCATGCCGTACGAACCACCCACCCACACCGTCGAGCGGTCGATCCGGGCCACCACCGGAGTCAGGATCGTCGCGGGCGTCGACGAGGTGGGCCGGGGTGCGTGGGCCGGCCCCGTGACCGTCTGTGCGGCGATCACCGGACTGCGCCGCCCGCCGCCAGGCCTCACCGACTCCAAGTTGATCACTCCCAAGCGCCGAGCGGAGCTTGCCGACCGCTTGGAGTCGTGGGTCACCGCCCACGCCCTCGGGCACGCCACGCCCGCGGAGATCGACGACCTCGGGATGACGGCCGCCCTGCGCCTCGCCGCCGTGCGGGCGCTCGACGGCCTGCCGGTGCGCCCCGAGGCCGTCATCCTCGACGGCAAGCACGACTACCTCGGACAGCCGTGGCAGGTGCGTACGGTGATCAAGGGCGACCGGTCCTGTGTGGCGGTGGCCGCGGCCTCCGTGATCGCCAAGGTGCGCAGGGACGCCATGATGGCCGAACTGGGCGAGGAGTTCGGCGTCTTCGGCTTCGCCGACAACGCCGGGTACCCCTCGCCCGTGCACAAGGCGGCTCTCGCGGAGCTGGGGCCCACCCCGCACCACCGGCTGTCCTGGGCCTACCTGGACGGGCTGCCCCGGTGGCGCCACCTGAAGAAGGCGCGCCTCTCGCCCGAGGCGGCCGCACTGGCAGACGGGGGCCAGCTCGGCTTCGACTTCTGAAACCTGCCCTGCGAGCGCAGCCGGGTCGCACTCCTGTGCCCACCCGCCGATGCCCATCCCGCCCGAGTTTGATAGACAACCACTCATGCCTCTCACCCCCGAGGAGCCTCAGATTCACGAGAAGGCCAAGGGTCCCCGCGCCACTCCGGCCGCCGGCCGCACCGCGCCGACCCCTCGACCCGTACCCGGTCCGCGTTCCGCGGCCTCACCGCGTCCCGGGCATCCGGGCCCCGGTCCGGCCCGGCCCGCCCCCTCCGCGCAGCGGCCCTCGCCGACCGCTGCGAGGAAGCCCGCCCCGCCCGGCAAGGGCGACCGCCCCGGGCCTCAGATCCAGCTGGTCGCCGCCACGCCGCAGGGCGCCGTCGAGGCCGCGGACGAGGCCGTCGACCTGCTGCTCGACTCGGGCAGGACGCCCGGCGACGTCCTGGTGCTCACGACCGGCGGGCAGCACCCGTGGGCCGAGCACGAGCTGTCCTTCGGCGAGTCCGCCTACTGGGCGCAGGGCGACGCCCGTGAGGACGTGTTCTACGCTGCCGCGGACGGCATCGGGCGCGTCGGTGCCCGCCCCGTGGTGGTCGTCGCGGTCAACGGCGGGTCGGACGAGGCCGCGGCCCGTGCGCTGCCGGCCGCCCTGGCCAAGGCGTCCGCCCTGCTGGTCGTCTGCGGCGACCCGGCGCGCATCGACAAGGCGCTGGGCGCCCGGGCGTGACGCGCCCGCGCGCCCGGGCACGGCCGTCGGGACGACTCCTCGGCCGTGCCCGGGGGCCGGGTATGCCATGCGCCCCCGCGCGTGCTCCGGAGGTCCGAAACCCTCCGCCGACCGGCGGTAGCGGGGCCCGGGCCCGGATGCCGGGGAGGCGTCAGCGGGCGGCCGTGCGGCGCAGGGCCTCCGAGGCGCCCCCCGCGCTGCGCAACGGGGCCGGATCCGCCTCCAGCATGCTGTCGGCCAGGCGGCCCGGTGCGGAGGCCGAATGGGGGTGCCGTCCCCCGCGGCCCTCGCCCAGCACCTGCCACCCGCCGCGCGTCAGCGTGATGTAGGCGCCGCAGCGCAGGCCGTGCAGGGTGCAGGCGTCGCGCAGCCCCCACATCCAGGCGCCGTCCTCCTCCGTCCACCGTTCGTCCCCGTCGCGGCAGTACAGCAGCACGGCGGTGCGGACCGGCGTCCGGCGCCGGAGGTCGTGCGGAATGACGCGGCGCAGATGGGCCAGCAGGGAGTTGCGGAACTCCCAGCCGTCCGCGGGGGAGGGCTGGTGGGTGAACGAGGCACTGGCGGACAGGCGTTCTTCGTGGTCGAGCACGGCGATGACCGCCGTCGACTGCGAGGGCCGGTGACGTGCGTGCAGCCCGCCGACCACCTCACGGGGGTTGCGCAGCAGCGGAATCTCCGCCGCCGCCCACTCTGCCGGTTCGAGTATCCGGACGAGGCGACTTGCGGTGCCGGCCGATGCGGTGATCGTAGAGGCTGCGGACGGAGCGAATCCGAAGGTCACGGTCCTCCCTTCGCATACGCGCCCACAGGAGCGGGCAGGGTCGGGTGAGGGCGCACCGCAGCAGGGCCCTTCAGGACCGAAACGGACCCGAGCGGGGAGCAGTTCAATTCTTCCTGCCGCATGAGCATGCGGCAACGAGCAATTTGGCGTCGCCGACGGGAATCAGTGGGTATGTGACTGATATCCCTGCCCACTCACCGTCCGTTCACGCCCCTGTGGACACCAGTTCACACACCGGTGACGGGAGAGGGCCGCGCCGCTCCCGGTCATGACGCAGTGTCATGACCGACGGGTCGGTGTCATGACCGACGGACCGGGGAGAGCGGCCCGCCCTCGGTGCACCGCCCCGCGCGGAGGCTCCCCACCCACCGGGGAGAGCGCTGCACCGCCCGGGCCCCAACGGACCCGGCGCGGAGCCGCCCCGACGGCGACCGCGGCCGCCTCACCGGGCCCGCGGCCGGGTGCGCGAGGCGAGGCGGCACCGGGGCTCCGCCGGCCCGGCGGTCAGGACTGAACGGCGAGAACCAGCGGGAACACCCCCTTCGCCCCCGCGCGCAGCAGCAACCGCGAGACGACCGCCAGCGTCCAGCCGCTGTCGGCGTAGTCGTCGACCAGCAGCACTGGTCCCCCGGCCTGGGACACGGCCTCGCCCAGTGCGGGCGGAACCGTGAACGCCTCGTGCAGCGCGCGCACCCGCTGGGCGCTGTTCGTCCGGGAGACGTGCAGCTCGGACAGTTCCGGAGCGTGATCGACACGGCCCAGGAGCGGCATCCTCCCGACCTCCGAGATACGCGACCCGAGGGACTCGACCAGCCGGGGCCGCGTGCGGGAGGCGACGGTGACCACGCCGACCGGCCGTGGGGGAGCGTCCGCCTCCCCCGAGGCCCAGCCGCCGGGACCTCGGGCCCAGTCCGCCATGACCGTCACAACGGCCGAGAACATGTCGTCGGGCACGGGGTGGTCGGGCGCCCCCGGAGCGACCATCGGCCGCAGGCGGTTGCCCCAGCCGATGTCCGACAGACGCCCGAGCCCCCGGCCGCCGAAGGACTGCTCCGCCGCCGGAATGCGCCCCTTGAGTGCGACGCCCACCGCCGCCAGGCCCGTCGGCCACATCCGCCGGGGTTCGAGTTCCACACCGGGGCGCCGGAGTTCGCCGCGCGCGGCGTCCAGCGCGCCGTCCGTGACCTTGTCGCTGAAGCGCGCTCCCGCGCAGTTGTCGCACCGCCCGCACGGAGCCGCCTCCTCGTCGTCCAGCTGCAGGCGCAGGAACTCCATCCGGCACGCAGTGGACCCGGCGTAGTCGCGCATGGCCTGCTGCTCCGCCTCGCGCTGGCGGGCCACCCAGGCGTACCGCTCCGCGTCGTACTCCCAGGGGCGCCCGGTGGCCGTCCACCCGCCCTTGACCCGGCGCACCGCGCCGTCCACGTCCAGCACCTTCAGCATCGTCTCCAGGCGGGTGCGGCGGAGCTCCACCTGAGGCTCCAGCGCGGGGAGCGACAGCGGGCGGTCGGACCCCGCCAGAACGTCCAGGGTGCGGCGTACCAGCTCCTCGGGAGGGAAGGCCACCGAGGCGAAGTACTTCCAGATGGCCTCGTCCTCCCTGCCCGGCAGCAGCAGCACCTCGGCGTGCTCGACACCGCGCCCCGCTCGGCCCACCTGCTGGTAGTAGGCGATGGGTGAGGAGGGGGAGCCGAGATGCACCACGAAGCCGAGATCCGGCTTGTCGAACCCCATCCCCAGGGCGGAGGTCGCCACGAGGGCCTTGACCCGGTTGGCGATGAGGTCGTCCTCGGCCTGCTGCCGATCGGCGTTCTCCGTGCGGCCGGTGTACGAGGCCACGGTGTGACCGCAGTGGCGAAGGTACGCGGTCACCTCCTCGGCGGCCGCGACCGTCAGCGTGTAGACGATCCCGGAGCCCGGCAGTTCGCCGAGGTGGTCGGCCAGCCACGCCAGGCGGTGCGCGGCGTCCGGCAGTTGCACCACACCGAGGCTCAGGCTCTCCCGGTCGAGCGGGCCCCGCAGCACCAGGGCGTCGGTCCCCGCGCCGGTGCCGAGCTGCTCCGCCACGTCCTCGGTGACACGGGCGTTGGCGGTGGCCGTGGTGGCGAGGACCGGGACCCCGGCCGGCAGCTCGGCGAGCATCGTGCGCAGCCGCCGGTAGTCGGGGCGGAAGTCGTGGCCCCAGTCGGAGATGCAGTGCGCCTCGTCGACGACCAGCAGGCCGGTGGCGGCGGCGAGGCTGGGCAGGACCCGGTCGCGGAAGTCGGGGTTGTTCAGCCGCTCGGGGCTCACCAGGAGGACGTCCACCGTGCCGTCCGCGATCTCCGCCTGCACCGCCTCCCACTCCTCCGTGTTGGAGGAGTTGATCGTCCGCGCGACGATGCCCGCCCGGGCGGCGGCCTCGACCTGGTTGCGCATCAGGGCGAGCAGCGGGGAGACGATCACCGTCGGACCGGCGCCCCGTGCCCGCAGCAGCGAGGTGGCCACGAAGTACACGGCTGACTTGCCCCAACCCGTCCGCTGGACGACCAGGGCCCGGCGCCGGTCCGCCACCAGGGCCTCGATGGCCCGCCACTGGTCCTCGCGCAGGCGGGCGGTGCCGGTCGGGTCGGAGACGAGTCGGGCGAGCACGGTGTCGGCGGCGCTCCTGAGCTCCGCCCGGTCTGCGTTGGTCATGGCTCCATGCAACCTGATAGGACCGACAGGAAGCGAACGGCGGCCACGTGCTGTGGACAACTTATCCACAGGGGGTGACGCCGCCGTCCCGGTCGCGAGACCGTCAGCCCATGAGCAAGCACAGCGCATTCGACGCCGGTCGCCCCGGCGACCGGCAGATCACCCTCCGCAGCCCGGCCGAACTGGCCGACGCGCTCCCGTACATGATGGGCTTCCATCCCAGCGACTCGATCGTCCTCGTCACGCTCCACGGCAGGAGTGGGAGGTTCGGCGGCCGACTGCGGGTCGGCATCCCGCCGTCGAGCGAGGAGTGGGAGCCCGTGGCGACGGAGATCGCCGACTGCCTGATCCGCGGGAGCGAGCACCGCGGTGCCCGCCCCGACGGCATGCTCGTCTTCCTCTGCCAGGACCCGGTGGCGGGCGAGAGCCCCGCCTCGGTCACGGCCCGGCTGCGCCCGCTGGCGCAATGGCTGCGGACCGCCTGCGGCACCCTCGACGTGCCCGTCTACGAGGCCCTGTGCATCAGCGGAGGCCGCTACTGGTCCTACTGCTGCCCCGACGCCCGCTGCTGCCCTCCGGAGGGCACACCCCTTGCGCTGCCGGGCACGTCCGTGCTCGCCGCGGCCGCCGCGTACGCGGGCGTGCAGGTGCGCGGGACGCAGAAGGAGATCGAGGCCAGGATGACACCTCGGCCGAAGGCCGACGCCGCGGCGGGGGAGTGGGCCCTGGACGAGGCGGGCTGCGCGACCGCGCTCCGCCTGGCGGGCGGAACCGGGCGCCGCCGCCTCGCGGTGGAGACCCTGCAGACGGCGAAGGCCCTGCTGGAACGGCTCGCCCGGGCACCGCGTACAGGTGGTGCCGGTGCGGCCGACGCCGCCGACGACCGGCTGGTCGCGGATTCCGAGGCGGCCCGGGTGATCATCGGACTGCAGGACCGGAGGACCCGGGACCGCGCGGCCCAGTGGATGGAGGGCCCGTCGGCCGAGGCCGCGCTGCGCCTGTGGCGCTCGCTCGCCCGGCGCTGCACCGGCGGGTACCGGTCCTACGCGGCGGCACCTCTGACCCTGGCCGGCTGGGTCTCCTGGTCGACCGGGGACGAGCCCTCGGCCCGGGTCGCGCTCGGCCTCGCCCTGCGGGCCGACCCCGAGTACGTCTTCGCACGTCTGCTGCACCAGGCGTGCAACGCGGGCCTCGACCCGGAGACCCTGCGGCACTGTCTGCGGCAGGACCAGGACTGGCCGGAGGGCGGTGAGGAGCCGGTCGACTGCGCGGAGGGCTCCGTGGCGGCGGACGGCGGCTCGCGGGTCCCTCCGCCGGGGATCCCCTGTGCCGCTGCGGGAGAGGGCGGAGCGGCCGGCGCCGTCGGGGCCGCGCACGCGGGCCCGACGGCGCCTGGCCCTTCCTCGTCGCCGCCGGGCCCGGGTGCACCCGGGGGCCGTGCACCGGACGGGGCCGCCCAGTCGGCGCAGAGGGGCGACGAGGTCTGCGGCAGGCCCTGCGGCAGGCACCCCCGCCCCGCAGGAGGGGCGTGTGCGGACCCGGCGGGGGCCGGCGGGGACGGCGGGCTCGCCGTCCCCGATGCGGGCCCGGTCGGAGCGGAGCACGGACGGGCGGAGGCCGCGCAGGTGGCCCGGAACCGTACTGCGGGAACCGGGGTGGCCTCCGGCCGCGCGGGCTCCGGGCAGGTGAGGAGCGCGCCCGGGGGGCGTCGCCGGGGTGGACGGGGAAGCCGGCCTGCGGCCCGGGCGGGCCGTGGTTCCCGGCCCGAGCGCCGGAAGGGCCCTGCCGGGTCGGCGCCCGGGGACCACGCGGCCGGAGGCCGGGGCGCCCCGTGACGGAGCAGCCGGTAGCGGCGGCACCGGGCGCACCCTGCCGTCGGCCACGAGAACCTCCGGACGCGGTCCGGTTCGCACGGGCGGCGCCTGCCGTGTCCCGGCCGCCGACGGTGGAACAGGGGCGAGCCGCGGGGCGGACGGCTGTCTTATCGTCAGGCAGACGACTATGATCGCGGCATGTCTCCCTACGACCCGTCGGCCTTTCCGCCCTTCGCCGTCACCGTCGATCTGGTCGTGCTCACCGTGCGCCGCCACGCGCTCTGCGCGCTCGTGGTGCGGCGCGGCGAGCCGCCCTTCCAAGGCAGTTGGGCGTTGCCCGGGGGCTTCGTGCGGACCGACGAGGACCTTGCGGGCGCGGCGGGCCGCGAGCTGGCCGAGGAGACAGGGCTGTGCGCCCACGACCCGGCCGACCCCGGTGCGGTGAACGGTGCGCACCTGGAGCAGCTCGCCACCTACGGCGATCCGCGGCGCGACCCCCGGATGAGAGTGGTCAGCGTGGCCCACCTGGTGCTCGCCCCCGATCTCCCGGCCCCGCGGGCGGGCGGCGACGCCAACAGCGCCCGCTGGGCACCGGTCGGCGAGCTGCTCGGCCGCCGTGAGGAGAGCGCGTCGGATGCGGGGGAGCAGGTGCCGCTCGCCTTCGACCATGCGCTGATCCTCGCCGACGGGGTCGAGCGGGCACGGTCCAAGATCGAGTACTCGTCGCTGGCCACGGCCTTCTGCCCACCCGAGTTCACCGTCGGGGAGCTGCGGCGTGTGTACGAGGCCGTCTGGGGAGTGGCCCTGGATCCGCGGAACTTCCACCGGAAGGTGACGGGTACCCCGGGGTTCCTGGTGCCCACGGGCGGGACGACCACGCGCCAGGGCGGCCGTCCCGCACAGCTCTTCCGGGCGGGCGGGGCGACTCTGCTGAACCCGCCGATGCTGCGCCCCGAGGTCTGACCCCGGCCGCCGTCCGTCCGTCCGGTCCGCCCGTCCCGCCTGCCCGCCCGGCTGTGCGGCGGGGTGCTGTCCCGTGGGCTCCGGGGACCCACCGGGCCACGCCCCCGTGCGAGGGGTCCACGCCCCTGTGCGACGGGTTCGCTCGGCTGCCGGACCTCGCGGCCGGGCCGGTCGGGTGACGGGACCGGCGGGGGCGCGTCCCCGCGCGGTGGCGGCGGGCGGCGGGACCGATGGGCGGAAGGGCGTCCCCGCCCACCGGTTCACTGCTCGACCGGGGCCCTCGCCCGGGCGTTCGCGCCGCCCTGGTCCTGTTGTGCGCGGCCCGCGCCGGCGGCGCTTTGCCCTCCTGGCCGCACCCCGGGCGGGGCGGCCCCCGGCCTCCCGCTCCCGGTCCGGCCGGCGGGCCTCTCCGGCCGGCCCCGCCCCTCCCGCGGGGAGCTGCGTCCGCCCGGCCGTGACCGGCGCTGCCGAGTCGGTCCCCCTCTTGCGGGTCAACCGGTCGACACCGCCGTGGCGTTGTCGTTCCCCGTTCTGCTCTGCGCCGGTGTGTTCGCCGTGTTCCACTCCCGAGCCGCTTGGAGATCGAAGCGGACCGAACGCCGGTCCTTGTCACCACCACCGAGCCAAGCTGTCCGATTCCTTACGATAAGGCGTCAATTGGGGAGTGGGCGCTGATCACCCTTTCGTGTGCTTTTCACCAAAGACCTCAAGGGGCTCGGAATCGGGGCCGACAAAGGATGCGTGAGTACCGTTGCGCACACCATGATGACCGCCGCCCGCCCCGCCGAGAGCGGCCTCGCCGGCCCGGGCGAACTCGACCGATACCCCTACCCGGAGCGCCAGGGTGCCGAGCGCCTCGCCGCTCCTGCGTGGCAGGGCGCCGACGCGGAGCTGGGCCGGGCCGCCCGCCGCACCGCGGGCAGCCGTGGACGCGGCCTGCACGGCCAACTCGTCCAGCAGCTGGGCCAGATGATCGTCTCCGGAGACCTGGGGGCCGACCGTCCGCTCGTCCCGGAGGAGATCGGCCAGCGCTTCGAGGTCTCGCGCACGGTGGTGCGTGAGTCGCTGCGCGTGCTGGAGGCCAAGGGGCTGGTCAGTGCCCGGCCCAACGTCGGCACCCGGGTGCGCCCGGTCAGCGACTGGAACCTGCTCGACCCGGACATCATCGAGTGGCGCGCCTTCGGCCCTCAGCGGGAGGACCAGCGTCGCGAGCTGAACGAGCTCCGCTGGACGATCGAGCCCCTGGCCGCCCGTCTCGCGGCGGGGCACGGCCGCGAGGACGTGCAGCAGCGGCTCGGCGACATGGTGGAGATCATGGGCCACGCCCTGGCCCAGGGCGACGGCATCACCTTCTCCCGGGCCGACGCCGAGTTCCACTCCCTGCTCGTGCAGCTCGCCGGCAACCGCATGCTGGAGCACCTCTCCGGGATCGTCGCCGCCGCCCTCCAGGTCTCCGGCGGGCCGGTCACCGGGTGCGAGCGCCCCGGCGACGCCTGCGTCGCCCACCACGCCCGTATCGCCGACGCCCTCGCCGCGGGGGACGCTGCCGGTGCCGAGGCGGCCGTGCGGCAGCTGCTCACCGTCCACCCCGAGGTGGACCGCGTCGTTCCGGCCCCTCGCGAGCACTGATCCGGACGTTTCTGCGACGGTGTGCGGCGCGGGTGTCGCCGGATTCCCCGGGGTCCGGCGACACGCTGGGTGCAGTATGCACGCTTTGTGACGTTACCGCTCCTTTGGGGTGTGACTCGGGCCACGTGTATTGGGCGTAACGCTCCTCGGAGCGTGGCGATGACCTAAGAGGTGACAGCCGAGGAGGGAATACAGCAGCCGCCACCGGCGCTGTGTCAAGCTCCTGGGTCCAGCCCGCGCCACCGGTACGTCCTCACCCCGGTGGTCGTCGGCTCCGGTCCGATTTCACGGGCGGGGCCGGAAGCCGTTTCCCATCGTTCCGAGAGGTTGTTCGTGTCGGCCAGCACATCCCGTACGCTCCCGCCGGAGATCGCCGAGTCCGAGTCTGTGATGGCGCTTATCGAGCGGGGAAAGGCTGATGGGCAGATCGCCGGCGATGACGTGCGGCGGGCCTTCGAGGCTGACCAGATTCCGCCAACCCAGTGGAAGAATGTTCTGCGCAGCCTCAACCAGATCCTCGAGGAAGAGGGTGTGACGCTGATGGTCAGTGCAGCGGAGTCGCCGAAGCGCGCCCGCAAGAGCGTCGCAGCGAAGAGCCCGGCCAAGCGCACCGCCACCAGGGCCGTCGCAGCCAAGACGACCACGGCGAAGACCGTCGCCGCCCCCGCGGCGCCGGTCGCGGAGCCCGTGGAGTCCTCGGCCGACGAGCCGGTGGCCGCCGCTCCCGCCAAGAAGGCCGCCGCGAAGAAGACGGCGGCGAAGAAGACGGCGGCCAAGAAGACCGCCGCGAAGAAGACGACCGCGAAGAAGACCGCGGGCAAGAAGGACGCGGAAGAGCCCGTCGAGGGCGAGGAGCTGCTCGACGAGGTCCAGCCCGGCGGCAAGGACGAGGAGGAGCCGGAGGGCGAGGCCAAGGGCTTCGTCCTGTCCGACGACGACGAGGACGACGCCCCCGCGCAGCAGGTCGCCGTCGCCGGTGCCACCGCCGACCCGGTCAAGGACTACCTGAAGCAGATCGGCAAGGTCCCCCTGCTCAACGCCGAGCAGGAGGTGGAGCTCGCCAAGCGCATCGAGGCCGGCCTGTTCGCCGAGGACAAGCTGGCCGGTGCCGACAAGCTCGCCCCGAAGCTCAAGCGTGAGCTGGAGATCATCGCGGAGGACGGCCGCCGGGCCAAGAACCACCTGCTGGAGGCCAACCTCCGACTGGTCGTCTCCCTTGCCAAGCGCTACACCGGCCGCGGCATGCTCTTCCTGGACCTGATCCAGGAGGGCAACCTCGGTCTGATCCGCGCGGTCGAGAAGTTCGACTACACCAAGGGCTACAAGTTCTCCACGTACGCCACCTGGTGGATCCGCCAGGCGATCACCCGTGCCATGGCGGACCAGGCCCGCACCATCCGCATCCCGGTGCACATGGTCGAGGTCATCAACAAGCTGGCGCGCGTGCAGCGCCAGATGCTCCAGGACCTGGGCCGCGAGCCCACCCCGGAGGAGCTGGCCAAGGAACTCGACATGACCCCGGAGAAGGTCATCGAGGTCCAGAAGTACGGCCGGGAGCCGATCTCCCTGCACACCCCGCTCGGCGAGGACGGCGACAGCGAGTTCGGCGACCTGATCGAGGACTCCGAGGCGGTCGTTCCGGCGGACGCCGTCAGCTTCACGCTCCTCCAGGAGCAGCTGCACTCGGTCCTCGACACCCTGTCCGAGCGGGAGGCGGGCGTGGTCTCCATGCGCTTCGGCCTCACGGACGGCCAGCCCAAGACCCTGGACGAGATCGGCAAGGTCTACGGCGTGACGCGTGAGCGCATCCGCCAGATCGAGTCCAAGACCATGTCCAAGCTGCGCCACCCGTCCCGCTCGCAGGTTCTCCGGGACTACCTGGACTGAGCCGCGGCCGCCCCCGCCGGGCGGCCACCGCGCGCGTACGGCCACCGGGAGGGGCCCGGAACCCGCAGGCGTGCCGCCGGCTGATCCGATCCGAGTGATCCGGTCAGCCGGCGGCACCGCCGCAGGGTTCCGGGCCCCTCCTGTGCTGTCCGCCCCCCGGTCCGCCCGTCCCTCCCTCCGGGCCGCCGGGTCCGGTGCCCCGGTGCGGCGCCCGACCGTGGTGCCGCGGCGGCCCGTCCGGCGCCGTGGCACCGCGCCGGATTCCCGGCGGGCGAATCCCGCCCGGCGCGGCAGGCGTTCCCGCCGACGGCGCGCGGGGGTGCGCCGCCACGCCCACTGGACGACGCTGGGTGCAACCTCGTTCCACGCAGAGTCAGGAGAGCGCATGCGTCGTCCCGTCCTCGGAGGCCCGGCCCTCGTCTCGGCCGTGACCGCCGCCCTGCTGGTCCCGGCCCTGACCACACCCGGGTCCGCCTCGGCCGACAGCGTGGTCATCGGCGGATACGAGGCCGATGTGGAGGCCAGTCCCTGGGTGGTGGCCCTGTCCAGCCGTGACCGGTTCGGCGCACACCGTGCCGGTCAGTTCTGCGGGGGAGTGGTCGTGGGGCCCGCCACCGTGATGACGGCCGCCCACTGCCTGGACCCCGCCGTCCTCGGAGGGGACGCCGCCTCGGTGCGGGACCTGGCCGTGATCGCGGGGCGGAGCGAACTCGACGGGGCGGGCGGGGAGGAGGTCCCGGTGAGTTCGAGCTGGGTCTCGCCCGACTACGACCCGCTCACCAACAGCTCGGATCTGGCGCTGCTGACCCTCGGCCGGGAGCTGCCCGCCTCCAGGGTGCTGCCCCTCGCCGGCCCGGGCGACCCGTCCGAGGCACCGGGTACACCGGCGACCGTGTACGGCTGGGGCGACACCACGGGACGCGGCGGCTAC
Source organism: Streptomyces sp. NPDC048001 (assembly GCF_043203115.1). Classification (NCBI taxonomy): domain Bacteria; kingdom Bacillati; phylum Actinomycetota; class Actinomycetes; order Kitasatosporales; family Streptomycetaceae; genus Streptomyces; species Streptomyces sp. NPDC048001. Next base: position 82,674 of record NZ_JBIDBN010000005.1, read on the forward strand.
GCGTCGGCGCTCCGCGCCGCCCGCGTGCAGGTCCTCCCCGACAGCCACTGCAGCTGGGCCTACCCGGGGGGCAGCAGGGGGCGCTACCTCCCGTCCACGATGCTCTGCGCGGGTGACGTCCGCGGCGGTCACGACGCCTGCCAGGGGGACAGCGGCGGACCGCTGGTCGCCCAGGGCCGACTCGTCGGCCTCGTCTCCTGGGGCAGCGGCTGCGGACGCCCGGACGGACCCGGTGTCTACACGAGGGTCTCGGCCGTGGCCCCGCCTCCTTCGCAGTGGGGCTCCGCCGGAGCGGACCGGCCCGAGCCGCCGGGTCGCTGAGGCGTACGCAGGGCCCTGGTGCCCGGCTCCCGGGCGCACGGGCGCCGTCCCGCCTCCGGGGCACGGCGGGCTCTGCGCGGGCCGCCGCGGCCCGCCCAGAGCCCGCCGTGCCCCACGTCCCCCGCGTGCGGCCTCTTCTCGTGCTGGCGCCCCCTGCCCGCCACGGGCAGGGGGCGCCAGCACGAGAAGAGGGCACCAGCACGAGGAGCCACGAGAACGGGCGACCGCCCCTGGTGTCCAGGAGCGGCCGCCCGTCGGCCGGTCGTGACCGGCCCTGGCTCGTCGGGATGCGAGGCGTCAGCGTTCCTCGTCGCCGGCTGCGGCCGGCATGACCGTCAGGCGGTCGGTCTCGTCCTGTATCTCAGCGGCGATCTTCTTGAGTTCCGGCTCGAACTTGCGCCCGTGGTGGGCGCAGAAGAGCAGTTCGCCGCCGCTGATCAGCACGACGCGCAGGTAAGCCTGGGCGCCGCAGCGGTCGCAGCGGTCGGCGGCCGTCAGCGGGGTCGCGGGGGTCAGAACAGTAGTCACGTCGCCTCTTCTCTAGCTCGACGAGCTGTCGTACCAGGGTCAACATCCAACCAGCCCCAAAACGTTCCCGCTCGTGGCTTTTCCTCGAAAGTCTCTCCGAGGTGGCTGTCTGCTGCCGGTTGGCGGCGAAGGAACCGTATTGCTTCGCTCTACGGATTTCGCGGTTGCATGTCTCGTGCGGTCCTCCCGGCCCGTTGCCGGTTGTTCATGAGGACGTGCCCGGAGCCTAAATGGTTCATGCCTCGAAGGGAACGTGATGTGCACGTCACCCCATCGAGGGATCGAACATTCATGCGACGCTCGACTAGCATGGGACATCACGAGGGTGGCGTTACATCGGCTCTACCAGGCCTCGGTACGCTCTGTGCGGCGACCGACGCCCGGGCCCCTACCCCACGTGGCCACATCTGAAATTCAGCGAGGAGCGAACCGCGTGACCGCCGAAACGTCCGTGCCGTCCACAGCACTGCTGACAGCGGAGCGTGACGGCTCCAACTACACCGCGCGGCATCTGCTCGTACTGGAGGGACTCGAAGCGGTCCGCAAGCGCCCGGGCATGTACATCGGGTCGACGGACAGCCGGGGCCTGATGCACTGCCTCTGGGAGATCATCGACAATTCCGTCGACGAGGCGCTCGGCGGCCACTGCGACCACATCGAGGTCCTCCTCCACGAGGACGGCTCCGTGGAGGTCCGGGACAACGGCCGCGGCATCCCGGTCGACGTCGAGCCCAAGACCGGCCTGTCGGGCGTCGAGGTCGTCATGACCAAGCTCCACGCGGGCGGAAAGTTCGGCGGTGGCTCCTATGCGGCCTCCGGCGGCCTCCACGGCGTCGGCGCCTCGGTGGTGAACGCCCTGTCCGCCCGCCTCGACGTCGAGGTGGACCGGGGCGGCGCCACCCACGCCATCAGCTTCCGGCGCGGCGTCCCCGGAGTCTTCACCGAGTCCGGCCCCGACGCCCCCTTCGACCCCACCGGCGGCCTCCTGAAAGGCAAGCGCGTCCCCAAGGCCCGCACCGGCACCCGCGTCCGCTACTGGGCCGACCGCCAGATCTTCCTGAAGGACGCCAGGCTCTCCCTCGACACCCTCCACCAGCGTGCGCGGCAGACCGCGTTCCTGGTCCCCGGCCTGACCATCGTCGTCCGCGACGAGCGGGGCGAGGCCGGCGGGGACGGCGAGGGCAAGAGCGTCGAGACCTTCCGCTTCGACGGCGGCATCAGCGAGTTCTGCGAGTACCTGGCGCAGGACCGGCCCGTCTGCGACGTGCTGCGCCTGAGCGGTCACGGCACGTTCAAGGAGACGGTCCCGGTCCTGGACGACCGGGGGCACATGACGCCGACCGAGGTCACCCGGGAACTCGGGGTGGACGTCGCGCTGCGCTGGGGCACCGGATACGACACGACCGTCCGCTCCTTCGTGAACATCATCGCCACCCCCAAGGGCGGCACCCATGTCACCGGGTTCGAACGCTCCGTGACCAGGACGGTGAACGAGGTCCTGCGCTCGGCCAAGCTGCTGCGGGTCGCCGAGGACGACATCGTCAAGGACGACGCCCTGGAGGGGCTCACCGCGGTCGTCACGGTCCGGCTCGCCGAGCCCCAGTTCGAGGGCCAGACCAAGGAGGTCCTCGGCACCTCCGCGGCCAACCGCATCGTCGCAGGCGTGGTCGCCAAGGAGCTCAAGGCCTTTCTGACCTCCACCAAGAGGGACGCCAAGGCGCAGGCCCGGTCGGTGCTGGAGAAGGCGGTGGCCGCGGCCCGGACCCGCATCGCCGCCCGCCAGCACAAGGAGGCCCAGCGGCGCAAGACGGCACTGGAGTCCTCGTCCCTGCCGGCCAAGCTCGCCGACTGCCGCAGCGACGACGTCGAGCGCAGCGAGCTGTTCATCGTCGAGGGCGACTCGGCGCTCGGCACGGCCAAGCTGGCCCGCAACAGCGAGTTCCAGGCCCTGCTGCCCATCCGCGGCAAGATCCTCAACGTGCAGAAGTCGTCCGTGTCGGACATGCTCAAGAACGCCGAGTGCGGGGCGATCATCCAGGTCATAGGGGCCGGCTCGGGCCGCACCTTCGACATCGACGCGGCCCGCTACGGCAAGGTCATCATGATGACCGACGCCGATGTCGACGGCTCCCACATCCGCACGCTGCTGCTCACGCTCTTCCAGCGCTACATGCGGCCCATGGTGGAGGCCGGGCGGGTGTTCGCCGCCGTGCCGCCGCTCCACCGGATCGAGCTGATCCAGCCCAAGAAGGGCCAGGACCGGTACGTCTACACCTACTCCGACAGCGAGCTGCGGCAGACCCTGCTGGAGTTCCAGCGCAAGGGCACCCGTGTCAAGGACTCCATCCAGCGCTACAAGGGCCTCGGCGAGATGGACGCCGACCAGCTGGCGGAGACCACCATGGACCCCCGCCACCGCACCCTGCGCCGGATCAACATCGGCGACCTGGAGTCGGCCGAGCGGGTCTTCGACCTCCTCATGGGCAACGAGGTCGCCCCGCGCAAGGAGTTCATCACCACCTCGGCGGCCACGCTGGACCGCTCCCGCATCGACGCCTGAGACGCCGTGGGGCGGGCCGCCCGCCCGCCCCACGGGCCCTGAAGGCGCCCATCACCTGATGGGGTGAAGCCTCCGGGGAGAGGAGTCCGGGATCTTCCTGCTCTGTCCATCCTTGTGATCGCGGGCCGAAACGGTTCGCTGACAAGGAGAGTTGAGCGTGGAGAAGCAGGAAGGGCGGAGCGCGGACGAGCTGCGGCTCGACGACCCGTGGTACGACGCACTGGCCACGGGCCCGGCCGACGCGGCCCAGGCGCCCCCGGCCGTCCCGGCGCAGTCCGCGGGCGCCGGGCGGACCAGCGCGGAGGTCTACGCGGAGGTGCAGCGCAGCCCCGCCTTCCAGGAGGTGCGCAGCCGCTACCGGCGCTTCGTCGTGCCCGCCTCCCTCGCCTTCCTCCTCTGGTACCTGGCCTATGTCGTCGCCGCGACCACGGCACCGGGACTGATGGCCGCCGAGGTCGCGGGCGGGCTCAACGTGGCCATGGTGGCCGGCCTCGCCCAGTTCCTCACCACCTTCGTCCTCACCTGGGCCTACGCCCGTCACGCGCGCCTGCACCGGGACCGCGCGGCGCTCGAACTGCGCTGGGACACCCAGGAGATGACCCGGGCGGCGGACCGGTGAGCGGAGACCACCAGGCCCTGGCCCTCGTGCTGTTCAGCGCCTTCGTCGCCGTCACCCTCGGCATCACCACCTGGGCGGGCCGCCACCGCAGGGGGTCGGCCGAGGAGTTCTACGCCGGGGGGCGGCTGTTCTCGCCCATGGAGAACGGCTTCGCGATCGCCGGCGACTACATGTCGGCGGCGTCCTTCCTCGGCATCTCCGGTCTGATCGCCCTCTACGGGTACGACGGGATGCTCTACTCCGTCGGCTTCCTCGTCGCCTGGCTGGTCGTGCTGTTCCTCGTCGCCGAACTCGTGCGCAACTGCGGCCGGTTCACGCTCGCCGACGTGGTGGCCTCGCGGCTCGCCGCCCGCCGGGTCCGGATCGCCTCCGGGGTCTCCTCCATCACCGTCTCGGTGCTCTACCTGGTCGCCCAGATGGTGGGCGCAGGCTCCCTGGTCGCCCTGCTCCTGGGCGGAACCGGAGAGGCGGCGCGCTCCTGGACGGTCGTCGGTGTGGGCGCCCTGATGGTGGTCTACGTCTCCCTGGGCGGGATGCGGGCGACCACCTGGATCCAGATCGTGAAGGCGGTCCTGCTGATGGCGGGCGCGACCGCGCTGACCGCGCTGGTGCTCTCGCGCTTCGGAGGCGACCTCGGACGGCTGCTGCAGGCCGCGGCCGACCGCAGCGGCCACGGCGCGTCCTTCCTCGCCCCGGGGCTGCGCTACGGCGGGGGCTGGACGGACCGGCTCGACTTCATCAGCCTGGGCCTCGCCCTGGTCCTGGGCACGGCGGGGCTGCCGCACATCCTGTCCCGCTTCTACACCGTCCCCACGGCCCGGGCCGCACGCCGCTCGGTGATCTGGTCCATCGGCCTCATCGGCAGCTTCTACCTGATGACCATCGTCCTCGGCTTCGGCGCCGCCGCGGTGCTGGGCACCGAGCAGGTCCGCGCCTCGAACGCGGCGGGGAACACGGCCGTCCCGCTGCTCGCCCTGGACCTCGGGGGAGGGGCCGGGTCGACCGGGGGCACGGTGCTCTTCGCGGTCGTCGCCGCCATCGCGTTCGCGACCATCCTCGCCGTCGTCGCGGGCATCACCCTGGCCTCGTCGGCCTCGGTCGCCCACGACCTGTACGCCTCGCTGGGCCGCCGCCGGGCCCGGGCGACGGCGGGAGACGGCCGGAAGCCGCGGCGCCGGTGGGGCGAGGTGGCCGTCGCACGGGCGGCGGCCGTGGGCATCGGCGCGGTGGCCATCGGTCTCGGGCTGCTGGCGCAGAACCTCAATGTGGCCTTCCTGGTCGGCCTCGCCTTCGCGGTGGCGGCCTCCTCCAACCTGCCGGTGCTGCTCTACTCGCTGTTCTGGCGCGACTTCACCACCCGCGGGGCGCTGTGGTCCGTCTACGGCGGTCTGGTGCCCGCCGTGGTGCTCGTGGTGTTCTCCCCGGTGGTCTCCGGCAGCGGGAAGTCCCTCTTCCCGGGCGTGGACTTCAGCGTGTTCCCGCTGGAGAACCCGGGGCTGGTCTCGATCCCCCTGGGCTTTCTCGCCGGATGGCTGGGCACGGTGACGTCCTCCGAGGTACCGGACGAGGCCCGGCACGCGGAGACCGAGGTGCGGGCGCTCACCGGCGCCGGGGCGGCGTAGCAGCTGTCCCGCAACTCCCGCCCGGCGCCCTGCGGGCGGACGGCGCCATGCGTCGGACACGACCGGGCGCCCCGGGCCGGACGGGGTGCTTCCCGGCCGGGGCCCCGGCCTCCCGCAGCGGTCCGCCCCCGTGCCCCGCCCGCGGCGGCGATCCGCCGGGGTCCGCCCGCCTATCCTGGGCGTCCCGACTTCCTCCCCAGACCCGAGGTGCCCCGTGAGCGAGAGCAGGTCCCCGATCCCCGTCGTCCTCCTCGCGGGATTCCTGGGATCGGGCAAGACGACCCTGCTCAACCATCTGCTGCGGCGCAACCAGGGCAACCGCATCGGCGTCGTCGTGAACGACTTCGGGGCGATCGAGATCGATGCGATGACCGTGGCCGGGCAGGTCGGATCCACCGTCTCGCTCGGCAACGGCTGCCTGTGCTGCGCCGTCGACGTCGGCGAGCTCGACGACTACCTGGACAAGCTCACCCGCCCCGAGGCCCGGATCGACGTCATCGTCGTCGAGGCCTCCGGGCTGGCGGAGCCGCAGGAACTCGTCCGTATGATCCTCGCCAGCGACAATCCGCGCATCGAGTACGGCGGGCTCGCCGAGGTCGTGGACGCCGCGGAGTTCGGCGCCACCCGGGCACGCCACCCGGAGATCGACCGGCATCTCGCCATCGCCGACCTGGTGGTGCTGAACAAGACCGACCGGGTGGACGCCGCCGCCGTGGAGCGGCTGCGGACGGAGATCGGGGAGTTGTGCGGCGGGACCCCGGTCGTCGAGACCCGGTACGGGCGGATCGACCCGGCCCTGCTGCTGGACGCGGCGCTGCGCCCCGGGCCCGAGGACGCCGTTCGCCAGCTCTCCTTCGAGGACCTGTACGCCGACGCCTACGACGCCGAGCACGGACACGACCCGGGGCACGACGCCCACCTGCACACGGCCTACGAGAGCGTCTCGTTCGAGACCGCGACACCCCTGCACCCGCGCCGGCTGATGGACTTCCTCGACACCAGGCCGCCCGGGCTCTACCGGATCAAGGGCCATGTGGACTTCGGCGCCTGCGACCCGCGGAACCGCTACACGGTCCACGCGGTCGGACGCTTCCTGCGCTTCCACCCCGAGCCCTGGCCCGAGGTCGGGAGCAGGGCCACCCGGCTGGTCCTGATCGGCTCCGGACTCGACACCGGCGGCCTCAGGGCCCGGCTCGGCGCCTGCGCGCTGCGCGGGGACGCGCAGGACGTCCCCGACGAGCGGAGCATGTGGGGTGTGCTGCGCTGGGTTCCGGGCGACGCCGACGGGCCGGAGGGGTGGGAGGAGCCGCCCGGGCCCGGGCCGTCCGGGGCCGAGGGACGCCCCGCCGGGGCGGACCGGCCGGACCCGCCGCGCGCCGCGCCCGTCCCCGGGTGAGAGCCGGCGCTCCGGGAGCACGGCCCCTGTACGCGGGGCCGGGGCCGGGCGGGCACGGCGTCCGCGCGGCCCCGTGCGGAGCAGGCCGTCAGCCGGGTGGCGGGCCCGGCGGGCACGGCCTCCGCCCGGCCCCGTGCGGAGCAGGCCGTCAGCCCGCCGGGCCCGCCACCACGGCCACGGGGGACGTCAGCGGCGTGCCCGAGCCGTCGCGACGTGGATCGGGCTCGGGCAACTGCGCCGGGGAGCCGTTCTTCTGAGCGGCACGGGCCGGTGCGGCGCCCGCCCAGGCCAGCACCAGCAGGTCCTCCCCCTTCAGGAACCGCTGGCACCGCACACCACCGGTGGCGCGGCCCTTGCGCGGGTACTGGTCGAACGGGGTCAGCTTGGCCGTGGTGGGCCCGTCGTCCAAGGTCCCCTGCGAGCCGGCCACGGTGAACACCACCGCGTCCGAGGCCGGGTCGACCGCGGTGAAGGACACCACGGAGGAGCCCTGGGCGAGCTTGATGCCCGCCATACCGCCCGCGGCCCGGCCCTGCGGCCGCACCTGGGAGGCCGGGTAGCGCAGCAGCTGGGCGTCGGAGGCGATGAACACCAGGTCCTCCTCGCCCGTGCGCAGCTCGGTGCCGCCGACGATCCGGTCGCCGTCGCGGAGGGCGATGACCTCCAGCTCGTCCTTGTTCGAGGGATAGTCCGGCACCACCCGCTTGACCACGCCCTGGAGGGTGCCGAGGGCGAGCCCCGGGGAGGACTCGTCGAGCGTGGTGAGGCAGACGACGTCCTCGTCCGCCTCCAGCGACAGGAACTCCGCCAGCTGGGCGCCGCCCGCCAGGTTCGGCCCGGCGGCCGTGTCCGGAAGCTGCGGCAGGTCGATCACCGGCAGACGCAGCAGGCGCCCCGTGGAGGTCACCGCGCCCACCTCGCCGCGCTGTGTCGCGAGGACGGCCGAGACGACCACGTCGTGCTTGGACCGCCGGCCCTCACCGACCGCCAGGGGCTCGGCGGTGGCCGTCCGGGCCAGCAGGCCGGTGGAGGACAGCAGCACCCGGCAGGGGTCGTCCGCGACCTGGAGCGAGGCCGCCGGGGCCGGGGCCCCCGCCGACTCCAGCAGCACCGTGCGGCGCGGGGTGCCGAACTTCTTCGCCACCGAGGCCAGTTCGGACGAGACCAGCTTGCGCAGCTCGGCGTCCGAGTCCAGGATCCGGGTCAGCTCCTCGATCTCGGAGGTGAGCCGGTCCCGCTCGGCCTCCAGCTCGATGCGGTCGAACTTCGTCAGACGGCGCAGCGGCGTGTCCAGGATGTACTGCGTCTGGACCTCGCTGAGCGAGAAGCGCTCGATCAGCCGCTCCTTGGCCTGCGCCGAGTTCTCGCTGGAGCGGATCAGCCGGATGACCTCGTCGATGTCGACCAGCGCGACCAGCAGGCCCTCCACCAGGTGCAGCCGGTCCCGCCGCTTGCCGCGCCGGAACTCGCTGCGCCGCCGCACCACGTCGAAGCGGTGGTCCAGGTAGACCTCCAGCAGCTCCTTCAGCCCCAGCGTGAGCGGCTGGCCGTCGACCAGGGCGACGTTGTTGATGCCGAAGGACTCCTCCATCGGCGTCAGCTTGTAGAGCTGCTCCAGCACGGCCTCCGGGATGAAGCCGTTCTTCACCTCGATGACCAGGCGCAGGCCGTGCTCGCGGTCGGTGAGGTCCTTGACGTCGGCGATCCCCTGGAGCTTCTTCGAGCCGACCAGGTCCTTGATCTTGGCGACGACCTTCTCCGGGCCGACGGTGAAGGGGAGTTCGGTCACCACCAGGCCCTTGCGGCGTGCCGTGACCGTCTCCACGGAGACCGTGGCCCGGATCTTGAAGGTCCCGCGGCCGGTCTCGTAGGCGTCCCTGATGCCGTTCAGGCCGACGATCCGGCCGCCGGTGGGCAGGTCGGGGCCGGGCACATGGCGCATCAGCGTCTCGAGGTCGGCGTTCGGGTGCCGGATCAGGTGCCGCGCCGCGGCGACGACCTCGGAGAGGTTGTGGGGCGGCATGTTCGTCGCCATGCCGACCGCGATGCCCGAGGCGCCGTTCACCAGCAGGTTCGGGTACGCCGCGGGCAGGGCGACGGGCTCCCGCTCCTGGCCGTCGTAGTTGGACTGGAAGTCGACCGTGTCCTCGTCGATCGACTCCGTCATCAGCCCCGTGGCGTCGGCCATCCGGCACTCGGTGTAGCGCATCGCGGCGGGCGGGTCGTCGTTGCCGAGGGAGCCGAAGTTGCCGTGGCCGTCGACCAGGGGAAGGCGCATGGAGAAGGGCTGCGCCATGCGCACCAGGGCGTCGTAGATCGAGGCGTCGCCGTGCGGGTGCAGCTTGCCCATGACCTCGCCGACGACCCGCGCGCACTTCACGTAGCCGCGGTCGGGGCGCAGGCCCATCTCGTTCATCTGGTAGACGATGCGGCGGTGCACCGGCTTCATGCCGTCCCGCGCGTCCGGCAGTGCCCGTGAGTAGATCACCGAGTACGCGTACTCGAGGAAGGAGCCCTGCATTTCGTCCACGACGTCGATGTCGAGGATCCTCTCCTCGAACGCCTCCGGCGGTGGGGTCTTCGTGCTGCGGCGGGCCATCGCGGCTGCTGCTCCTTCACGTACCAGTGTGGATCCGACGCGCACCATTGTGGACCGTCCCGCCGACAACGCCCTCACGACCCGGAAGAGGGACGCGGAGGCCGGACGGGAACTTCGCCACCCGCTGGTGCGCTTGCATAGGGTGGCAGGACTCTTTCACATCGCGATCGAAGGGACGTACATGCCCATGGGTCACACGGCCACAGGCCAGGCCGGCTCCGGCGGCCTGACAGCGACCGAGCATCGGCTGGCCAACGGCCTGCGCGTGGTGCTCTCCGAGGACCACCTGACCCCGGTCGCCGCGGTGTGCCTCTGGTACGACGTGGGCTCCCGCCACGAGGTCGAGGGGCGCACCGGGCTGGCGCACCTCTTCGAGCACCTCATGTTCCAGGGCTCGGGGCAGGTGAAGGGCAACGGCCACTTCGAGCTCGTCCAGGGGGCCGGCGGCTCCCTCAACGGCACCACGAGCTTCGAGCGGACCAACTACTTCGAGACCATGCCCGCGCACCAGCTGGAGCTCGCCCTCTGGCTGGAGGCCGACCGCATGGGCTCGCTGCTCGCCGCACTCGACGACGAGTCCATGGAGAACCAGCGCGACGTCGTCAAGAACGAGCGCCGACAGCGCTACGACAACGTTCCCTACGGCACCGCCTTCGAGCGCCTGACGGCCCTCGCCTACCCCGAGGGCCACCCCTACCACCACACCCCGATCGGCTCGATGGCGGACCTGGACGCGGCGACCCTGGAGGACGCCCGGGCCTTCTTCCGCACCTACTACGCCCCGAACAACGCGGTGCTGTCGGTCGTCGGGGACATCGACCCCGAGCAGACCCTGGCGTGGGTCGAGAAGTACTTCGGGTCGATCCCCGGTCACGACGGCAAGCACCCGCCGCGCGACGGCTCCCTGCCGGACGTCATCGGCGCGCAGTTGCGCGAGGAGGTCGTCGAGGAGGTCCCGGCGCGCGCGCTGATGGCCGCCTACCGCCTTCCGCACGACGGCACCCGCGCGTGCGACGCGGCCGACCTCGCCCTCACCGTGCTCGGCGGCGGCGAGTCGTCCCGCCTGCACAACCGGCTGGTCCGCCGCGACCAGACGGCCGTGGCCGCCGGGTTCGGCCTGCTCCGCCTGGCCGGCGCGCCCTCGCTCGGCTGGCTCGACGTGAAGACCTCGGCCGGTGTCGAGGTACCGCGGATCGAGGCCGCCGTCGACGAGGAACTCGCCCGCTTCGCCGCGGAGGGACCGACTCCGGAGGAGATGGAGCGCGCCCAGGCCCAGCTGGAACGCGAGTGGCTGGACAGGCTGGGCACCGTGGCAGGCCGCGCCGACGAGCTGTGCCGCTACGCCGTGCTCTTCGGGGACCCCCAGCTGGCCCTCACCGCGGTGCAGCGGGTGCTGGACGTCAGCGCGGAGGAGGTGCAGGCGGTCGCCAAGGCCAGGCTGCGCCCGGACAACCGGGCGGTGCTGGTCTACGAGCCGCTGGCCGCCGACGAGTCGGCGGAGAACGCCGCAGAGACCGACGAGCCCGCACAGAACGTTGCGACCGAGGGGGCCGACCAGTGAGCGACGCTGCCGTGACCATGGACTTCCACCCGCAGCCCACCGCCGGGGAGCCCCGGCCCTGGGCGTTCCCCGCCCCCGAGCGCGCCACCCTGGACAACGGCCTGACGGTGCTGCGCTGCGACCGTCCCGGCCAGCAGGTCGTGGCGGTCGAGGTACTGCTCGACGCGCCGCTGGACGCCGAGCCGGAGGGTCTCGACGGCGTCGCCACGATCATGGCCCGGGCGCTCTCCGAGGGCACCGACCGCCACAGCGCCGAGGAGTTCGCCGCCGAGCTGGAGCGCTGCGGGGCCACGCTCGACTCGATGGCCGACCATCCCGGTGTGCGGGTCTCCCTGGAGGTGCCCGCCTCCCGGCTGCCCAAGGCGCTCGGGCTGCTGGCCGACGCCCTGCGTGCCCCGGCCTTCGACTCCGGCGAGGTCGACCGCCTGGTCCGCAACCGCCTGGACGAGATCCCCCACGAGATGGCCAACCCGGCCCGCCGTGCGGCCAAGCAGCTCTCCGCCGAGCTGTTCCCGGCGGCGCTGCGCATCTCCCGCCCCCGGCAGGGCACCCAGCAGACCGTCTCCCGGATCGACGCGGCCGCGGTGCGGGCCTTCTACGAGGCCCATGTCCGGCCCGCCACGGCCACCGCCGTGGTCGTCGGCGACCTCACGGGTCTCGACGTGGACGCCGTGCTCGCCGGGACCCTGGGCGCCTGGACGGGTGACAAGGCGGCGCAGCGCCCCGTCCCCGCGGCCACCGCCGACGACACCGGCCGTGTGGTGATCGTGGACCGGCCCGGGGCCGTGCAGACCCAACTGCTGATCGGGCGCGTCGGCCCCGACCGCCATGACAGCGTCTGGGCGGCGCAGGTGCTCGGCACCTACTGCCTCGGCGGCACCCTGACCTCCCGCCTGGACCGGGTCCTACGCGAGGAGAAGGGCTACACCTACGGGGTGCGCGCCTTCGGGCAGGTGCTGCGCTCCGCGCCGGACGGCTCCGGGGCCGCGCTGCTGGCGATCAGCGGGTCCGTGGACACGCCCAACACGGGCCCGGCCCTGGACGACCTGTGGAAGGTGCTGCGGACGCTCGCCTCCGAGGGGCTGACGGACGCCGAGCGGGACGTGGCCGTGCAGAACCTTGTCGGTGTCGCGCCGCTGAAGTACGAGACGGCCGCCTCCGTGGCGGCCACCCTTGCGGACCAGGTGGAGCAGTTCCTGCCCGACGACTACCAGGCGAGGCTGTACGCGCGGCTCGCGGGGACGGGGACCGTGGAGGCGACCGCGGCCGCGGTCGGCGCCTTCCCGGTCGACCGCCTGGTCACCGTGCTCGTCGGCGACGCCTCCGCGATCCGGGAGCCGGTGGAGGCCCTGGGGATCGGAGAGGTGACGGTGGTCGCGGGCTGACCGCCGCCCGCGTACGGGGGGACGGGTCCTCGGGCGTCTGCCCGGATCCGAGGGCCCGTCCCCTATGTCCTGAATGAGCGATTGATCTGGCTCTTTGGCGTAAGTGGCGTTATGTCATGTGGCGTGTATGACAAAAGCCCTTGTCCGTTTGGTGATGGGCCCTCCGACTGCCTAGCGTCGGTCCGGCTGTCCGCCCCGTACCTGCCGCACCGGCGGCACCGGACAGTCATCGCCGAGTCCCCGCAGGGTGTGAGCCCGGGGAGCCGGGGACCCAACTCCCCGCCCGTGGAGGGCGGCGGAGCGTTCTCCCTGGGGTGAATCGGGGGCCTTCGTCCGCGGAGGCGCCCGTAGGAGACCTTCCTGCTCCGAACCCGTCAGCTAACCCGGTAGGCGAGACGGAAGGAAAGGATCCGCCTCTCCATGGCGTTCACCCGTGCCACCGGGAAGCATCGTGCCCCGAGCCGCCTGACGCGCAGGACCGCGAGCCTCGCCGGTGCCGCCACGCTCGCCACCACCGGCGTCGTGGGCGGTCTCGCCTCCCCGGCCCTCGCGGCCGAGCCCCTGGCGGCCACCCCCGAGGACACCGGTCTGACGCAGGTCATCTCCGTGGAGACCTCGCTCGCCGACGAGATAGCCGACCAGGCCGCCGCGCAGCGCGAGGCCGCCGAGGAGGCCGCGGCGAAGCGGCGCGCCGCCGCCAAGGCCCGGGCCGAGGCCGAGCGCCGGGCCGAGGAGCGCGCCAGGGAGCTGCGCGAGGCCGAGGAGCGCGCCGCCCGTGAGGCCGAGCGCAAGCGCCTGAACGCCTACCGCCTCCCGGTGGCGGGCTCCCATGTGACCACCGGCTACCAGGCCGGCGGCGCCCTGTGGTCCTCGGGCAGCCACTCCGGTGTCGACTTCCGGGCCCCGATGGGCAGCTCCGTGGTCGCCGTCGGCGCCGGCACCGTCGTCGAGGCCGGCTGGGGCGGCGCGTACGGCAACAACGTGGTGATCCGGATGGACGACGGCACCTTCACCCAGTACGGGCACCTGTCCTCCGTCGGCGTCGGGGTGGGCCAGCGGGTCGCGCCGGGCCAGCAGATCGGCCTCTCCGGCTCCACCGGCAACTCCACCGGCCCGCACCTGCACTTCGAGGCGCGGACGACGGCGGAGTACGGCTCCGACATCGACCCCGTCGCCTACCTCCGCTCCCACGGCGTCGGCGTCTGACCCCCTGCGGCCCGCCCCGTCCGGGTGGGCCGCCCGCACCGGGCCGCCGTCCCGTCCCCGTGCGCCGGGCGGTCCGCACCGCGGACGGCCCCTCCGGCCCGCGGCGGTCTGGGCCGGATCCGTGTCCCGGCCCTCACCCGTGCCCCTGCCTTCACCCGTCCGGTGTCCCCTCGGCGGGGGTCCTCCCGTCCCTCGCGGGGAGGGCCTCCGCCGTCGCGGCCGACTGTTCCACCGATTCCGGCCAAAAGGCCAGAAGATTATGTGTGGATTCCGGTCGCCCTTCGGAAAACCCCGCCGACTGGAATAGAGTCACGGGACACGCGTCAGCCGGCGCTGGTTTCGTGCGGATACGGCGGAGGTTCGGTCATGCGCATTCCCGCGCACTCTGTATGCACGGCTATTCGCGACGACATCGTCTCCGGCGTCTTCCGGCGCGGCAGCCGCCTGACCGAGGAGCAGCTCGCCCGCCGCTACGGCGTCTCCCGCGTCCCTGTCCGCGAGGCCCTGCGGACCCTTGAGTCGGAGGGGTTCGTGGTGACCCGGCGGCACGCCGGGGCGCATGTCTGCGAGCCCACCGAGCAGGAGGCCGCCGACCTGCTGGAGGTCCGCACCCTGCTGGAGCCCCTCGGCGCGGCCCGTGCGGCCCAGCGGCGCAGCGAGGCGCATCTGAGGGTCCTGAGGGGCCTGGTCCGGCTGGGGCAGGACCGCGCCCGGCGCGGTCAGGGCGAGGATCTCAGGTCCCTCGGCACCTGGTTCCACGAGACGCTCGCCCAGGCCAGCGCGAGCCCCGGGCTGATCGCCCTGCTGACCCAGCTGCGCCACAAGGTGGCGTGGATGTACGCGGTCGAGCCCGCGGCGGCACCCGTCGAGGAGTGGGTGGAGCACGGCGCCATCGTGGACGCGGTCGCCCGGGGCGACGTGGAGCGCGCCCGCGCCCTGACGGCCCTGCACGCGGAGCGGTCCGCAGCGGCCCACCGGCTCCGCCGCGTGGAGCCCGTGAGGACCTCGCAACATTCCGTAAACACCGAACGCGTCCGCACGTAACACGAGGTCCGTATACAAAGGGGTGACGGGGGAGGGGCGTCCTTGCGATGCCCTCCCGGAATTGCGTGTATTTCCGTCGCGCCGGGTGCGTTGCTTCGCATGAATTCACGGCCCTGGATCGCGGGGGAATTCATCCGGGGAATTGCGGTGCCGCGTGCGGCGGCCGGCCGGTATCCGCGCCGGCGGTGGACGGTGGAGGGACCCCCGGACCCGGCGGACCACGGAGGTGTGCGCACCGCAGGGCGGCCCGGACCGGCAGTGAGCCGCGGCACCCTCCGGGGTGCCGCGGCTCACCGGGCGCGGACGTGCGGACGGCCGCCGGGGCCGCCCGCTGCGGTCAGACCGTCTCGGGCAGCTCGTCGAGGCCCTCGGCGACCAGCTTGGCCAGGCGGTCGAGCGCGGCGTCGGCGTCGGTGGCCTCGGAGGCGAGCACGATCTCCTCGCCGCCCTTGGCGCCGAGCCCCAGCACGGCCAGCATCGAGGCGGCGTTGACCGGGGCGCCGTCCGCCTTGGCGATGGTCACGGGGACCCCGGAGGCCGTGGCGGCACGGACGAAGATGGACGCGGGGCGGGCGTGGAGGCCCTCGGCCCAGCCGACATTGACGCGACGCTCAGCCATGGTGTTGCCCTTCGAGTGCTACGGGTTGTCTAGACCAGTGTGGCATACGGTCCGGCGTGCCCCCGCCGGGGCGGGAGCCCTCCCGGTCAAGGGGCGGACGGGCCTCAGCCTGCCCCCGGCCGCCCCGGTACGCGAGCGCAGGTACCGCCGTACGCTTGGCCCATGCCCACGCGGACCGAGCCGGAGCACGCCTACCCCGACCACTGGGAAGCCGACGTCGTGCTGCGCGACGGCGGGACGGCCCGCATCAGACCCATCACCCCCGCCGACGCCGACCGGCTCGTCAGCTTCTACGAGCAGGTCTCCGACGAGTCGAAGTACTACCGCTTCTTCGCCCCCTATCCCCGCCTGTCCGACAGGGACGTGCACCGCTTCACCCACCACGACTACGTGGACCGGGTGGGCCTGGCCATGGCCGCGGGGGACGAGTTCATCGCGACGGTCCGCTACGACCGCGTCGACGAGCGGGGCCGTCCGGCCGCCTACCCGGCCGACTCGGCCGAGGTCGCCTTCCTGGTCCAGGACGCCCACCAGGGCCGGGGGGTGGCCTCCGCGCTCCTGGAGCACATCGCCGCCGTCGCCCGGGAGCGGGACATCCGCCGCTTCACGGCCGAGGTCCTGCCCGCCAACACCAAGATGATCAAGGTCTTCCGGGACGCGGGCTACACCCAGCGGCGCAGCTTCGAGGACGGCTCCGTCCATCTCACTCTCGACCTGGAACCCACCGCGAAGTCCCTCGCCGTCCAGCGCGGGCGCGAGCTGCGCGCCGAGGCGCGCTCCGTGCAGCGGCTGCTCGCCCCCCGCTCGGTGGCCGTGGTCGGCGTGAGCCGCCGTCCCGGCGGGGTGGGCCGGACCACGCTGGGCAACCTGCTGGCCTCCGGCTTCACCGGCCGCCTCCACGCCGTCAACCGTGCCTTCCCCGAGGACCTGCGCACGGTCGACGGCGTCGCTGCGGTCCGGTCGCTGGGCGAGATCGGCGAGCCGGTGGACCTCGCGGTCGTCGCCGTCCCCGCGGAGCGCGTCCCCGAGGCGGTCGCCGACTGCGGTGAGCACGGCGCCCAGGGGCTGGTGGTGCTCAGCGCGGGGTATGCCGAGAGCGGCGCCGAAGGGCGGGAACGCCAGCGCGAACTCGTGCGCCAGGCCCGCTCGTACGGCATGAGGATCATCGGCCCCAACGCCTTCGGGATCATCAACACCGCCGAGGAGGTCCGCCTCAACGCCTCGCTGGCCCCCCGGTCACCCGCCCCGGGGCGGATCGGCCTCTTCACCCAGTCCGGTGCGATCGGCATCGCGCTGCTCGCCGGTCTGCACCGGCGCGGTGCGGGGCTGTCCTCCTTCATCTCCGCGGGCAACCGCGCGGACGTCTCCGGCAACGACATCCTCCAGTACTGGCACGAGGACCCCGGGACCGACGTGGTCCTCCTCTACCTGGAGTCGATCGGCAACCCCCGCAAGTTCACCCGGCTCGCCCGCCGCACGGCCGCGGTCAAGCCGGTGGTCGCGGTCAAGGGCGCGCGGCACACCGGGAGCGCGCCGCCCGGCCACGCCGTCCCCGCGACCCGGATCCCGGACGCCACGGTCGGCGCCCTGCTGCGCCAGGCGGGCGTCATCCGCGTCGACACGGTGACCGAGCTCGTGGACGCGGGGCTGCTGCTGGCGGGCCAGCCGCTGCCCGCCGGACCGAGGGTGGCGATCCTCGGCAACTCGGAGTCGCTGGGCCTGCTCGCCTACGACGCCTGCCTCACCGAGGGCCTGCGCCCCCTGCCGCCCGTCGACCTCACCACCTCGGCGACCCCGGCCGACTTCCGCGCCGCCCTTGCCACCGCCCTCGACGACGGCGCCTGCGACGCGGTCATCGTCACCGCCATCCCCTGGGTGGAGGAGCCCGGTGCCACCGAGCCCGGCGACGGCGGATCCGGCGACGGCGAGGTCCTCGCGGAGGCCCTCACCGACGCGGCGGCCGCGGGCCCGGCCAAGCCGGTCGCCGTGGTCCATGTGGAGATGGGCGCCCTGGCCGACGCCCTGTCGGCGGCCACCCGCACCAGGCCGCGCGCCCGGCCGGAGCCCGCTGCGCCCCCGGGCGGCCCGGAACCGGACGCGACCGCCCCCGGCAGCCGCCCCGTGGCTCCCGAGCCCCGCCCGGCCGCCGCGGAACCCGCCGGAGGCGACGCCAACAGCGATGGCGACGGCGGCGGCGACGGCAGCAGTGACGGCGGCGGACCGGTGGCCGGCCAGGGGACCGGCACCACCGGCGCCCACCCCCGCCACCGTCCGCTCGGCGCCCGCTCCTGGCTCGGCCGCCTGCGCACCGACCGCCGGCCGCCCGCCCCGGACACCGCCGCTCCCCGCGCGGCCGGCGGGGACGGCACGGCCCCGCGCGCGGCGGACACGGGGAGCGCTCGGAGCCCGCAGAACGCGCAACGCCCCGCGGACGCCCCCCGCACCCCGGACGCCTCCCGCACCCCGGACGCCTCCCGCCCCGCGGACGTCTCCCGCCCCGCCGTCCCCGGATACGCGCCGACCGTGTGGCGGATCCCCGCCTACCCCGCCGCCGAGCGAGCGGTGCGCGCCCTGGCCGAGGCCGCCCGGTACGCCGAGTGGCGCCGCCAGGCCGCCGAGCCGGGCCGTGTCCCCGAGTACGAGGACGTCGACGAGGGCGCCGCGGCCGCACTGATCGAGGCGCTTCTGGACCGGGAGGGCGACCACCGCGGCTTCAGCCTCGCCCCCGCGGACGCCCGGGCGCTGCTCGCCCACTACGGCATCGCCGTGCGGCACGCCCTGCCCGCCTCCGACCCCGACTCGGCCGCGGACGCCGCGGCCCGCCTCGGCTACCCGGTGGCCCTGAAGACCACCGCGCCGCACCTGCGGCACCGCGCCGACCTCGGCGGAGTCCGCCTGGACCTCGCCGACGAGGGGCAGCTGCGCCAGGCGTACGAGGAGCTGACCGACGCACTCGGCCGGGCGGCCGAGCTCCAGCCCGTCGTCCAGGCCATGGTGCCGCGCGGCGTGGACACCGTCGTGCGGGCCGCCATCGACCCGGCGGTGGGCTCCGTGCTGTCCTTCGGACTCGCCGGGGCTCCCTCCGAACTCCTCGGCGACACCGCCCACCGCCTGGTCCCGGTGACCGACCGCGACGCGGCCGAGCAGATCCGCAGCATCCGCACCGCCCCCCTGCTGTTCGGCTGGCGGGGCGCGGCCCCGGTGGACACGGCCGCTCTGGAGGGGCTTCTGCTGCGGGTGTCGCGGCTGGTCGACGACCACCCGGAGATCGTGTCCGTCTCCCTGGAACCGGTCGTCGTGTCGCCGCACGGCCTGTCGGTGCTCGACGCCTCCGTCCGGCTGGCGCCGCCGCCCGCCCGCACCGACCTGGGGCCGCGCAGCCTTCCCAGCTACTGACGCCACAGGGCCCGGCCCGGGGTCCGCCGCCACCGGGCGGCCCCGGACCGCGGGATCCGGCGGGGCGCCAACGGGGTCCGCCCGGCCCCTTAGGATGGACGGCATGGCGAAGACCGGCACGACGACCCAGGGGCTGCGCGCGGCGATCGAGCGCAGCGGCTACTACCCGGCCCTCGTGGCCGAGGCGGTGGAGGCCGCCGTCGGCGGGGAGGCGATCTCCTCGTACCTCGTGCACCAGGAGACGACCTTCGACGCCAACGAGGTCCGCCGCCATGTCACCGTCCTCGTGCTGACGGGCAAGCGCTTCATCGTCAGCCACACCGACGAGCAGGCCGCCGACTCCGACTCGCCCACCCCGTACGCCACCACGTCCACGGAGTCGGTGAAGCTCGACCGGATCTCCTCCGTCGTCGTCAGCCGCGTCGTCTCCAACCCCGAGTCGTACACCCCGGGCACCCTGCCCCGCGAGGTCGTGCTGACCATCGGCTGGGGCGCGGTCTCCCGGATCGACCTCGAACCCGCCGCCTGCGGCGACCCCAACTGCGAGGCCGACCACGGCTACACCGGCAGCACCACCGCCGACGACCTGAGCCTGCGGGTGAGCGAGGCCGGCGACGGCCCCGACACCGTCCGCCAGACCCTCGCCTTCGCCCAGGCGATCTCCGAGGCCACGGCGGCCACCCGCTGATGGTCCAGCCCGCGCACAGCGCACTCTGGCCGGACGAGCCCGCCCCGCTGCCGCTCGACGGGGCCCCGGTGCCCGAGTACGGCACCGGATCCCTGGCGGACCTCCTGCCGACGCTCGCCGCGGGGCAGTCGGTACCCGGTTTCGAGCCGCGCATCCGGGAGCTGGCCCCCGCGGACCGCAACTGCGTGTTCCTCGTCGACGGCCTCGGCTGGGAGCAGATCAGGTCCCACCCCGACGAGGCCCCGTTCCTGACCTCGCTGCTCGGCGGGTCGCGGGGCGGCACGGGACGGCCGATCACGGCCGGGTTCCCGGCGACGACCGCCACCTCCCTCGCCTCCGTCGGCACCGGCACCGAACCCGGCCGCCACGGCCTGCCCGGCTACACGGCCCGCAACCCCGACACGGGCGAGCTGATGAACCAGCTCCGCTGGAAGCCGTGGACCGACCCGCACGCATGGCAGCCCCACCCCACGGTCTTCCGGCTGGCCGACGCGGCGGGCGTCCATACGGCGCAGGTGTCCTCGCCCGCCTTCGAGCACACCCCGCTCACCCGGGTCGCGCTCAGCGGAGGAACGTTCCACGGGCGGCTGACCGGCGAGGAGCGCATGGACCTCGCGGCCGAGCAGCTCGCCGCCGGGGACCGCTCCCTCGTCTACACGTACTACAGCGAGGTCGACGGCAAGGGGCACCGCTTCGGGGTGGACTCCGACGCCTGGCGCGGCCAGCTGATGTACGTGGACCGGCTCGCCCAGCGGCTGGCCGAGCAGCTGCCGCCGCGCTCCGCCCTGTACGTCACCGCGGACCACGGCATGATCGACATCGCCTTCGACGAGGAGTCGCGGATCGACTTCGACGAGGACTGGGAGCTGCGCGCCGGAGTGGCCCTGCTCGGTGGTGAGGGGCGTGCCCGCCATGTGTACGCGGTGCCCGGAGCCGAGGCGGACGTGCTGGCCGTCTGGCAGGAGGTGCTGGGCGACCGGTTCTGGGTCGCCGGCCGGGACGAGGCCGTGGCCGCGGGCTGGTTCGGCCCCCGCGTGGACGGCCGGGTCCTCGGCCGCATCGGCGATGTCGTCGCCGCGGCCTGTGAGGACGTCGTGATCACCGCCTCGGTGGGGGAGCCGCACGAGTCCGCGATGGTCGGCATGCACGGCTCGATGACCCCCGTCGAGCAGCTGGTGCCCCTCCTCGAAGTCCGTACCTGACCCGCCGCCCCGTCCCCTCGCCGCCGCACCCCCCTCCGCAGACCCGAAAGGCCGTCGTCCCCTCATGCCCGAGCTGGTGTTCTTCTCCGGAACGATGGACTGCGGGAAGTCCACCCTCGCGCTCCAGATCGAGCACAACCGCTCGGCCCGGGGCCTGCAGGGCATGATCTTCACCCGGGACGACCGGGCGGGCGCGGGCAAGCTGTCGTCCCGGCTGGGCCTGGTCACCGAGGCGGTCGAGGCGACGCCTGCGCTGGACCTCTACGCCTTCGTCGTGGATCTCATGTCGCGCGGCGGCAAGACCGACTACGTCATCGTGGACGAGGCCCAGTTCCTGGTCCCCGACCAGATCGACCAGCTCGCCCGGATCGTCGACGAGCTCAACCTCGACGTGTTCGCCTTCGGTATCACCACCGACTTCCGCACCAAGCTCTTCCCGGGTTCCCAGCGCCTGATCGAGCTGGCCGACCGGGTCGAGACCCTCCAGGTCGAGGCGATGTGCTGGTGCGGCGCCCGCGCCACGCACAACGCCCGCACGGTGGGCGGGGAGATGGTCGTCGACGGGGAGCAGGTGGTGGTGGGAGACGTGGGCGGGGCCGCGGAGGAGGTCGGGTACGAGGTGCTGTGCCGACGCCACCACCGCAGGCGGATGACGAGCGCGACCTCGCGGGCGGCGGCGCTGTCGCCCGACGTGCTGCCGGTCACCTCGCACTGACCTTCGCCTCACCGAGCCGCAGCCGGCCCGCCCGCCTGCCCGCCGAGGCTACGCGGCTTGTGTGCCGGGGCGTTTGAAGACCTGGCGGCCGTGCCAGAGGACGAACTGCGGGTCGACGGTGGGCCGTCCGGGGCGGGGGACGGCGACCGGTTGCCCGTGGAGGCCGTCGACGGCCCGGCCCGCCGGGCCGCGGGCCACGTACAGCTCGGAGACCTGGATGCGCAGGTCGGGCAGAAGGCCCAGGACGCCGATGTCGAAGAGGGCATGGTGCAGGGAGCACAGGGCCAGGCCGTTGTCTACTTCGTCGGGGCCGTCCAGGCTGTGCCAGCGTACGTGCGCGGCCTCCAGGCCGACGGGGTTTCGGCCGAGGGCGCCGTCGAAGCCGCAGAACGCGCAGGCGTACGCGTAGGCATGCAACACCTCCTCGGCGAACCCGGCCCGACGCCGGCGTCGCTTCCGTTCGGCCGAGGTGTGTGCCCTGTCGTCGAGGCCGGGGGCGAGGTCGAGCCCGACGGCGTCGCAGATGGGCCCCTCCAGCGTGGGGGTGAAATGCTGCTCCAGCAGAAGGCGCACGGCCGCGCTCAGCGTGCCCGGTTCGGCCAGCAGCTTCTCGACATCGGGGCGAAGACGGCCATGCGCCCCTCGGGCCCGCAGCGCGCTGCCCCGCTCCGGCGCGTCGGGGCCGATGACGTGTCCGTCCCGGTCCCGCAGCTCCCACACCCGGCGCTCCAGGTGCACGAACGGCATCGCCGCCCGCTCCCGTGCTCGCGAGGGGCTTGTGACGGCCGGCCCGAAGTCGTTGATCAGCCGGCTGACCGGCTCCTCGGCCTCGTCGTACGAGACGGCCGTGCTCCCGAGTTCGGCGAACCGTCCGAGCAGCCACAGCACGAGAAGCGGTTTGTGCGGCGCCCGCCGTCCACCCGTCTGCGCCCGCCGTAGCGACGACAGTGCGCTGAGCAGCTCTTCCCGCGTCATGGACCCCCCCGTATTCGAAGCCCCTTCACCCTGCGCCGTGATTCTCGCAAAGCCCCTTCCGGGGCAGGCTCCTGGGCCGGCTACGCGTGGGGCGGGACGAGCCGTCGTGCGCGTGCCCGGGCGTGGGGCATGCAGGCCACTGTGGCCGGTGTCCGCCACGTAGCCGCAACTCGCGGTCCTGAGCGGAGCCCGGCTGCGACCGGAGTCGCCCTCCGGCCCAGCGGTTCTGCAGATGCTGGGCTCTGGCCGCGCGTCCCCGGAGGGAGCTGCGCTGGAACGAGCGGGGGCCTGCCGGGCCCCGTGGGGAGGGTCGGGGGCCCGGGCTGCCAGCCGCGGATCCTGCGCCCGAAGTCCGTGCCGGGTCCGGGCAGCGCGTCGGCGACCCGGCCGCCGGAGTCCCTTCCTCGCGGACGCGCGGTCCTCGGCGGGCTCAGGTGCGCCGCTGGACCACCGACAGGACCGCGCCCTCCGGGTCCGCGATGGTGGCCTCCACCCCGCCCGCGCCCCGGGCGGGCGGGATGTCCATCCTGCCGCCGAGCTCGACGGCCCGGCGGGCCGCCCCGGCGGCGTCCTCCACCTCGAACCAGGTCATCCAGGACGGTCCCCGGGTGCGCAGCAGCGCACGGTCGGCCGTGCGCACCGACGCCACGCGCCGCCCGTCGGCGAAGAGGGTCACCCGATCCCGCCCCTCGGGCCCGGTGGCCCGCGCCTCCACCCCGAAGACCATCTCGTAGAACTTGGCCACCCCGGCGTCCCAGGTGAGGAGTTCGTGCCACACGGCCGTCCCGGGGCCGCCGTGGACCGCCGCCCCGAGGTGCGCGGCCCGCTGCCAGGCGCCGAACACCGCCCCGGACGGGTCCGCGCCGATGAGCAGGCGCCCCGCGGCGCCCGCGTCCAGCGGGCCGACGCCCACCGTCCCGCCGCAACTGCGCACGGCCTCGGAGGTGGCGCCCGCGTCGGCGGTGGACAGGTACGGGGTCCAGGCCACCGGCAGGTCCCGGTCGGCGGGCAGCCGCCCGATGCCGGCCACCTCCCGTCCGTCGCGTACGGCACGGACGTAGGGCCCCAGTTGCCCGGGACCCGGTTCGAACTCCCAGCCGAACAGCGCGGCGTAGAAGTCCTGCGTCGCCTCGACGTCGTGCACCATCAGACTGACCCAGCAGGGTGCGCCGGGCGTGTGCCGAGTCGCCTCGGTCATCGTCATCGTCTCCTCGGACCATCGTGGTGGCCGTACAAGGGGCGGGCGCGCGGGCCGTTGTGCGGAGGGCGTGCCGCCCGGGCCCGGCCGCCGGTCCGGTGCCGCCGGTCGTCAGGGCCCGCGCAGATGGTGCCACCACCGGGGGCGCCGGGCGCCCGGGCCGCGCCGTGTTTGGCGGGTTCCCGACGCCGGCGGAACGTTCCGGCGCCACCTGCCGTCCCCGGGCGGCCGGAAGCCGGTGCGCGGTGGGGCAGGATGGCGGTATGACACCCATCGTCTCCGCAGCCGATCTCGCCGCCGAGCTGGCCGGCCCCGTGCCGCCGGTGCTGCTCGACGTCCGCTACCAGCTGGGCGGCCCGCACGGCCGACCCGCCTACGAGGCCGGGCACATCCCGGGAGCCGTCTTCGTCGACCTCGACGCCGATCTCGCGGGGCCGCCCGGCGAGGGAGGCCGGCACCCGCTGCCGGACCCCGGGGCCTTCGGCGCGGTGATGCGCCGGGCGGGCGTCCGCGCGGGCGCCCCCGTCGTGGTCTACGACGGGGACAAGGGGTGGGGCGCGGCCCGGGCGTGGTGGCTGCTGCGCTGGTCGGGCCACAGGGACGTCCGGGTCCTCGACGGCGGCCTGGCCGCCTGGACGGGCGACCTGGAGAAGGACGTCCCGGTCCCCGCGGAGGGCGACTTCACGCCCCGCCCCGGTGCACTCCCGCTGCTGGACGCCGACGGTGCGGCGGAGTGCGCCCGCACCGGCCTGCTGCTGGACGCCCGTGCGGGGGAGCGCTACCGGGGCGAGGTCGAGCCGATCGACGCCGTCGCGGGGCACATCCCGGGCGCGGTCTCCGCGCCGACGGGGGAGAACCTGGACGAGGCGGGGCGTTTTCTGCCCCCGGCGCGGCTGGCGGCCCGCTTCGCGGCGCTCGGAGCGGGGGTGGCCACGGCGACGGTGGGCGTGTACTGCGGCTCCGGTGTCTCGGCCGCCCAGCAGGCCATTGCTCTCGAACTGGCCGGTTTCGTCCCGGCGTTGTACGCGGGCTCCTGGTCCGAGTGGTCCCGGGACCCGGCCCGGCCGGTGGCGACGGGCGCCGCTCCGGCATGACGGCGGGGGCCCCTCCGCAGGGCGCGGGGCCGGGCCCGCATCCCCGTCCGCGCACCGGTGCGCGGACGGGGAGTGCTCACTCCTGCTTCTTGCGCCGGGTGCCGAAGACGATCTCGTCCCAGCTCGGGACCGCCGCCCGGCGGCCGGGCCGGACGCCGTCCGCCTCCGCCTGACGGTCCGTCGTCCCGGTCAGGCGGTCCCGGTGCCCGGCCACCGAACGCGGCATCAGCACGTCCGCGTAGGCGGAGCCCGCACCGGCGGAGGCGGCGGGCGCGACCTGCTCCTCGTCCGCCTCGTCCTCCTGCGCGGGTTCGAGTTCGATCGCCGTCGGCTCCTCCGAGGGGCGCTCCGGCACCACCATGTCCCCGCGGAAACTGGGCACGGCCTCCAGCAGGCTGGTCAGGGAGTCGCGCTCGCCCTCGTCCTCCGGTTCGGCGGAGGGTCCGCGCTCGGCCGGCCGGTCCGGCCCCCGGTCCAGCGGCCGGTCCCGCGGCAGCCGGGCGATACGCGGCACGAACGGGAAGCTCGGCTCCTGGGCGAGGGAGTCGTCGGTCTCCCCGATGAGGGAGCGCGCCTCGTCGTCCACGGCCTGGACGAGTCGCCGGGGAGGGTCGTAGGTCCAGCTCGCGGCATGCGGTTCACCGGCCACCCGGTAGACGAGCAGGACCTCCCAGGTGCCGTCGTCCCGGCGCCAGGAGTCCCACTGGACGCTCTCGCGGTCCGCGCCGCGCAGCAGCAGCCGCTCCTGCACCGCCTCGCCGAGCTGCGGTCCGGTGTTCTCGCCGGGCCGCCGTACGGGGGTCTTGCGGGCGCGTTCGGCCATGAAGGCGCGCTCCGCCAGGACTGGGCCCTCGAAACGGCGCACCCGCTCGACGGGGATCCCGGCGAGCTGGGCCACCTCCTCCGCGGAGGCGCCGGCCCGTATCCGCGCCTGGATGTCCCGGGGGCGGAGATGGCTCTCCACCTCGATCTCGATCTGGCCGAGCCGGGCGCGGTCGTTGCGCACCGCCGCCCTGAGCCGCTCATCGATCGGAAGCGTGTATTCCGTGCTGTCCGCAGCCTTGAGCACCAGTCGTGTGCCGTCGTTGGAGACGGCCA
This sequence comes from Streptomyces sp. NPDC048001, assembly GCF_043203115.1. NCBI lineage: Bacteria > Bacillati > Actinomycetota > Actinomycetes > Kitasatosporales > Streptomycetaceae > Streptomyces > Streptomyces sp. NPDC048001. Next base: position 108,500 of record NZ_JBIDBN010000005.1, read on the forward strand.
CGACACGCAGTTCGGGCATGGGGACCTCCCGGGTGGTGCCTGCCGACGTCACCTGCGTCGCTGCTTCCGCTAGTCGAGTGTGGCCTGCCCGGGTGCAGCCTGCCACAACCTTGCCGAGTTGCCCGGCGTGTCGGGCACAGGCCCGTTACCGTCGGTATGGCACGGTCATCTATTGGGCCACTCAGAGTCACCACTGCTCACTCTGGGCGATAGATTCCCGTGCGGTGCCGCGGCGCCGCCGGATCGAGCGCCGCTTTCGGCCCCCAACCTGGGTCCGCACGCCGCAAGACGCTCAGGCCCAGGGTTCGCCACAGTACTCCATTCGGGCCATCAGGGTGGACTGCCGCGCCGCCCGACTTCCTTCGTGTGGCGCAAGCCCGCCCACGGCCTCCGGGTTGCCCGGGTGGTGTGGTTCACAGAACCGCCGCAAGCGGAACTATCCGCTTCGCTCATCTGTCATCAGAAGGTGCAGGAAGGGCAGAGGGGCGAACAGGGGATGGAGATGCGACACACCGGAGAGAGCGGGGCGAACCGCCGCGACGAGCCGGAGGGGCGGCCCGCCGGGGCGCCGCGCCGCATCGAGCTGAGCGTCCCCCAGGTCGCGGGCAGTGCGCTCGCCGCCGTCGCGGCGGCCGTGCTCGCCTCCCGGCTGGGCGTCTACGGGACCATCGTCGGCGCGGGCGTGGTCAGCATCGTGGCGACCTGCGGCGGCCCCCTCTTCCAGCACCTCTTCAGCCGGACCGGCGAACAGCTCCGGGTGGCCGCGGACCCGCGGGGCCGGCGTCCGCGCCGCCCGGAGGGCGGCCGTCCGGCCGTGGCGCGGACCGCCGTTGCGCGGGGCGCCGCGGCTCCGGAGGAGGACGGGTTCGGGGCCCCGAGCACCCACGGGACCCGGATGCGCGGGTGGAAGCGCCCGGTCGCCGCCGCCGCGGTCGTCTTCGGCGTCACCATGGCGGGCATCACGGCCTGGGAACTCGCCGCCGGGCAGGAGCTCGGCGGCGGGAACGGGACCACCGTCGGCAGCGCCCTGCGCGGGGGCGGCGGGACGGGCGGGGACTCCGGCCCCCGGCCGGACGGCACCGACCCCGCCCCCTCCGGCGGTCCCTCGGCACCGGTCCCGTCCGGTGGCGGAACCGGCGGAACCGGCGGGACCCCGGGCGGCACCGGCCGGCCCGGCACGGACCCGGCCCCGCCTTCCACGCCCTCCGGCGAGCCCGGGGAGGAGGCGGACGGCAGCACCGCGCCCACCCCCTCGCCCACCACTCCGCCGCCCGCCACCGACCCGGAGCCCTCTCCCACCGCCACGGAGACCGCCCCCTCCGGCACGGAGACCGCCCCCTCCGGCGGACCCGGGGACGGGGCCTCCCCGTCCCCCGGCGGGTGAGGCGGGTCAGTCGCCCAGCACCCGCCGCAGATAGGGGTTGTGGAACAGGCGGCCGGGGTCCAGCCGGTCGCGCAGTGCGGTGAACTCCGTGAAGCGCGGGTAGACCTCGGACAGGTACGCCGCGTCCCGCGTGTGGATCTTGCCCCAGTGCGGACGCCCTCCATGGGCGGTCAGGATCCGCTCCGCCGCGGTGAAGTACGCCCGGTACGGCGTTCCCCGGTACATGTGGACCGCCACATAGGCGCTCTCCCGGCCCGAGGCCGTCGACAGGGTGATGTCGTCCGCGGGGGCGGTGCGCACCTCGACGGGGAAGCCGATCCGCAGCGGCGACCGCTCCACCATCGCCCGCAGCTCGCGCAGCGCCGCCACCACGGCCTCGCGCGGCAGGGCGTACTCCATCTCCACGAACCGCACCCTGCGGGGAGATGTGAAGACCTTGTAGGGGATGTCCGTGTACGTCCGGGCGGACAGGGCGCGACTGGACAGGCGCGCCATCGCGGGCACGGCCGCCGGAACGGCCCGCCCCAGCGAACACAGCAGCTGGAAGGCCCCGTTGGAGAGCAGTTCGTCCTCGATCCACGCCCCGACCGCCCCGGGCGGCGCCGCCGGTCCCGCACTGCGGTTGTTGCGCTTGGTGTTGCACCTGCCGGTGTGCGGGAACCAGTAGAACTCGAAGTGCTCGTTCTCCGCGTGCAGGGCGTCGAACTCCTCCAGCACCCGTTCGAAGGGCATCGGCTCCTCCCGCGCGGTGAGCAGGAAGACCGGCTCCACCGCGAAGGTGACGGCGGTGATCACACCCAGCGCCCCGAGCCCCACCCGGGCCGCCGCGAACACCTCGGGGTTCTCCTGCGCCGAGCAGCTCAGCACCGACCCGTCCGCGGTCACCAGCTCCAGCGCCCGGACCTGCGCCGCGATCGAGGCGGAGTCGCGCCCCGTCCCGTGGGTGCCGGTGGAGATCGCCCCGGCGACGGTCTGGGCCATGATGTCGCCCATGTTGGTGAGCGAGAGCCCTTCGCGGTCGAGGGCCTCGTTCAGCCGCCGCAGCGGGGTGCCGGACTCGACGGTCACCGTCATCGCCGACCGGTCGATCCGCCGGATGCCCGTCAGCAGGTCGGGCCGTATCAGCAGCCCGTCCGTGGCGGCGATCGACGTGAACGAGTGGCCCGTGCCGACGGTCTTCACCCGCAGCCCGTCCTCGGCGGCCCGCCGCACGGCCTCCCCGAGTTCGGCGGCGGACGCGGGGCGCGCCTCCCGCCGGGGGGTCACCGCGACGGTGCCCGCCCAGTTACGCCACGTGCTCCGTCCGGCCCTCTGATCGGCCAGAGTTGCGCTCACGCTGTACCTCCTGCGTCGGCACCGGCCTGCGCAGCCGGCGGTACCCGAGGAACGCCACCACGACCGCGAACGCTCCCGACAGCCCGGGCACCGCGTACGCGGCAGCCGCCCCGTGCGCGTCGACGAACCAGCCGGCTCCCGACGACCCGAGGGCGATACCGACCGCGAGCCCCGTACCCGTCCAGGACATGCCCTCGGTCAGCTTGCTGCGCGGTACGTGCGCCTCGACGAGGGCCATGGTGGTGACCATCGTCGGAGCGATGGCGAGGCCCGCGAGGAAGAGCGCCACGGCCAGGAACGGCAGGCTCCCGGCCAGTTGGAGGGGGATCATACTCACGGCCATGGCGCAGACCCCCACCACCCACCGGCGGGAGGGCTCGCCCTTGAGGTGCAGCAGCCCGAACACGGCGCCCGCGAGGCAGGATCCGAGCGCGTAGACGGCCAGCACCCAGCTGGCCGAGGACTTGCTGCCCAGTTCCTCGGCGAAGGCCACGGTCACCACGTCCACGGCGCCGAAGATGGCCCCGGTGGCGACGAACGCGACCACCAGCACCTGCAGTCCCGGGGAGCGCAGCGCCGAACCGCCGCTGTGGCGGTCCGCCGGGTGCGGCACCGGTTCGGTGGCGCGCTGGGCCGTCAGCCACCAGACGCCGACGAGCAGGAAGGCGCAGGCGAGCACCGGGCCCGCGGCCGGGAACCACATCGTGGAGAGCCCGATCGACACGATCGGGCCGAAGATGAAGCACACCTCGTCGACGACCGACTCCACCGAGTAGGCCGTGTGCAGCTCCCGCGGGCGCCCCTGGTAGATCGCCGCCCAGCGGGCCCGCGTCATGGCGCCGACGCTGGGCACGCAGCCGGCGGCCGCCGCGAAGGCGAACAGCGTCCAGTCGGGGGCTCCCGACTCCGCGCAGACCAGCAGGCCGGTCACGGCGGCGAGCGCCAGCAGGGTCGCCGGACGCAGCACCCGGCGCTGGCCGTGCCGGTCCACCAGGCGCGAGACCTGGGGGCCGAGGACGGCGGCCGACAGGGCCAGGGTCGCCGTCAGGGTGCCCGCCAGGCCGTACCGGCCGGTCAGCTCCGAGATCATGGTCATGATGCCGATGCCCATCATGGACAGCGGCATCCGGCCGACGAAGCCCGCGGCGGAGAACCCGAGGGTGCCGGGGGAGGCGAAGACCGCGCGGTAAGGACTGGGCACTGGGGACTCCGGTAAGGCGTGTGGGCAGCCTTCACAGATTACGCGCCTGGTCGGGCCCGCGCACGGGGGTTTTCCGGCCTGGCCGGAACCGCCCCGCCGCCGGGCGCGCGCCACCGGTCGCCGTGGTCGGCGGGGCCCGCCCGGCGGCGCCTCCGGCCGTCTGACACGCCCGGGGCGGAGCCGCCCGCCCTCCGCCCGGGTGGCAGGATCGACCCATGTCCGATCTGCGTGATCCAGCACCCTACGACGCCCTCCTGCTGCTGTCCTTCGGCGGTCCCGAAGGGCCGGACGACGTGGTCCCGTTCCTCCAGAACGTGACCCGCGGCCGGGGCATCCCCGCCGAACGCCTCAAGGAGGTGGGGCAGCACTACTTCCTCTTCGGCGGCGTCAGCCCCATCAACGACCAGAACCGCGCCCTGCTGGACGCCCTGCGCAAGGACTTCGCCGGGCACGGTCTGGACCTGCCGGTGTACTGGGGGAACCGCAACTGGGCCCCCTATCTGACCGACACGCTGCGCGAGATGACCCGGGACGGCCACCGGCGCATCGCCGTCCTCGCCACCAGCGCCTACGCCTCCTACTCCGGCTGCCGCCAGTACCGCGAGAACCTCGCCGACGCGCTCGCGACCCTCGCCGGGGAGGGGCTCCGGCCGCCGCGGGTGGACAAGCTCCGGCACTACTTCAACCACCCGGGCTTCGTCCGCCCCATGATCGAGGGCGTCCTCGCCTCGCTGGCGGAGCTGCCCGAGGAGGTCCGCGCGGGTGCGCACCTGGCCTTCACCACCCACTCCATCCCGACCGCCTCGGCCGACACCTCGGGCCCCGCGCCGGGGCACGGCGACGGCGGGGCCTATGTGCGCCAGCACCTGGACGTGGCCCGGCTGATCGCCGACGCGGTCCGAGAGGAGACCGGCGTCGCCCACCCGTGGCGGCTGGTGTACCAGTCCCGCAGCGGCGCCCCGCACATCCCCTGGCTGGAGCCGGACATCTGCGACCACCTCCGGGCCCTGCGCGCCGACGGAGCCCCGGCCGCCGTCATGGTCCCGATCGGCTTCGTCTCGGACCACATGGAGGTGCTCTACGACCTGGACACCGAGGCCACCGCCAAGGCCGCGGAGCTGGGCCTGCCGGTACGCCGCTCGGCCACCGTCGGCGCCGATCCGCGCTTCGCCGCCGCCGTGCGGGACCTGCTGCTGGAGCGCGCCGCGACCGAGCGCGGGGCGGACGCCGAGCGCTGCGCCCTCGGCGCCCTCGGCGCGAGCCACGACCGCTGCCCGGCCGACTGCTGCCCGGCCCGCACCCCGCGCCCCGCAGCAGCCGGCGCCGACAGCCCCCAGGCGTGAAGGAGACCCCGTGACCGACTCCCCGACCCCCGTGACCGAGGCCCTGACCTCGGAGCTGCTCGCCCTCGCCCTGGAGGCGGCGGACCGCGCCGGCACGCTCCTGCGCGACGGCCGCCCGGACGACCTGGCGGTCGCCCGGACGAAGTCCAGCCCGATCGACGTGGTCACCGAGATGGACCTCGCCGCGGAGAAGCTGATCACCGCCCTGCTCGCCGAGCGCCGCCCGCACGACGGCGTCCTCGGCGAGGAGGGCGCCGCCACCGAGGGCACCAGCGGGGTGCGCTGGGTCGTCGACCCGCTCGACGGCACGGTGAACTACCTCTACGGGCTCCCCACCTGGGCCGTCTCGATCGCCGCCCAGGTGGACGGCGAGACGGTCGTCGGTGTGGTGGCGGCCCCGCTGCGGGGCGAGACCTACCGTGCGGTCCGCGGCGGCGGGGCGTACGAGGGCGAGCGGCGGCTGAGCTGCCGCCCGGCCCCGCCGCTGGACCAGGCCCTGGTCTCGACCGGCTTCAACTACGTGCACCGGGTCCGCAGCCACCAGGCCGAGGTGGCCCACCGGCTGATCCCCCGGCTGCGCGACATCCGGCGCAGCGGCTCCGCGGCCATCGACCTGTGCGACGTCGCCGCCGGGCGCCTCGACGGCTACTACGAGCGGGGCCTCAGCCCCTGGGACCTGGCGGCCGGCGACCTGGTCGCACGGGAGGCGGGCGCGCTGACCGGCGGCCGGCCGGGCACGCCCCCCTCGGGGGAGCTGACCGTCGCCGCCTCCCCGGGGGTCTTCGCGCCCCTCCAGGAGCTCCTGGAGGAGCTGGGGGCCTGGCACGACTAGTGCCGTACCGGGCAGGGTTCGCCTTCGCCCGGAGCCCGCACGGGAAGGGCCGCACAGGCCCTGGCCGCGCCCCGCGGCGGGCGAAGGGCCCCGGCGCGCAGAAGGGCCCCCGCACGGCTGTGCGGGGGCCCTCCTGCTGCGAGCGGCGCCAGGGGCGGAACGCGGCTAGGCCGCGCCCACCCGCACACCGTGTTCCTCGGCCAGGCGGTGCAGGTCGTCGAGCTCGGCCTGCTCCACGTCGGCGAGGAAGTCGTCGCCCGTCTCACGGGCCCTCGTCAGGTCGTTCTCCGCAGCCTTGATGCGCTGCAGAAGCCCCGCGGTGAATGCGTCCATCGATGCGCCCCCTCGGCTAGGTCGGTGGCACGGGGGTGTGCCTGGGGTTCCCCCTCACCACCGCAGGCGACCGGCGGGTGAAGGGTGGGTGATCAACCCTCGAACATGTCCTGCGGCCCCCTCGGGAGGGCGTGATCGTGGGTGTGCAGTCGTCCTCCCCACCCCTCCCGCCGGGGAAACCTCGGCATCCCGGGGGAATCGGCGGCCCGCGCCGCCGTCCGTCGCCTTACTGCCGGTTTACGCACGTAGCAGGCAGGATGGGCACGCACACCAGGTGCGCAGAACTGCCGTGTCCGCAAAGGGACCGGCTCCGAGGAAGGGACAGGGGACGTGCGCGTACTCGTCGTCGAGGACGAGCAGCTGCTCGCGGATGCGGTGGCGACCGGGCTGCGCCGGGAGGCCATGGCCGTCGACGTCGTGTACGACGGTGCCGCGGCGCTGGAGCGCATCGGGGTCAACGACTACGACGTGGTCGTCCTCGACCGCGACCTGCCGCTGGTGCACGGCGACGACGTGTGCCGCAAGGTGGTCGAGCTGGGCATGCCGACCCGGGTGCTGATGCTCACCGCCTCGGGGGACGTGAGCGACCGCGTCGAGGGCCTCGAACTCGGGGCCGACGACTACCTTCCGAAGCCGTTCGCCTTCACCGAGCTCACCGCGCGCGTGCGGGCCCTCGGGCGGCGCACCACGGTCCCGCTGCCGCCCGTGCTGGAGCGCGCCGGGATCAAGCTGGACCCCAACCGCCGCGAGGTCTTCCGCGAGGGCCGCGAGATCCAGCTCGCCCCCAAGGAGTTCGCGGTGCTGGAGGTGCTCATGCGCAGTGAGGGTGCGGTCGTCTCGGCCGAGCAGCTGCTGGAGAAGGCATGGGACGAGAACACCGATCCGTTCACGAACGTCGTCCGGGTGACGGTGATGACGCTCCGCCGCAAGCTGGGCGAACCGCCGGTGATCGTCACCGTGCCCGGTTCCGGCTACCGGATCTGACGGCCGTGGCCGCGACACCCGCGCCCCCGGGGGCGCCCCCCAAGCCGACCTGGGACCCCAGGGACCCGGTGCAGCCGTGGCTGCGCCCGACGATCCGGATACGCCTCACCCTGCTGTACGGCGGGATGTTCCTCATCGCGGGCATCCTGCTGCTGTCGATCATCTACCTCTTCACGGCGCAGGCGCTCAACAACATCAGCGAGCTGCCCTTCGAGATCGTCTCCGGCAAGGTCAAGCCGACGACCGACTGGTGCGTGCTGCCCGAGGAGGGCTCGGGGGCGCAGTTCAACCAGGCGGTGTCCGGATGCCTGGCCCACCAGCGCGAACTCGCGCTGGACGACCTGCTGCGCCGCTCGCTCTTCGCCCTTCTGGGCCTGAGCATCATCGCCTTCGCCTTCGGCTACGCCATGGCCGGCCGGGTGCTGTCCCCGCTGGGCCGCATCACCCGCACGGCCCGTCGGGTGGCCGGATCGGACCTGTCCCGCCGGATCGAGCTGGACGGACCCGACGACGAGCTCAAGGAGCTCGCCGACACCTTCGACGAGATGCTCGACCGCCTGGAGCGGGCCTTCACGGCCCAGCAGCGGTTCGTGGCCAACGCCTCGCACGAGCTGCGCACCCCGCTGGCGATCAACCGGACGCTGCTGGAGGTGCAGCTCTCGGACCCCGGCGCGCCCGTGGAGCTGCGGCAGCTCGGCAAGACCCTGCTGGCCACCAACGAGCGCAGCGAGCAGCTCGTGGAGGGCCTGCTGCTGCTCGCCCGCAGCGACAACCAGATCGTGGAGCGCAAGCCGGTGGACCTGGCGGAGGTGGCCTCCCGGGCCATCGACCAGGTGCGCGCGGAGGCCGAGGCGCTCGGGGTGGCCATCCGCGGCGAGCGGGCCCCGGCGGTGGTGCAGGGCAACGGCGTGCTGCTGGAGCGGATCGCCCTGAACCTCGTCCAGAACGCGGTGCGCTACAACGTGCCCCGGGACGAGGAGGCCGAGGGCGGGGGCGGCTGGGTCGAGGTCTCGACGGAGACGGCCGAGGGACAGGCCGTCCTGGTCGTCTCGAACACCGGACCGGTGGTTCCCGCGTACGAGGTCGACAACCTCTTCGAGCCGTTCAGAAGGCTGCGCCAGCAGCGCACGGGGAGCGACAAGGGGGTCGGTCTCGGTCTCTCCATCGCACGCTCCGTCGCGCGCGCCCACGGGGGACGTATCATCGCGGAGCCCCGCGAGGGCGGTGGCCTTGTGATGCGTGTCACCCTGCCGATCTGAGACCCGACCGGTGTTCGCTTTAAGCGGAATTTTCCGGACGGGCCGGACGGATGCGGCTGTGGGATCGCTCACATGTCCCTCTCCCTCGATATCCACTCTCCGTCACTCTCGGCGCCCCGGTAAAGTCGGAAAAAGTCCGAGTTTCCGGGGTTCCCTCTCACGGGAAGTACACGGGGTGGTGCCGCTGAAGTGCACCGATCGGACCGTGTACGGTCCCCATCGCCACCCGTCCCGATCACTCTCGGGCGATCCGGCTGGGTGTCGATTGAGTAACAGACCTTGATGTGAGGCAAAATCTCCGCCTCAGGTCGGGCACAAGTCCGGCCTCTCGCGCGTTACGTGCGCTGGAGACACCGCAGACACCCAGAGGGGGAGAGCGATATGGCAACGGATTACGACACCCCACGCAAGACCGACGACGACGTCGATTCCGACAGCCTGGAAGAGCTGAAGGCCCGCCGGAACGACAAGTCCACGTCCACGGTCGACGTCGACGAGTTCGACGCGGCCGAGGGCATGGAGCTGCCCGGCGCCGACCTGTCCAACGAGGAGCTGGCCGTCCGGGTCCTGCCCAAGCAGGCGGACGAGTTCACCTGCATGAGCTGCTTCCTGGTGCACCACCGCAGCCAGCTGGCGCGCGAGAAGAACGGCCAGCCCATCTGCCGCGACTGCGACTGAGGGCGATCGCCGGTGGCAGGCGAGAAACCGTCCCCGAAGCGGCGCTTCCGGCGTCAGAAGCCGCCGGAGGCGCTCCAGGGTGCGCCGGACCCGGTGCGGGATCCCGCGCCGCCCACGGGGCACCGGGACACCCTCCCGCCGGACGGCGTCGACGACGGGGCGGAGCGGGGCCCGGCGGCCTCGCTCGAAGCGGTGGACCGTGCCGGGCCCCCGACCAGGGCCCGAGGTCTCGCCGCCGTGCGTGAGGGAGTCGTCCGGGGCGGCACCGGCGCCAAGGCGGGGCTGGCACGGACGGGACGGGGCGCGCGCGAGCGGGTCGTGCGCACCGGCGAGGGCGCCAAGGCGGCCCTGGCCCACCTCGCCGACCGCCTGATCGAGATCGCGCCCCGGGTGCCGGTGCGGGACCTTGCGACCCTGCGCCGCCAGTTCCCCGGCCTCGGCCCCGAGCAGCTCGCCGACAAACTGGTGGCCGGCGCGTCCCTGGCCACCTCCACGGTCGGCGCCGGTGTCGGCGCCGCCGCGATGATGCCCGTGCCTCCCGCCATGCCCACCGAGCTGGCCGCGGAGGTCGCCGGCGTGGGCATGATCGAGCTCAAGCTCATCGCCGAACTCCACGAGGTCTACGGGCAGCGGCCGCCCGGTTCGCTGAAGGAGCGCAGCGCCGCCTACCTCGGCTCCTGGTCCACGGAGCGGGGCATCGACGTCACCCGGCCGTCGACGTACAGCGCCGCGATGAACTCCCCGTACAAGCGCCGGCTGCGCCAGCAGATCATGAGGCGCATGGTGCGCAACCTCCCGAACCTGATCCCGTTCATGGTCGGGGCGGCCGTGGGCGCCGTGATGAACCGGCGCGACACCCGCAGACTGGCCGACCACATCCGCACCGACCTGCGCGCCCGCCAGGTCCCCTGGGAGGCCCTGCCGGACCTTCCCGCCCTGGAGCGGCCCGCCGACGCCATCCCCGAGCACGTGCTCAAGGGGGAGCCGCCGCCCGGTGCCGCCGACCGGTCCCCCTGACACCGCCGCCACGCCCCGGGGCCACCGCGCGTCGCGCCGGGGGTCCCGCGCCCCCGTGCCCCGGACCACGCCGCGGTAGGGCGCGCCGGCCGCCCGGCCCGCGCGCCCCCTGTACGCGCCCTTTGCGCGCGAGGCCCTCAGGACGAGGCGAGCGCCCGCAGCGCCTCGGAGAGCTGCTCGGGGTGACGGGTGGAGAGGTACAGGTACGGCGTCGGGTCCTGCGGGTCCGTGACCTCGATGCGCACCGCCGTCGGCACATAGCTGCGCAGCAGCATGAAGGCGCGCGGGTCCGCCTTGTGCGAGCGCCAGGCCCGGGCCTCCTCGGGATCCAGCACCCGCACCTCGCCCAGCGCCGACACGGGGATCCGGGCGTCGCCCGCCACCAGCGAGCCGGACACCACCCGGATGCGCGCCGAGCCGTAGGAGCTGACCACGGCACCGGCCGCCGCCCCCGCGAGGATCAGTCCGCCCAGCAGGGGCAGCACGCCCAGCGGCAGGGCCACGAGGCCGCCGGAGACGCCGAACAGGGCTGCGACCACCCACCAGGATCGGGGTGCGGTCAGACGTTCCGAGAACTGCGGGGCGGAGGGCTGCATGGATCCAGCTTGGCACGGGGCGACCCGCGGGTATCCGCGCGGGTAAGGTCTGCGGCTGTGAGTAACGACAACCGCCAGGAGGCCGCCGCCCGCCCGCCGTCCGGCTCGGCGTCCCTGATCCCGCCCCCCGACGCGACGGCCCCGGTCCGGCACCCCGACGCGCCCGCTCCCGGTGAGCTGCTCGGCTCCCACTACGAGCACTGCTTCGGCTGCGGGGGCCTCCAGCCCCACGGGCTGCACCTGGAGGCGCGGGCCCGCGAGGGTGTGCGCGTCACCGCCGAGTTCACCGTGCGGCCCGCCCACCAGGGGGCTCCCGGCCTCGCGCACGGCGGCGTGCTCGCCACCGCCCTCGACGAGACGCTCGGCTCGCTGAACTGGCTGCTGCGGGTCATCGCGGTGACCGGCCGGCTGGAGACCGACTTCGTCCGCCCCGTGCCGGTGGACTCCGTGCTGCATCTCGACGCCGAGGTGAACGCCGTGGCCGGGCGCAAGATCTACTGCTCGGCCGTCGGCCGCATCGGATCCCCCGAGGGGCCCGTGGCCGTCCGCGCCTCGGCGCTGTTCATCGAGGTCAAGGTGGACCACTTCATCGACAACGGCCGGTCCGAGGAGATCCAGGCGGTCATGGCCGATCCCGACCAGGTGCGCCGTACCCGAGCGTTCGAGGTGAACCCCTGATGCGTGAACCCGTCGACGTACTGATCCGCCGCGTCAGGGCGGACGTCCCCCTGCCGTCCACCGCGCACCCCGGCGACGCGGGCGTCGATCTGGTGACCTGCGAGGCCGCCGAACTGGCCCCCGGCGAGCGGATCGTCCTGCCCACCGGCATCGCGATCGCCCTGCCCGACGGGTACGCCGCCTTCGTGCACCCCCGCTCCGGACTCGCCGCCCGGTGCGGAGTGGCTCTGGTGAATGCCCCGGGGACCGTTGATGCCGGGTACCGTGGAGAGATCAAGGTGATCCTGGTCAACCTCGACCCGCGCGAGACGGTGCGGTTCGGGAGGTTCGACCGGATCGCCCAGCTAGTCGTCCAGCAGGTCGAGAAGGTGCGCTTCCACGAGGTGGCGGAGCTTCCCGGCTCGGCACGGGCCGAGGGGGGCTTCGGGTCCACCGGCGGTCATGCCGCTGTGGGCGGCGCTACGGGTGGGAATCGATACGCTTCGGCCGTATCCGACCGGGAAGGACAGTGACGTGTTCGGACGTCGCAAGAAGAGTGGTTCCGCCGAGGACGCGGCGGACGCAGCGGGCGAGGTCGAGCAGGTCGACGAGCCCGGTGCGGACGCCGGGGAGACCCGCCGGGTGAACCTCCCGCCGGCACCGCGGCCCGACGGCCCGTGGGACGTCTCCGAGGTCTCCAAGCCCGGTGAGGGACGTGTCGACCTCGGCGGCATCTTCGTGCCCGGTGTCGAGGGCATGGAGCTGAGGGTCGAGGTCGCGGGCGACGCGATCGTCGCGGCCACGGTGGTCCTGCGGGACAGCGCCGTGCAGCTCCAGGCGTTCGCCGCCCCGAAGAAGGAGGGCATCTGGGGCGAGGTCCGCGAGGAGATCGCCACCGGCATCACCCAGCAGGGCGGCGTCATCGACGAGGTCGAGGGCCCCCTGGGCTGGGAGCTGCGGGCCCAGGTGCCCGTCCAGCTGCCCAACGGCACCGGAGGGGTGCAGCTCGTGCGCTTCATCGGCGTCGACGGCCCCCGCTGGTTCCTGCGCGGGGTGATCTCCGGCCAGGGCGCCGTGCAGCCGCAGGCCGCCGGACTGCTGGAGCAGATCTTCCGGGACACCGTGGTCGTCCGCGGCGAGGGCCCCATGGCCCCCCGCGACCCGATCGTCCTCAAGCTGCCCGACGACGCCCACATGGTGCCCGAGGGCGTCCAGCAGGAGGAGCAGGAGGGCTCCCGCTTCTCCGGCGGCATGGGCCAGCTCCAGCGCGGCCCCGAGATCACCGAGGTCCGCTGACCGCCCGCGGCGGCGGGTGGGCCGCGCCCGGCAGGGCGCGACCCCGCCCGCGGCTCGGCACACCCCCGCTCCCGCCGGTCGCGCGCCGCCCCGCCCCCGCCCCCGGGGCCGCCGTCGCCGCCCGCCCGGGCCCGCCCGCGTCAGGATCCGGGTCGGCCCGCGTCAGGATCCCGTCAACGCCGGGCCCCTGCCACCCCCGCCGCACCGTCCGGCCTCGTCCGCCGACGTAGGGTCGACGGTGCGCGGCCCGCCCGTCCGGCACGGCCGCGCACCCGCGCGACACAGAAGACGATGAGGCCATGGGACGCGGCAGACTGCGGATCTACCTGGGTGCGGCGCCCGGCGTCGGCAAGACCTACGCCATGCTCTGCGAGGCGCACCGGCGCCTGGAGCGGGGTACCGACTGCGTGATCGGCCACGTGGAGCACCACGGCAGGCCGCGCACGGTGGCGCTCCTCGACGGTCTGGAGCAGGTGCCGCACCGGGGGCTCACCCACCGGGGAGCGGCCTTCGAGGAGATGGACGTCGACGCCGTGGTCGAGCGGCGGCCCGCGGTGGTCCTGGTCGACGAGATGGCCCACGCCAACGTCCCCGGTTCCCGCAACGCCAAGCGCTGGCAGGACGTCGAGGACCTGCTGGCCGCCGGGATCGACGTGATAACCACGATCAACATCCAGCACCTGGAGTCGCTGGGGGACGTGGTGCACTCCATCACCGGCGTCCGGCAGGGCGAGACCGTGCCCGACGAGGTGGTCCGCCGGGCCGAGCAGATCGAACTCGTCGACATGGCCCCCCAGGCGCTGCGCCGCCGGATGGCCCACGGCAACATCTACCAGCCGGACCGGATCGACGCCGCCCTGTCCAACTACTTCCGCCCCGGCAATCTGACGGCCCTGCGCGAGCTGGCCCTGCTGTGGCTGGCCGACCGGGTCGACGAGTACCTCCAGCAGTACCGGGGCGAGCACAACATCCGCTCCACCTGGCAGGCGCGCGAACGCGTGGTCGTGGGCCTCACCGGCGGGCCCGAGGGGCGCACCCTGATCCGCCGCTCGGCCCGGATGGCCGCCAAGGGCGCGGGCGGGGAGATCCTCGCGGTCTACATCTCCCGCAGCGACGGCCTCACCTCCGCCTCGCCCAAGGAGCTCACCGTCCAGCGGACCCTGGTGGAGGACCTCGGCGGCACCTTCCACCATGTGATCGGCGACGACGTGCCCTCGGCGCTGCTGGAGTTCGCCCGCGGCGTCAACGCCACCCAGATCGTGCTCGGGTCCAGCCGCCGCAAGTCCTGGCAGTACCTGTTCGGCCCCGGCGTGGGCGCGAGCGTCGCCCGCGACTCCGGGCCCGACCTCGACGTGCACATCGTCACCCACGACGAGGCGGGCAAGGGCCGCGGCCTGCCCGGTGCCCGCGGGGCCCGCCTGGGGCGCCCGCGGACGGTGGCCGCCTGGCTCGTCGGCGTCCTCGGCCCGGCCGTGCTGACCGTGCTGCTGCGGCACCTGGAGGACGGCCCCGGGCTCGCCAACGACGTCCTGCTCTTCCTGTTCCTGACCGTGCTCGCCGCCCTGCTCGGCGGGCTGCTCCCGGCCCTCGTCTCGGCGGCCGTCGGCTCCCTGCTGCTGAACTACTTCTTCACCCCGCCGACCCACACCCTCGACATCGCGGAGCCGCAGAACCTGGTCGCCCTGATGATCTTCGTGGCGGTGGCCGTGGCGGTCGCCTCGGTGGTGGACGTCGCGGCCCGCCGCACCCAGCAGGCCGCCCGGCTGCGCGCCGAGTCGGAGGTCCTCTCCTTCCTCGCCGGGAGCGTCCTCAGGGTGAGCCCGCCCGCCCCGCAGAACGGCGGTGCGACCGTGCTCGACGCCCTCCTGGAACGGGTGCGGGAGACCTTCGCCATGGAGTCCGTGGCGCTGCTGGAGCGGGCCGGCGACCTGGAGCCGTGGACCTGCACCGCGAGCACCGGCCCGGCACCCGCCTCCCGGCCGGACGACGCCGATGTGGACATGCCCGTCGGCGACCACATGGCCCTCGCGCTCTCCGGCCGCGTGCTGCCCGCCGAGGACCGCCGGGTGCTCTCGGCCTTCGCCGCGCACGCGGCCGTCGTCCTCGACCGGCAGCGCCTGGCGGGGGAGGCGGAGACGGCGCGGGCCCTGGCGGAGGGCAACCGCATCCGCACCGCGCTGCTCGCCGCCGTCAGCCACGACCTGCGCACCCCGCTGGCCGGGATCAAGGCCGCGGTGACCTCGCTGCGCTCGGACGACGTGGCCTGGTCCCCCGAGGACGAGGCCGAACTCCTCGCCGGGATCGAGGCGGGCGCGGACCGCCTGGACCACCTGGTGGGCAACCTCCTGGACATGTCCCGCCTCCAGACCGGCACGGTCACCCCGCTGATCCGCCGGACCGCGCTGGACGAGGTCATCCCGCTCGCCCTCGCGGGCGTCCCGCCGGAGAGCGTCGAACTCGACGTCCCCGAGTCGCTGCCCATGGTCGCCGTCGACCGGGGCCTGCTGGAGCGGGCGGTCGCCAACATCGTCGAGAACGCGGTCAAGTACGGTCCCGCCGGCATACCCGTCGCCGTCGCCGCGAGCGCCCTGGGCTCCCGGGTGGAGCTGCGGGTGGTCGACCGGGGCCAGGGCGTGCCGGACGAGGAGAAGGAGCGGATCTTCGAGCCGTTCCAGCGCTACGGCGACACCCCGCGGGGCGCGGGGGTCGGCCTGGGCCTGGCCGTGTCCCGCGGGTTCGTGGAGGCCATGGGCGGCACCCTCACCGCGGAGGACACCCCGGGAGGCGGCATGACCATGGTGCTCACCCTGGCCGCCGAGCCCGGGCACGTCGGCGGCGCCGACCACCTGGCGGAGGCCACCACATGAGCGGGCCGCCCCCGGCCGCCGCGGCGCGGTCGCGTCCCGTCCGCGCGTCGCCCGCGCCCCGCCGCCCTGCCGGACCGGGGCCCGCCGCCCCCACCCTGCTCACCCACCTTCCTCCCCATCCGCACACCAGAAAGGCGGACCGGTCATGACCCGGGTGCTCGTGGTCGACGACGAGCCGCAGATCGTACGCCCCCTCGTGATCAACCTGAAGGCGCGCAAGTACGAGGTGGACTCGGCCCACGACGGGGCCACCGCCCTCGAACTGGCCGTCGCCCGCCATCCCGACGTCGTCGTGCTCGACCTCGGGCTGCCCGACATGGACGGCGTCGAGGTCATCCGCGGCCTGCGCGGCTGGACGCGTGTCCCGATCCTCGTGCTGTCGGCGCGCCACTCCTCCGACGAGAAGGTCGCCGCCCTGGACGCGGGCGCCGACGACTACGTCACCAAGCCCTTCGGCATGGACGAGCTGCTCGCCCGGCTGCGCGCCGCCGTCCGCCGCGCCGAGCCCTCCGGCGGCGACGACGGCCTGGCCACCGTGGAGACCGAGTCCTTCACGGTCGACCTGGCCGCCCGCAAAGTGCGCAGGGAGGGCCGGGACGTGCGGCTGACCCCGACCGAGTGGCACCTGCTGGAGGTGCTGGTGCGCAACACCGGCCGCCTGGTCGGGCAGAAGCAGCTCCTCCAGGAGGTCTGGGGCCCCTCCTACGGGACCGAGACCAACTACCTGCGCGTCTACATGGCCCAGCTGCGGCGGAAGCTGGAGGCGGACCCCTCCCACCCGAGGCACTTCGTCACCGAACCGGGCATGGGCTACCGCTTCGAACGCTGATCCGGGATCGCTCCGGCATTGCTGCGCCGGGGAGGGGGGCCGGTAGGCTTTCCGTATGAACGCAACACCCCGTTCGCAGCGGGCCGCGCAGGACGGCAGGGGGGCGAAACCCGCGGGCCGCTTCCGTCGCATGCTCGACCGGCTGGCCTCCTCCCAGCAGGACATCGAGTCGGCGGAGCTCCTTCAGGACACGCAGGCCACGGGGTGCACGCCCATCTGCGACTGCGGGGACCGCCAGATCGTCCGGGTGACTGGTACGTTGCGCACGGTGACCCTGCGTCCGCGGGCCGGAGTGCCCGCGCTGGAAGCCGAGATGTTCGACGGCACGGCGCCGCTGGACGTCGTCTGGCTCGGCCGCCGCTCCATCGCGGGCATCGAACCGGGCCGCCGCCTCATCGCCTCGGGCCGGATCTCGATGAGCCACGGCCGGCGGGTGCTGTTCAATCCCAAATACGAACTCCGACCACTCGGACAGGAGTAGCCGGTGACGTCCCTCGACAAGCCGACCCCCCCGCCCCCCGACCACCAGCAGCAGGACCCGGCCGGTGCCACGGCCTCCGGGACCGACTCCAAGGCGGTCACGGAGGCGGCGCTGTTCGAGGCGTTCGGCGGCGTGCGCGGCATGGTGGAGACGGTCCTGCCGGGCCTGCTCTTCGTGACGATCTACACCGTCAACAAGGACCTGCACAGCTCGGCGATCGCCGCACTCGCGGTCTCCCTGGTCCTGGTCGCCGTCCGGCTGCTGCGCCGCGACACCGTCAAGCACGCCTTCAGCGGCGTCTTCGGCGTCGCCTTCGGTGTGGTCTTCGCGATGATGACCGGAAACGCCAAGGACTTCTACCTCCCCGGCATGCTCTACACCCTCGGCCTCGCGCTGGCGTACATCGTCACCGCCGTGGCGGGCGTGCCGCTGATCGGGCTGATCCTCGGGCCGGTCTTCAAGGAGAACCTCTCCTGGCGGACCCGCAACCCCGGCCGCAAGCGCGCCTACACCCGCGCCAGCTGGGCCTGGGGCCTGATCCTCCTCGCCAAGTGCGCCATCCTCTTCCCGCTGTACTGGTGGGCCGACACGACCCAGCTCGGCTGGGTGCTGGTGGCACTGAAGATCCCACCGTTCCTGCTCGCCGTATGGCTGACCTGGGTCTTCCTGGCCAAGGCACCGCCGCCGATCGACGTGTTCGCCGAGATGGAGGCGGAGGAGCGGGCGGAGAAGGAGCGCAAGGCGGCCGCCGCCCGCGACGCCTCCCCCTGAGCCCGGCCGGGGTCCCCCCGGCACCCCGGACGTACGGAGGGCGGAACCGGTGCGGTTCCGCCCTCTGCGCTCCGTGCGCCCGGCCCGGTGCCCCGCCGGGCCCCGTGCGCGCGCCTCCCGCGGCCGGTTCAGCCCTCGCGGCGCACCGACAGCAGCTCCTCCAGCTGCTCCTCGCGCGCCTGGGCCGCCACGAACAGCAGCTCGTCCCCGTCCTCCAGGGTCTCCTCGGGGCTCGGGGTGAGGACCCGCGAACCGCGGATGATCGTCACCAGCGAGGTGTCGTCCGGCCAGGCCACGTCCCCGACCCGGGTGCCCGAGACGGCGGACTCCGGCGGCAGCGTCAGCTCCACCAGGTTGGCGTCGCCGTGGCTGAACCGGAGCAGGCGCACCAGGTCGCCGACGCTCACCGCCTCCTCGACCAGCGCCGACATCAGGCGCGGCGTGGACACCGCGACGTCCACCCCCCAGGCCTCGTTGAAGAGCCACTCGTTCTTGGGGTTGTTGACCCGCGCGACGACCCGGGGCACCGCGTACTCCGTCTTGGCCAGCAGCGAGACCACCAGGTTGACCTTGTCGTCACCGGTCGCGGCGATGACCACGTTGCAGCGCTGGAGGGCCGCCTCGTCCAGCGAGGTGATCTCGCACGCATCGGCCAGCAGCCACTCGGCCTGCGGCACCCGCTCCACCGAGATGGCGGTCGGGGCCTTGTCGATCAGCAGGACCTCATGGCCGTTCTCCAGCAGCTCGCCCGCGATGGAGCGCCCCACCGCGCCGGCGCCCGCGATTGCGACGCGCATCAGTGACCACCCTCCTCGGGCCCCTCGGCGAAGGCCTCCTCGACCTTCGCGATGTCGTCCGTCCGCATCATCACGTGCACCAGGTCGCCCTCCTGGAGCACGGTCTGCGAGGTCGGCAGCACCGCCTCGCCCAGCCGGGTGAGGAAGGCCACCCGCACCCCCGTCTCCTCCTGGAGACGGCTGATCTTGTGCCCGATCCAGGCCGGGGAGGTGTGCACCTCGGCGAGCTGCACACCGCCGCTCGGGTCCCGCCACAGCGGCTCGGCACCCGAGGGCAGCAGCCGCCGCAGCATCTGGTCCGCCGTCCAGCGGACCGTCGCCACGGTCGGGATGCCGAGGCGCTGGTAGACCTCGGCCCGGCGGGGGTCGTAGATCCGCGCGGCCACGTTCTCGATGCCGAACATCTCCCGTGCCACCCGCGCCGCGATGATGTTCGAGTTGTCGCCGCTGCTGACCGCCGCGAAGGCGCCGGCCTCCTCGATCCCCGCCTCGCGCAGGGTGTCCTGGTCGAAGCCGACGCCGGTGACACGGCGGCCGCCGAAGCCCGACCCCAGGCGGCGGAAGGCCGTCGGGTCGCGGTCGACGACCGCGACCGTGTGCCCCTGCTGCTCCAGGGTCTGGGCGAGAGCGGCTCCCACTCGCCCGCACCCCATGATGACGATGTGCACGACCGTCCTTCCGGCTGACTCGGTCCCATGACGTGATCCGTCCGACGCGATCCGTCATGCTGTCAAGGCCCTACAGGGTCTCAGACCACGGACCCAGCTAAGCACGCGCGGTCCTACCGCGGACTGCGCGTGTTGGACAGACGTCATTCCGTCAAAGCGCAACAGGATTCTGTTAAGGCCAGGGTGGTGAGTGGGCCCGGCGGATTTCGAGCGCTTACGATCCTCCCCGTGTCCAAACTGACCGACCTGCCCAAACGGATTCTGATCGGCCGGGCGCTGCGCAGCGACAGGCTGGGGGAGACGCTCCTCCCGAAGCGCATCGCACTCCCCGTCTTCGCCTCCGACCCGCTGTCCTCCGTGGCGTACGCACCGGGCGAAGTCCTGCTGGTCCTGTCCATCGCGGGTGTGTCGGCCTACCACTTCAGCCCCTGGATCGCCGCGGCCGTCGTGGTGCTGATGTTCACCGTCGTCGCCTCGTACCGCCAGAACGTCCGCGCCTACCCCAGCGGCGGCGGCGACTACGAGGTGGCCAACACCAACCTCGGGCCCAAGGCCGGACTCACCGTCGCCAGCGCCCTGCTGGTCGACTACGTGCTCACCGTCGCCGTCTCGATCTCCGCGGGCGTGGAGAACCTCGGCTCGGCCATCCCCTTCGTCGTCGAGCACAAGACCTTCAGCGCCACCGCGATAATCGTGCTGCTGACGCTGATGAACCTGCGCGGCGTCAAGGAGTCCGGAAAGCTCTTCGCCATCCCGACCTACGTCTTCGTCGGCGGCGTCTTCCTCATGCTCGCCTGGGGCGCGTTCAAGGGCCTCGTCCTCGGCGACACCCTGCAGGCCCCCACCGCCGACTACGAGATCAAGCCCGAGCACCCGGGGCTCGCCGGCTTCGCCCTCGTCTTCCTGCTGCTGCGCGCCTTCTCCTCCGGCTGCGCGGCCCTGACCGGCGTCGAGGCCATCAGCAACGGCGTCCCCGCCTTCCGCAAGCCCAAGAGCCGCAACGCCGCCAACACGCTCGCCCTCATGGGCGCCCTCGCCGTCACCATGTTCTGCGGCATCATCGCCCTCGCCATGGCCAGCGACGTCAAGATGGCCGAGTACCCGGCCAAGGACCTCTACCGCGACGGCGCGCCGGTCGGGCCCGACTATGTGCAGCACCCCGTGATCTCCCAGGTCGCGGCGGCCGTCTTCGGCGACGGGACCTTCTTCTTCGTCCTCCTGGCCGCCGCCACCGCCCTGGTGCTGTTCCTCGCCGCCAACACCGCGTACAACGGCTTCCCGCTGCTCGGCTCGATCCTGGCCCAGGACCGCTACCTGCCCCGCCAGCTCCACACCCGCGGAGACCGGCTCGCCTTCTCCAACGGCATCGTGCTCCTCGCGGGCGCCGCCGTCCTGCTGGTGTGGATCTACGGCGCGGACTCCACCCGCCTGATCCAGCTCTACATCGTCGGCGTCTTCGTCTCCTTCACGCTCAGCCAGACCGGCATGGTGCGGCACTGGAACCGCCTCCTGGCCGCCGAGCGGAACAAGGCCAAGCGCCGCCACATGATCCGCTCGCGCGCCATCAACGCCTTCGGAGCCTTCTTCACCGGGCTGGTCCTCGTCGTCGTGCTCGTCACCAAGTTCACCCACGGAGCCTGGGTCGCCCTGCTCGGCATGGTGATCTTCTTCGGCACCATGACCGCCATCCGCAGGCACTACGACCGGGTCGCCGAGGAGATCTCCGCGCCCGAGGAGCCCGCCGACGACACCGTGCGCCCCTCCCGGGTCCACTCGATCGTGCTGGTCTCCAAGGTCCACCGGCCCACCCTGCGGGCGGTCTCCTACGCCCGGCTGATGCGCTCCGACCGGCTGGAGGCGCTCAGCGTCAACGTCGACCCGGACGAGACGCGCGCCCTCCAGGCGGAGTGGGAGCGCCGGGGCATCAACGTCCCGCTGAAGATCCTCGACTCGCCCTACCGCGAGATCACCCGGCCCGTGATCGAGTACGTCAGGAGCCTGCGCCGCGAGAGCCCCCGCGACGCGGTCAGCGTGATCATCCCGGAGTACGTGGTCGGCCACTGGTACGAACACCTGCTCCACAACCAGAGCGCCCTGCGCCTGAAGGGGCGGCTGCTGTTCACCCCGGGCGTCATGGTCACCTCCGTGCCCTACCAGCTGGAGTCCTCCGAGGCGGCCAAGCGCCGGGCGCGCAAGCGCCAGGACTGGAGCGCGCCGGGCGCGGTGCGCCGCGGGCCGGTGGACCGGCGGACCAAGGAGCCCAGCGGCAAGGGCTGACGCGGGGCGGCCGGCGGCCCGGGCCGGGGCCGCGGGGAGGCCGACCGCCCCGGCCCGGCGCCCGCGGGGCGGTCGGGAGCACGCCCGCGCCGACGTACACTGGACGGTCGTTGTCCGGCCGCCCGCCCCCGCCCCCTGGAGTCACCCCGCCATGCAGAACGCACCCGAGACGTCGCTGGTCGGGACCGAGTACGAGGTCGAGGTCGGCCCGGTCGCCCACGGCGGCCACTGCGTCGCCCGCACCGAGGGCGGCCGGGTGCTCTTCGTCCGCCACGCCCTGCCGGGCGAGCGGGTCGTCGCCCGCGTCACCGAGGGCGGCGAGGACTCCCGCTTCCTGCGCGCCGACGCCGTGACCGTGCTGGAGGCGAGCAAGGACCGGGTCGAGGCACCCTGCCCCTACTCCGGCCCGGGCAGGTGCGGCGGCTGCGACTGGCAGCACGCCAAGCCCGGTGCGCAGCGCCGCCTCAAGGGCGAGGTGATCGCCGAGCAGCTGCAGCGGCTCGCCGGGCTCACCCCGGAGCAGGCGGGCTGGGACGGCACCGTCATGCCCGCTCCCGGGGACAAGCTCCCCGCGGGCGAGGTACCGGCCTGGCGCACCCGCGTCCAGTACGCCGTCGACCCCGAGGGCCGCGCCGGGCTGCGCAAGCACCGCTCGCACGAGGTCCAGCCGGTCGACCACTGCATGATCGCCGCCCCCGGGGTGACCGAACTCGGCATCGAGAAGCAGGACTGGCCGCAGATGGCGACCGTCGAGGCCATCGCCGCGACCGGCTCCCACGACCGCCAGGTGGTGCTCACCCCGCGCCCCGGCGGGCGCCTGCCGCTGGTGGAGCTCGACAGGCCGGTGTCCGTGCTGCGCGTCGAGGAGCGCGACGGCTCGGTCCACCGGGTCCACGGCCGCGCCTTCGTCCGGGAGCGGGCCGACGACCGCACCTACCGGGTCGGGATGGGCGGCTTCTGGCAGGTCCACCCCGGGGCCGCCGACCTGCTGGTGAAGGCCGTGATGCAGGGGCTGCTGCCGCGCAAGGGGGACATGGCGCTCGACCTCTACTGCGGGGTGGGCCTCTTCGCCGGGGCCCTCGCGGACCGGGTGGGGGACAAGGGCGCGGTGCTGGGCATCGAGTCGGGCAAGCGCGCGGTGGAGGACGCCCGGCACAACCTCCAGGACTTCGACCGGGTCCGCATCGAGCAGGGCAAGGTGGAGTCGGTGCTGCCCCGGACGGGCATCACCGAGGCCGACATCGTCGTCCTGGACCCGCCGCGCGCAGGGGCGGGCAAGCAGACGGTGCGCCACCTCGCCTCCCTGGGCGCCCGCCGCATCGCCTACGTCGCCTGCGACCCGGCCGCCCTCGCCCGCGACCTGGCCTACTTCCACGAGTCGGGCTACCGCCCGCGCACGCTGCGGGCGTTCGACCTGTTCCCGATGACGCATCACGTGGAGTGCGTGGCGATCCTTGAGCCTGCTGAGAAGGGCCGCTGACCTGGCGTTTCTCCGAGTGTGCGCTATGGGCGTTACGTGCGTTAGGTGCGATATCTTGACGCGTATTCGACGCACGTGACGCACGTTTGACGCACGTTTGACGCACGGATGGCGCGGTTTCTGGTGGGTCGTCATGCGTGATTGGTGACCGCCGGATGGAGTCCTCAGCTGTGTGGTCGGAGGCACCCTGAAGTGGCTGGGGCATTGGCTGCCGAGCTGTTGGCTCCCCCTGCCCCATCGGCTTCTCGCTAATGACGTTCCGTGACACTGGGTGGGGTGTCCGGTCCGTGCTGTGTCAGGGGCCGCACGGGCTCCAGTGCCCGAGAAAGGGCCTGAGATCGTCGGCTCGTGGTTCGGGGATGTCGGGCAGCCGGGGCGGTGTGTTCAGCGGGTTCAGATGCTCCACGCGTGCTGCCGCCCAGTCGATCCATGTTTCGGCTTCGGTCCTGGTCTGGCCTGGGGGCATGGTCTCGACCCGGGTGCGTACGGCGCTCACGTACTCCGCGAGTCGGTTGGCGTGGCGCCATGCGGCTTCCTGTGCCTCGAAGTGCCTGACGCGATATGCCTCGGCGTACTGGACGCGCGCTTCATGATGGCGGCTTCCCAGTGGATGCGCTTCTGACGGGCTGCTTCGATCTCGTCGAGACCTCTGCGTTCGGCGGCTTCGCCGCGAAGCGTGACCTCTTGCGCGATCTGGCCTCGGTTAAGGGCCGTCCCCTAAATGATCTCCAAGTCGCCGCGGGCGTCATCGGTGGTCATGCGCTCCGCTTGCCTTCTCGGTGAGGGCAAGGTTGTGGCGTTGTTTCGTCGGCCGCGGCCGCGGCCGGGGGGCGTCGCCGTAGACGGACTCAGTAAGCCTCTCGGTTCACCACGGGATCAGGCTCATGCCCCGCTCGACCCACTCCGCGAAGAACACGGGTCGACCGGCCCACCTCAGGGGGAGGATCTGGTCGCAGGTGGCACGGCCGTCGAACCACATCTCGCCGCGGTGAGGGCCCGTGACAACGAGGAGAGTGGAGAAGTCGCAGCCGCCCTCCTGGATGTACACCGCGCCGGCCGTCTTCCTTTCCTCCAGCACCCCGCACTCGTCGTCCCACGCCTCCCAGGCCTCCGTGTCCTCGCGGGGCGGCTCGCGCTCGTCGAGGTCGTCGTCGGCGGCGCGGTAGGAGTCGGGGTGCGGGAAGGGTTGGGTGAGCAGGTCGTGGTTGGTGTGGGTGTCGCCGTACCAGCCCCGGCCCCGGGGGCCGCGCCACAGCCGGTTGAACCCCCTTTCGGGGTTTCCCCGCCGCAGGAGGTGCTTGCGCTACTCGGACGGAAACGTGATCCCGAGCTCCTCCTCCGCCTCCCGGAGGTCCGTCTCGGTCAGCCTCCGCTCCAGCGGAAAGCCGTCCCGTCGCATGATGTCCGGGTCAAAGAACCCGGAGCGACGGCCGCCCACGAGGCAGAGGTACTCCGCCCTCCAGCCGATCTTCATGCCGTGAGGTTGGACGCCGTGCGCGAGGGCGGACGCTCCGGCCTGGCCCAGCACGTTCGCCAGGGCCCTGCAGTGGGCCTCTCCGTGCGGACGGCCCTGAGCGCGAGAACCGGTCGACGCCCCTGAGGCGGCCGGGGTCCGGCCGACGCGGCCCTCGCTCTCCGGCCCCCGCCATGCCCTCCGAGAAGTGATCCGGGTCCCTTCTGTCACAGGGGGTGGTGGTCCGGTGTCTTGTGTCCGATCGCCTGAATGCTGAGGAGGAAGCCATGCCTGACAGGAACGGCACGAAGCACCACGTCGTGGTTCTCGGCGCCGGTTACGCCGGGGCCTACGTCGCCGGGACCCTGGCGCGGCGCCTGGCACCGTCGGATGCCGAGATCACCGTGGTGAACGCCGAGCCGGACTTCGTGCAGCGGCTGCGGCTGCACCAGCTCGCGGCCGGCCAGGAGATCGAGGCCCCTCAGCTCGCCGACGTCTTCGCGGGGACCGGGATCCGGCTCCGCCTGGGCCGGGTCACCGACATCGACCCCGCCCAGCGTGTCGCCCTCGTGGCCGGCACCGACGGTGGCGGTGAGGTCGGCTACGACACGCTCGTCTACGCGCTGGGCAGTCACGGCGCCGACCATGGCGTCCCCGGTGCCGCGGAGCACGCCTTCGACGTCGCCGCCCGGCCCTCCGCGCTGCGGCTGCGTGACCGCCTGGACGGTCTGGAGGCGCGGGGCGAGGGCGGGAAGGTGGTCGTCGTCGGCGACGGGCTGACCGGGATCGAGACCGCCACCGAGATCGCCGAGTCCCGGCCGGGCCTGTCGGTGACACTGATCGCCCGCGGCGCGTTGGCCACTCCGCTCTCCGCCGGAGCCCGCGACCACCTGCGACGGGCCTGCGACCGGTTCGGCATCACCGTCCTGGAGCACGCCGGCGTGGAAGGCGTCGAAGCGACGCGGGTGCTCTGCGCGGACGGCACCGTCCTGCCCTCCGACGCGACCGTGTGGACGGCCGGGTTCGCGGTCGCCCCGATCGCCGGCGCCGCCGGCCTAGAGGTGACCGACGACGGCCGGATCGTCGTGGACCGCACCATGCGCTCGGTGTCGCACCCGAACGTGTACGCCGTCGGCGACAGCGCCCACGCCCTCGGTGACAACGGCCTTCCCCTTCCCATGTCCTGCGCCTCGGCCGGCTACACCGGCCGACAGGCGACGGCCGCGATCGTGGCCCGCCTGACCGGCGGCAAGGTCAAGCAGACCGGGCTGGAGTACGTGGGCAACCACATCAGCCTCGGGCGGTGTGACGGCATCCTGCAGATGGTCGACCACGACGCCCAGGCCAAGCCCAAGTACCTGGGCGGCCGCAAAGCCGCGCGGATCAAGGCCGGCATCCTCGCCATGTCGCTGTGGACCACATCCCACCCCACCTTCGGCCTCCCCACCCGACAGCAGCGCCTGACCGGGTTGCCGGAATCGAACGACCAGACGGCGGCCCGACCGGCAGGAAACGGAGAAGCCGCCCGTGGCTGAAACGTCCCGCCCTACAAGCCACAAGTGAGGCCCTGAGATGACCGACGACACCACCGCCCTGGCGACGCAGGCGTTCATCGCCCACCGGAACCTGCTGTTCACCGTCGCCTACGAGATGCTCGGCTCGGCGGCCGACGCCGAGGACGTCCTCCAGGAGACCTGGCTGCGCTGGGCCACCGTAGACCTCGGGCGGGTGAGCGACCCGCGGGCCTACCTCGTGCGGATCTCGACGCGGCAGGCACTCAACCGGCTGCGCACCGTGAAGCGACGCCGCGAGGCCTACGTCGGCCAGTGGCTGCCCGAGCCGCTGATCACCACACCGGACGTGACCGAGGACGTTGAACTCGCCGAGAGCATGTCGATGGCGATGATGCTCGTCATGGAAACCCTCGCTCCCACCGAGCGGGCGGTGTTCGTGCTGCGCGAGGTCTTCGAGGTCGGCTACGACGAGATCGCACAGGCCGTCGACAAGAGCCCCGACGCGGTCCGCCAGATCGCGCACCGCGCCCGCAAGCACGTCGGAGCCCGCCGCCCCCGCACCACGGCATCGGCCGGCGAGGCCCAGGCAGCCCTGGAGTCGTTCCGGCGCGCCATCGAGACCGGCAACCCGCAGGACCTCCTCGACGTCCTCGCCCCCGACGTCGTGCTGCTCAGCGACGGGGGCGGCCTGAAGAAGGCGGCGCTGCACCCGGTCGTCGGCGCCGAGAAGATCGTCCGCTTCTACCTCGGTGGCACCGCCAAACTCCAGGCCACCGTCACGTGGGAACCCACCGTCGTCAACGGCAGCCCCGCGCTCGCCGCCTACCTGGACGGCGTACTCGACGGCGTCATGGCCGTCCGTGTCGAGAACACCCGCATCGCCGGCCTCTACTTCGTCCGCAACCCCGAAAAGCTCGCCCGCCTCGACTCCGAGACCCCGCTCACCCGCCAGGCCCTGTCATAGGACCGGAGACCCCGGCGCCTCGCCGACCGCAGCACATGACGAAAGGAAAGACCGCGCCATGCCCCGACAGGCGACCACCACCACGGCCCGCGGCGACACCTTCCTCAGGACCGCGGCAGCCCTGCAGACCCTGGCCCTGTTCTTCCAGGCGTCCACCGCCGGCCTGCTGCTGACCTCGTCCCGCGCCTACACGCTGCACGACTACGGATCGAAGGTGATGTACGGGGCCGCCATGCTGTACGTGCTCGCCACGGTCCTGGCCTGGCGCCCCGGCGGCGGATCCCCCCGCCCCGTGCTGTACTCGACCGGCTTCCTCGTGCTCGCCTCCGCACAGGTCGCGCTGGGCGTCGCCCACGTGGCATCGCTGCACGTCCCCCTGGGCGTGCTGATGTGCGCCCTCAGCGTCCTCGCCCTCGTCCGCGCGCTCTCCTCCGGCTCGACGCTGCGCCCGGCCACCGGCTCGTAGCCGCCGAGGAGACGGGGCCTGCGGCGAACTCGTCGGGCGGGCACGACCTGCACGCCGCTCGGTCGGCTGCCCCAGCCCGGCATCGCATCGCCACCGCCGGCGTCGCCCGCGCGACGACCGGTCCGCTCAGACAATCCCCGAAGGGACGCATCACGCCATGCCCACTCGCTTTTCACTCTCCGCTGCCACCGCGGTCCTGATCGCCGCTCTCGCGCTGGCCGGACCCGCTGCCGCCGCGTCGGCCACGCCGGTCGCCGCCGACGTCTTCACCCTGAGCGTCGGCCGGATCGGAGCCTCTCTCTCCGCGTTGACCGGCCTGATCGGCTCGGTATGCGGAGGCATAGCCCTGACACGCACCACCGGCAAGGGTCGCGCCGCCGCCTGGGCCAGACGGAACGGACCGGTGACCGCCCTCGTGACGGGCCTGATCGCCGCAGCCGTCGGCGGGACGGTCGCCGCCACAGCCAAGGGTGGTCTCGGCACCGGCAACGGACTCGGCGGAGCCTACGTCGCCGTGCTCCTGGGCCTGATCGCTGTCATCCTCGGCTGGCTGGCCCGCATCCGTTCCCACCAGATCCGCTGCGTGGGCGACAGCCGCGCCGACTGAAGCACCGCCGAGACGGAGTGAACCTCCGGTGCGTCACCGACCCGGACGGAAACCTGCTGTGGATCTTGCCAGCGCTGCCGGGCCGCCCCACGACCTGACCGCAGCCCGCGCCCACCGCATCATCCGGATCTGAGAACGCCAGGGGGTCCCCATCCCCGCCGACCGCGCCTCCACGGCGCCGGCTCCTGGGTCACCACCGGACTCGAACGGCCACTCGGCGGGAAACCCACCATGACCCAGCGCACCGTCAACCGGGCACTCGCCCAGGCAGGCGACCCGGTCGAGCGCACCCAGGCGACCCGGTCGAGCGCACCATGGCACGGCTGAAATCCTGGCAGATCGGCCGCAGACTCCGCATGAGCCCCAACCGCGTGACCGTCATCGCCAAAGCCGTCCTCACCATGGAGAAGGCAACGCGGAAAACGCTCACTGCTGGTCATGACCCTCGTTCGACGCCCCGGGCGCCACCACGCGGTACCGCGAGCCGAAGAACGACCTCTGAGCCGGCCCCTTCCGAGACACGCGCAGGCCGACATCCTTTCCGACGACGCACCACGTGGAGTGCGTGGCGGTCCTCGAACCGGCTGCGAAGGGTTCCCCATCGTTCGCGAGGCACGGCCGGAGAGCCAGCGTCTCCGCCCGTTCAGTACCGGGTGAGCAGGTCGTCGAGGACGCGCAGGCCGAAGGCGACCGAGGCTTCCGGCACCCGTTCGTCCACGCCGTGGAAGAGTGCGGCGAAGTCCAGGTCCGGGGGCAGTTGCCGGGGGACGAATCCGTAGCCGGTGATGCCCATCGAGGCGAACGACATGTTGTCGGTGCCGGCCGAGAGGCAGTAGGGGACGGTTCTCGCACGGGGGTCGTGGTCGAGCAGGGCTTGTGTCATGGCGGAGACGAGCGGTGCCTCGAACGGCGAGGAGACGGCGGCGTCGCGCTCGATGGTCTCCCACCGCACCTTCGGGCCGGCGAGCTCGGTGAGTGATCGGAGGAACTGGTCCTCCAGCCCGGGCAGGAACCGGCCGTCGATCTCGGCCGTGGCGCTTCCCGGCACCACGTTGGTCTTGTATCCGGCGGTCAGCCGTGTGGGGTTGGCGGTGTGGTGGAAAGACGCGCCGACGAAGCGGGCGAGCGGTCCGAGGCAGTCGAGGACCTGGGAGGGGTCCGGACGGTCCGGGTCGAAGGGCACCCCGAAGGCGTCGGCGGCCTCGGTCAGGAAGTGCCGTGTGGTGGGGGTCAGGACCAGCGGCCAGCGGTGTGCCGCGATCCTGGCGACCGCCCCCGCGAGTTCGGCCACGGCGCTGTCGGTGTGCAGCATCGAGCCGTGGCCCGGTCTGCCCTCGGCGGTGAGCCGCAGCCAGTGCAGGCCCTTCTGGGCGGTTTCGATGAGGTACAGACGGTGCTCGGCGCCTGTGTCGACGGAGAACCCGCCGACCTCGCTGATGGCTTCGGCGCAGCCGTCGAAGAGGTCGCGGTGGTGTTCGACCAGGTAGCGCGAGCCCAGGGCGCTTCCCGCCTCCTCGTCGGCCATCCACGCGAACACCAGGTCCCGGCGGGGGCGCCGGTCCGTGGCGGCCCAGGAGCGGGCGAGGGCCAGCATCATGGCGTCCATGTCCTTCATGTCGACGGCGCCGCGTCCCCAGACCGCGCCGTCGCGGTGTTCCCCCGCGAAGGGGGGAAGGGTCCACTCGGAGGCGTCTGCGGGGACGACGTCGAGGTGGCCGTGGACCAGGAGGCCGGGCAGCGCCGGGTCCCGGCCCGGAAGGCGTACGACCACGTTCCCCCGCAGCCGCTCGGATTCCAGGTACACCGGTTCGAGGCCGGCGTCGCAGAGCTTCTCGGCGATGTACTCGGCCGCGCGGCGTTCTCCCGGGCCGCTCCCGTCGCCGGGGTTGGAGGTGTCGATCCGCAGCAGGTCGGTGAGGAGCGTGAGGGCGTCCTTGGTGACGGCGTCCCGGGTGACGGTGTCCTGGGTGGCGGCGTTCACGTCTTCACCACGAATCCGCGCTTGTGGGCCCGGGTGACGAGGGTGGCCTCGTTGCGCACCAGCCCGGGGAGCCGGCCCAGGACGTTCACCTGGAAGTCGAAGAGGTCCTCCATCGCGGGGAGCACGACATGGATGTTCACCGCCTGGCCGCTCGCCACCACGCCGCAGTAGCGGACCGCGGGATGGCCCGCCAGGGCCGCGGTGACGGGCTCGATCGCGGAGGGGGCGGTCTCCATCCACAGCTCGGCCTCGACCGCGTATCCCAGGAGTTCGGGTTCGATCTCCGCGCGCAGGGCCACCGCGCCACCGGCCAGCAGCCGCTCCGTCCAGCGGCGGGCGGTCGCCGGGACCACCCCGAGGTGCTCGGCCAGTTCGACCCAGCCGTACCGCGCGTTCTCGACGAGCAGTCCGATCAGGGTCTGATCGGTCGGCTGGAGGTCGACCGGCGGGCGCCGCTGCCCGGGGGCGGTGGTGGTGGACGCCACCTGGGCGGCCTCTTCGGGGGTGAGGCGGTCCGCATGCCACGCGGTGGTGGGCTTGATGTGGCGCAGGACCGGGTAGCTGCGTGTGCTGCGGATTCCGGGGATGCCCGGAAGTTCCTCGGCGACGACCTTGTGCAGAGCCGCGCGTCCGTCGGCCACCAGCTCGCACGAGATGTCCGCGTCTCCGGTGACGACGGCCACCCAGCGCGTGTCACCGCGCAGCGACAGCGCTTCCGCGACCTGGTCGGCGCTGCCGGGTTCGACCTGGACCCGGATGTTGACTGCCTGCCCGAGCCCGGTCCGGAGTTCGTCGACGAAGGCGGTGAGACGGAGCGCCTTGGTGTCGATGAGCCGCTGGACGCGGCGCGAGACCGTACGTTCCACCTCGCCGAGGGCACCGGCGAGGGCCCCGTAGGGGATGCGGGGGTTGATCTGGAGCGCGGCGACGATCCGCCGATCAAGGTCATCGAGGCTGTCTGAATCCATCACAGCCAGAACGATAGATGCCCGATACGACAATTCTCAAGAGACCTCTTGTCTGAAAATCGATGCCCTGGCAGGCTGTGCGCCACCCCACCGGATGAGCCGGACGAAGGAGTCCCCGGATGATGCCCAGCGCGCCGAATCGTTTCTTCGGTCCCGAGCTCCTGCACGGCCAGGTGGCGATCGGCCGGCTCGCGGTGCATGCGACGGCGGGTTGCGGGGGCGGCGGGCTGGTGGTGTTCACCCGCCGGGTGGTCGTCGACGGGCGGGACCGCACGGGGCTGTGGGCGGTGCCCCACGCCGGTGGCGAGGAGCGACCGCTCACCGACGGCGCCTGGTGCGACACCCTTCCCCGGTTCTCGCCCGACGGCAGCCGGCTGGCGTTCCTCCGTGACGGACAGCCCTTCGTGATGGATCCGGCCGGTGGCGAGGCCAGCGGGCTGGCGGCCTTCCCGCACGGCGCCCGCGACCTCGACTGGGGGCCGGGCGGCGACTGGCTGGCCGTTCTCGCCGAGGACGAACGCGCGCCCGAGGAGTGCTGGGACGGCGGGACCGAGGGAGGCGACGGGCAGCCCACCTGCCGGGTTCTGGACCGGGCCGGCTGGCGGCTGGACGGCGAGGGGCTGGTGCTGCGACGGCGGCATGTGCACCGGGTGTCCCTGGACGGCACCGTGCGGCGGCTCACCTCGGGCCCGGTCTCCCACGACCGGCCGCGCGTCGGCCCCGACGGGACGGTGTACGTTCTCGCGGCCACCGGGCCGGACGCGGACCTCGCCCCCCGTCCGCAGGTCCACGCGCTGACCGCGCACGGCATCCGTCCGGTCACCGGGCTCACGGGCGGCGTCGTCCGCCACCACGTCCGGGCGGACGGCACGCTGACCGTCGTCGGCAGGGAGGCGGCAGAGCCGAGGGACGCCGATCCCCCGCAGGCGTTCCACGTCGACCCCGTCTCCGGCGCGTGCGAGCGGCTGCTGCCGCAGTGCGCGAACCGGTGGGTCGGAGCCCTGGGCGGCGAGAGCGACCTCCACGACTGGTGGACCGAACCGGACGACTGCGCCGAGGTCACCGCCGTCGCCCACGACGGCGAGGTGCGGCCCTACGATCTGCTCGACGGCCGCCCCCTCGCACCCTCCGGGGTCACGGTGGCCTCCCTGGCCCGCCACGGTGGCCTCACCGCCGCCGTCCTCGTGCCGTCCGGAGCCGTGGCCGGCCCCGAGGTCCACGCCCTCGGGAACGACCGCCCTCCCCGCCGCCTCACGAGCACCGGCTCCCGGTGGCTCCGGGGGCTGGCGCTTCCCACGGTGGAGCGGACCGAGGCACCGGGCCCCGCCGGGCCGATCACCGTGTACCTGCTGCACCCGCCCGGAGCCGGTCCGGCCACCCCGTTGCCGACCGTGGTCTCCCTGCACGGCGGGCCCACCGGGCAGTGGGGTCCGCTCCCGAACATCGAGGCCCTGCTGCTCGCCTCCACCGGCTACCGCGTGGCACTGCCCAACCCGCGCGGCTCCACGGACCGGGGCAGCGCCTGGGTCGACGGGCTGCACGGGGCCTGGGGACGGGCCGACGCCGAGGACGTGCACGCGGTCGTCGACCACCTGCAGGCCACGGGGCGGGCCGACGCCGGACGCCTCGGCGTCTGCGGTCTCTCCTACGGGGGGTTCCTCACCCAGTGGCTGGTCGCCACCAGCGACCGGTTCGCCGCCGCCGTGGCCGAGAACGGGGTGAGCAACCAGCTCTCCGCCTGGGCGAACTGCGACATCGGCCCCGCGTACGCCGCGGAGTCCGGCATGGGGGACCCCCTCACCGACAAGGGCGCGGCCCGGCTCTGGGAGGCGTCCCCCCTGCGCCTGGCCGCAGGGATCCGCACCCCGCTGCTCATGCTCCAGGCCGAGGACGACCTGCGCTGCCCGGCCTCGGACAACGAGCAGCTGTTCCTGGCCCTGCGGAGCCTGCGGCGCACCGTCCGCTATGTGCTGTATCCGGAGTCCAGTCACCTCTACCAGGGCGGCGGCCGGTTCGACCGCCGTCTCGACCGGCACCGCCGGGTCCTCGACTGGTTCCGCACCCACCTTCCCCTGGACAGCAAGTGAGAGAGGCCCGCACCGCCATGAACCGGTGGATCAGGAACCGCGCACGACGGTTCGTACCGCTCGTCCTGGGGCTCGTCCTCACCACGGCGGCCGCAGCGCCCGCGGCCGCTGCCGGCCCTTCCCCGTCGACGGCCGAGGCCGCAGGCGGGGACTACCGGATCGGGCACTCCCAGCCGATCGACAGCGTCAACCCCTTCGGGCAGCAGAACGCGATCTCGAACTCGGTGAGCCAGCTCGGCTACGACCTGCTCCTCAACTACCGCACCGAGGACGGCCGGCCGGACCTGGACAGGTCGCTGGCGAGCGCCTACGAGACCTCCCCCGACGGCCGCACCTGGACGTTCACGCTCCACCCCGACATCACCTGGTCGGACGGGAGGCCCTTCACGAGCGCGGATGTGAAGTGGACCTACGAGGCCGCGCTCACCAACGAGACCAACGTCCTCGGCGGCTATGTCACCAACATCGAGGAGGTCACCGCCCCGGACGCCCGCACCGTGGTCATGCGGCTCGACAAGGCGGACGCACGGCTCGAATCCGTCTTCATCCCGATCCTGCCCCGGCACGTCTTCGCCTCCCGGCCGGTGGAGTCGCTCGACAAGGCGCCGATTCCGATGCCCGCGGTGACCACCGCGCCCTTCCGGCTCGTCTCCTACAAGAAGGGCGGCACCACCGTCCTGGAGGCGAACCCGCGCTTCCGCGGAGAACGGCCGCCGATGCAGCGCGTCCTGTTCGTGCACTACCAGGCCGGTGAAGCGGCCCTCCGCGACATCAAGCTGGGCAGCCTGGACATGGTCGCCGACGGAGACGCCACCTGGGTGTCCAGACTCCGGACCGAGTCCGGCATCACCGTCTGGAGCGCCCCCGCCCCCGGCTTCTCCGAGATCGCCTTCAACTCCTGTCCCCCCGGCGGCGCCGGGGCCTGCACCGGGCCCGCCGAGAACGTCAGGACCAAGGTCGTCCAGGACCCCGCCATCCGCCGCGCCCTGGCCTGGGGCATCGACCGCGACAACCTCTCGCGCACCCTCCACGCCGGGCAGAACAAGCCGGCGGACGGTCTGATCTCCCCCTACTACACGGCGTACTACCACAGCTTCGCCGAGGACCCCGAGATCGGCTACGCCTACGACCCCGCCAAGGCCCGCGCCATCCTCGAGGACGGCGGCTGGACCTGCGGCACCGAGGGCCCCTGCGTCAAGGGCGGAGTCAGGGCCGAGTTCGAGCTGATGGTCCGCTCGACCTCCACCCAGGACCAGAACTCCGTCCGGCGCATCAGGGCCTGGGCCGCCGAGATCGGCATCACCATCCACATGAGCGTCGTCACCGAGGACGCGCTCAACAACACCATCTACAACCCGGGCGCCCGCACCGGCACCTACGCCCCCAGCTTCGACGCCTTCTACTGGGCCTGGAGCGGCGACGTCGCCACCCCCGACCTCAACCTGGAGGTGCTGCGCACCGGTAACTCCTGGTCCGACACCTACTACTCCAACCCCGCCTACGACCGCGCCTCGCTCACCGCCCTGCACACCGTGGACCTCTCCCGCCGCACCGCGGCCATGCGGGAGGCCCAGCGCATCGCCCTCACCGACCTGCCGTACATCCCCACCGTGTACGCCGCCGCCGTCGTCCTCACCCGCGACGACACCTGGCACGGCTACCAGCCCTCGCCCGCTACCGGCGCCGGATCCCCCTTCGGCACCAACTGGGGCCAGCTCACCGGGCTCCGCCCGGGACCGGAGCCCGGGACCACCGCGGCCACCGCCTCCCCGGGCGGCCTCCTCAGCACACCCGCATGGCTGGCGGTCGCCCTCCTCACCGCCGGCGCGGGCTACGGGATCGGACGCCGGAGCGGCGCCCGCCCCGCCGCGGTCCGCGACTGGACCGACGAGTAGGACGGAGACCCGACCATGCGCACACTCCGCCGTACCGCCGCCCGCCTGGGCACCGCCCTCGGCACGCTCGCCTTTGTCCTGGTGCTCAACTTCGTCATCTTCCGCGCCATGGGCGACCCCCGGCACGACCTGGCCCGCAACCCCCACCTCACGGAGGCCGCGCAGACGGCGCTCATCAGGGAACGGGGACTGGACCAGAGCCAGTGGGTGCAGTTCGTCCGGTACCTCCAGGACACCCTCGGCGGTGACCTCGGCACGTCCTTCGTCACCAACCGCCCGGTCGGCGCCGAACTCCTCCAGGCCCTCCCCAACACCCTGATCGTGGTCGGCGTGTCCACCGTCCTGGCCTCCCTGCTCGGTCCGTGGATCGGCCTGCTCGCCGCGTGGAAGCGCGGACGCACCCGGGACACCCTGCTCACCCAGGGCTCGGTCGTGCTCTACTCGATGCCGAGCTTCTGGCTCGGCATGGTCCTGATCGCCGTCTTCGCCCAGTGGTGGCCACTCCTGCCCACCGGCCTCGCCGCCACCCCCGGCTCCACGGCCACCGGCTGGGCCCACGCCGCGGACGTCGCCCGGCACGCCGTGCTGCCCGTCACCACGCTCACCATCGGCCTGCTCGCCCAGTACGCCGTCAACATGCGCAGTGCCGTGGTCGACACCATGCGGGAGGACTACGTCCTGACCGCCCGGGCCATCGGCCTCACCCCCCGCGCGGTCCGCAACCGGCACATCGTCCGCAACGCCATGCTTCCCGTGGTCACCGTCATCGGTCTCAACCTGGGCTTCGTCCTCGGCGGCGCCATCACCGTGGAAGCGCTGTTCTCCTGGCCGGGGATCGGACAGCTGACCATGGAGGCCATCCACGGCAAGGACTACCCGATGCTCCAGGGACTGTTCCTCCTCTCGTCCGCCCTGGTCATCCTCATGAACCTGGCCACCGATCTGCTCTACGGCAGGCTCGACCCCAGGATCCGGAACTGATGGCGCCCACCACGGAGGGAACCGTGAACCCGACCGCACCCATGGCCGACGAGGGCGCCCCGGCGGTGGCGCGCAGCATCCTCGCGCACACCCGCGGCGGACGCCGCGCACGGGCCGTCGCAGCCGTCCGGGACCTGCTGCGGGACCGCCGCGGCGCCGTGGGCGCGGGCCTGCTGGTCTTCTTCGCCGCGGTCGCGGTCCTCGCGCCCTGGCTCGCCCCGCAGGACCCCAGGGCCGCGGGCTCCTTCTCCACCGACATCCTCGCCCGGCCGAGCGGCTCGCACTGGCTCGGAACCGACGAGAACGGCCGCGACCTGCTCTCCCAGCTCCTCCTCGGCGCCCAGGACACCATGCTCGTCGGCTTCACCGCCGCCCTGGTCTCCTCGGTGATCGGTACCGCGGTGGGCGTCGCCTCCGGCTACTTCGGCGGCTGGACCGACCGTGTGCTGAACGTCCTCAACGACTGGTTCCTCGTCCTGCCGATGATCCCCGTGACGGTGCTGGCCGCGAGCCTCCTGGGAAACCGGGCCGCCGACCTCCCGCTGGGCCGCACCAGCGTGCTGATCCTGGTCATCGGGCTCTTCGGCTGGGCGGGGACCTCGCGCATCGTCCGCGCGGAGGTCATGTCGCTGCGGGGCCGGGCCTTCGTGGAGCGCTCCGTGGTGCTCGGCGCCGGCCGGTGGCGGGTGATCCGTACCCAGATCCTGCCGAACGTCATGCCCCTGGTCCTGGCCAACGCCGTCATCTACGTGGCGCTGGCGGTGCTCACCGAGTCGACGCTGTCCTACCTCGGCCTCGGCGACCCCGACCGCCTCTCCTGGGGCGGGATGCTCCAGTCGGCCCAGGACGCGGGGGCCATGGGCAGCGGAGCCTGGGGGTACTTCCTCGCCCCGGGCCTGTGCATCACTCTGGTCGTGCTGGGGTTCTCCCTGCTCGGCCACGCCGTCGAAAGCCGCGTCGACCCACGCACCAGGGAGCAGCGATGACCGTGCCCGACCCCGTGGACCGCCCCCTGCTGTCGGTCCGCGAACTCACCGTCGCCCGCCGCGGCCGTCCGGCCGCCAGGCTCGTCGACGGGGTGAGCTTCGACCTCCGCCGGGGCGAGGCCCTCGGCCTGGCCGGCGAGTCGGGCTGCGGAAAGACCACGACGGCGCTGGCCCTGCTCGGGCTCCTGCCCGACGGACTCGTACGCACGGGCGGCGAGATGTACCTCGACACCGAGCAGGGGCCGCGCCCCCTGCACACCCTGTCCGGCCGCGGCATGCGCGCGGTGCGGTGGCGTCGCATCTCCATGGCGTTCCAGGGCGCCATGAACGCCCTGGACCCGGTGATGCGCGTCGGTGACCAGATACGCGAGGCGATCCGTCTGCACCGGCCCGAACTGGACCGTACGGCGGCCGACACCCGGGTCGGCACGCTCTTCGAGCAGGTGCGCCTGGACCCGCGGCGGGCCCGCGCCTACCCGCACGAGTTCTCCGGCGGCCAGCGCCAGCGCCTCATGATCGCCCTCGCGCTCGCCTGCGATCCCGACCTGATCATCGGTGACGAACCGACCACCGCACTGGATGTCATCACCCAGCGGCAGATCCTCGACCTGCTGGACGAACTCCGCCGCGAGCTGGGCCTCTCGGTGCTGCTGATCACCCACGACCTGTCCGTCCTCGCCGAGACCTGCGACCGGATCGCGGTGATGTACGCCGGGCGCATCGTCGAGACGGGCTCCGTGGACGAGGTGTACCGCGATCCCCGGCACCCCTACACCCAGAGGCTGCTGGCCTCCTTCCCGGCGGTGGGCGGACCCCGCGAGCTACCGCCCCCGATCCCCGGCTCCCCGCCCGACCCGGCCGCGCCCGAACCCGGCTGCTCCTTCGCCCCCCGGTGCGACCGCGTCTACGACCTCTGCCGCACCTCGCCACCGACGGGGCGCACGGCACCCGACGGCACCCGAACCGCCCGCTGCCACCTGCTGCCCTGGCCCGCCACCTCGACACCGGAGCCCGCACGATGACCGACCACCCGCTCTTCGAGACCCGGGGCCTCGGCGTGACCTACCCCGGCCGAGGCCGCCGTGAGGCCCCCGTCCACGCGCTGCGCGAGGTGGACCTCAGCTGGATCGGGGGAGAGGTACTCGGCCTCGTCGGGGCCTCCGGCAGCGGCAAGTCGACCCTCGGGCGCACGCTGACGGGCCTGCGGGAGCCCAGCCACGGCACCGTGCTGTTCGGCGGCGAGGAGCTGACCGGCCGACGGGACCGGACCTTCCGGCGGCAGGTCCAGATGGTCTTCCAGGACCCCTACCAGTCGCTCAACCCGCGCCGCACCGTCGGCTCCCAGGTCATGGAGGGGCTGGACATCCACGGCCTGGGCGCCTCGGAGGAGGAACGCGTCACCCTCGCCGTCACCGCGATGGAACGCTGCGGACTGGCGCCGGCGGAGCGCTACTGGCACCGCTACCCCCACGAACTCTCGGGCGGCCAGCGCCAGCGCGTCGTGATCGCCGCGGCCGTGGTCCTCGGACCGCGCGCACTCATCTGCGACGAGCCGGTCTCCGCGCTCGACGTCTCCGTCC
Organism: Streptomyces sp. NPDC048001; assembly: GCF_043203115.1. Classification (NCBI taxonomy): domain Bacteria; kingdom Bacillati; phylum Actinomycetota; class Actinomycetes; order Kitasatosporales; family Streptomycetaceae; genus Streptomyces; species Streptomyces sp. NPDC048001. The sequence goes on from NZ_JBIDBN010000005.1 coordinate 147,067, forward strand.
GCTCCCAGGTGCTGGGCCTGCTCGCCGAACTCCGCCGGACCGAGGGAATCAGCCTGCTGTTCATCACCCACGACGTCGGTCTCGCCTGGGCGCTGTGCGACCGGGTCGCCGTCCTCCACCAGGGCTCGGTGGCCGAGTACGGGGCCACGGAGCAGGTCCTCGGCTCCCCCCGGCACCCCTACACCCGGGAACTCCTCGCGGCGGCGCCCGTGCCCCCGGTACGGAGGTGACGCCGGCGGCACGCCGGCCGTACCGTTCCCGGCCCCGGGTCGCCGGCCGCGGGCCCACCGGGAGTCCGGGGCGGCAGGCAGGGGCCGGTCCGGTGGCGGCCCGGATTCCCGGGGCGGGGCGGGACGGCCGTGCCCCGCGCCCGGGCCGACGGGTGGCTGTGGCGCTTCTCACGCCGCGCGTGCGGGGCCGCGCGGCGCTGGAGTCCACGCCTTCCGGGAGCGGCCTGCCCCCCGCGTGATGCGCCGCCCACCGCCGCACGGGACGGCGGCAGACAGCCGAACTTCCCACGGGGGGTGTCGAATTGCCCTCGTCTGTCATGTGATGCCGGGGCCACCCTCCGAATCTCTATTGAAAATGAGTGTCATAATCGTATAGAAGTGCGGAGTGCTCATCTCTCGACACGTGCTGGAGCGCCCGACGGCCGCCGTCCGGCCCTTCGCCCTCACCGCACTTCGGCATCCCCTCGTCTCCACGCTCCTGGCGGACCACCGCGGCCTGCTGACCGAACTCCTGGACGGCCTGGGGTCCCCTCTGCACGTCGTGCTGCCCGACGTGTTCGAGGAGAACGTGGGCAGGCTTCGCCAGGCGTTCGCCGATGCGGGGGCCGACGCCGACATCCTGTACGCCAAGAAGGCGAACAAGGCCGACTGCTATGTCGGTTCGGCTGCGGCCCTCGGTGTGGGCGTCGATGTCGCCAGCGCTCCCGAGCTGGTCAAGGCGCTGGCCGGCGGCGTGCCCGGACACCGGATCGGCATCTCCGGCCCCGAGAAGGGCGACGCACTGCACTCCCTCGCCGTCCAGCACGGCTGCCTGGTCGCCGTCGACTCGCTCAGCGAACTCCGCCGGCTCGCCGCCACCGCCCGGCTCGCGGGCGGGCGGGCCGGGGTGCTTCTCCGGTCCCGTACGGCCGGCCAGCCGGGAAGCCGCTTCGGCATGTCCGCCGCGGAGCGGGGGGCCGCCGTCGCCCTGTGCGCCGACGGTGCGGGCCACATCAGCCTCCGGGGCTTCTCCTTCCACCTCAACGGCTACGCGAGCGCGGAACGCGCCGACGCGGCGGACGAGATGGTCGAGTACTGCCTCGACGCCCGGCGGCAGGGCGCGACCGACGCCGGACTGGTCGACATCGGCGGCGGGTTGCCGGTCCGCTATGTCGAGCCGCAGCTGTGGAACGAGTTCCTCGCACAGAACGACGCGACCCACTATCACGCGGCCAGGTCCTTCACGGACTTCTACCCGTACGGTGGCCCGTCCGCCGGCCAGGCGGTCCGCGCGATCATGGCCCACCCGGTCGGCGGTGGCGAGAGCCTGGCCGTGAAGGCGGGACGCCACGGCATCCGGTTCGTCGTCGAGCCCGGCCGGGCCCTGCTCGACCAGGCGGGGTTCACCCTGTTCCGCGTACAACAGGTCGACGACCGGCGGGAGTCCGACGGGTACGCGGTCGTCACCGTCGACGGCAGCAGCTTCAGCCTCTCCGAGCAGTGGTTCAACAGCGACTACCTCCCCGATCCGCTGCTGATGTCCGCACAGCCGGTCGGCGACGCGCTGTTCCCGGCGTGTGTCGCGGGCTCGACCTGCCTGGAGAGCGACATGGTGACCTGGCGCAAGATCGGCTTCCCGCGGCCCGTGCGGCGCGGTGACCACCTGGTCTACCTCAACACCGCCGGCTACCAGATGGATTCCAACGAGTCCCCGTTCCATGACGCTCCCCTGCCGTCGAAGGTCGTCCTCCGGCCGGGTGGCGAGGGGACCGTCCCGCGCTGGCGACTCGACGGCATCCGTTGAGACCGCGCACCGATTCGATCCCACCCCCCTCGAAGGAGAAGACCCCCATGTCCCCGAGCTATGCCCCGCCCGGGCAGTTGTGGCTGCTGCCACAGGCGCAGCAGGAAGCGCTGGACCTCGACCACCGGCAGGTGATCGCGGTCGTCGAGCAGGCCTACCGCGCGCTGCGGGAAGGCGGCTCGAACAACCCGGTCAAGACGATCATCGACGATCCCGACCACCGTTCGCTCAGCTACTCGATGGTGGCGCGGGACGCCGGCAGCGGCACCGTCTGCTTCAAGGCCGTCTACGAGTTCGACCCGAGGCGGACGAGGAACGGCTACCGGTTCCACTCGTTCGTCTTCCTCGTGGACGACACCACCGGGGCGCCCGTCGCGCTGATGGACGTGGTGAAGCTCGGGCCCCTGCGGTCCTCGGCCACCACCGCCCTGTTCGCCCGTGCCGCGTGCCCGGACGCGCGGACCGCGCTCGTCGTCGGCACCGGGGTCCAGGGGCAGGCGGCGCTGCCGATGCTGGTCGCGGCGATGCCCGAGTTGGAGCGCCTGCAGGTGTTCGGCACGTACCCCGAGGGGCTGCGTGCCGTACAGGAGGCCGTCGAGGGCCGCGAGGTCGGGATCGTCAAGGATCTGCGGGAGGCCGCCCAAGAGGCGGACATCGTGGTCGGAGCCGCCGGCCTGTCCGTCACGGAGGAGGTCCGGCGCGACTGGATGAAGCCGGGCTCGGTCGCCGTGCTCCTCGGGTACGGCGTGCACGCCGACGTCTGCCACGGCGCGGACTACCGGATCGCCACGGACACCGCCCAGATGCATGCCACCTGCGACGACCTGCGGGACGCGGAGGGCGGGCTGCCGCACGTCGACGCTCAGCTCCCCGACATCCTGCTCGGCCTGGCACCCGCCCGGCGGCGGCCGGACGACGTGGTCTTCGCCTACAACAGCGGAATGGCGGTCACCGACGCCGCGCTCGGCCGGTACATGGCCGACCTCGCCCTGGCGGCCGGGCGCGGGGAGAAGGTCGACTTCTGGTGAGTACCGAAACCGAAACCACCTCCGCACCCCCTGCGAGCCCCGCGCGGACCACCGGCGCCGCCTGGTGGGTCGGGAACTCCCGTGCCCTGCTCGGGCTGGCGTTCCCGCTGATCCTCACCAACTTCGCCCATGTCGCGCTGACCACGGTCGACATCGTCATGCTCGGCAGGCTCGGAGCGGTCGAGATCGCCGCCGCCGGTCTGGCCATCGCGCTGTTCAACCAGCTGCGCACCACGGGGACGGGCCTGGTGACCGGGGTCAGCAACCTGGTGGCCGAGGCGCGCGTGCGGGACGACGGGGAACGCGTCGGCGCACTGCTGTTCGCGGGCTTCTTCTGGGCCACCGTCTGCGGTGCGGTCTTCTGCGCGGCGCTGCTGCTGATCGGCCCGCTGCTCGTCCTGCTGGGCCAGGACCCGACCGTGGTCGACAAGGCGGGCGAGTTCCTGACGGTCCTGGCGCCGGGCATGCTGCCCTGCCTGTGGTTCCAGAACCTGCGGCACTTCACCACCGGCCTCAAGCGCCCCGGCCCGCTGCTGACCATCACCCTGGCATCGGTCGGCGTGACCATCGGCCTCAACTACGTCCTGATCTACGGCGCGTTCGGGCTGCCCGCCTTCGGCTTCGTCGGCGTCGCGATCGCCACCGTCACCGTGTTCCTGCTGTCCTTCCTGGCGTTCGTCGCGGTCGTCCTGCGTGACAGCACCCTCCGCCCGTACCTCACCTCGCCCCATGCGCGGCGCTGGAACGGGGAGGCGGTCCGCTCCGTCTGGCGCCTCGGCCTGCCGATCTCCGGGACCTACGCCTCGGAGGCCGGGTTCTTCAGCGTGCTCACCCTGGTCATCGGCTCCCTGGGCGTGGAGGCGCTGGCCGCGCAGACGGTGCTGAACCAGATCGTCTACATCGTCTTCATGATCAGCGCCGGCCTCTCCCACGCGGCGTCCATCCTCATCAGCGAGGCCGACGGCCGCGACGACTACCGGGAAGCCCGGGGGATGGGGCTTCTCGGCACCGCCTGGGGCGTGGTCGCGACGCTGCTGGTCGCCGTCGTGTACCTGGTGGCACCGGAGACGATCGTGTCCCTGTTCATCTCCGCCGAGCATGCCGGCAACGCGGACATCATCGCGCTGACCGTGACCGGACTGCTGATCGCCGCCCTCATGCAGGTCTTCGACGCGACCCAGAACATCGGCAACGGCATCCTGCGCGGTATCGGCGACACCGCCGGTCCCTTCCGCATCTCCCTCGTCGGCTACTGGCTGATCGGCCTTCCCGCGGGCTGCCTGCTCGGGATCACGGCCGGCTGGGGCGTCGAGGGCGTCTGGACCGGGCAGACCGTCGGCCTCGCCGCCACCGCCGCCCTCCTGCTGGCCGCCTTCCTGCGCCGCGTCGCCCGCCTGCACCGGGAGACGTCCGGCGCCCCCGTCACGGAACCGGAGCGCTCATGAACCCCGTCCTCACGCCGACCCCTTCCGCGTCCCTGGTACGCAGGGAGGTGGCGGGACTGCCCCCGTACGACCCCGGCGCCGACCCGGCGGACGTGGCGGCCCTCAGCGGCTCCGGCCGCGTCATCAAGCTCTCCAACAACGAGAGCCCGTACGGCATCTCACCGGTGGTCGGCGAAGCCGTCCGGAAGGCGCTGGCCGACGGTGTCTCCCGCTACCCCGACCCCTCCGGGCGACGGCTGGCGGAGGCCCTCGGGAAGAGCCTGGACGTGCCGCCCGACCGGGTGGTGCTCGGCAACGGCTCGGAGAACATCCTCGGGCTGCTGTGCCAGGCCGTGCTCGACCCCGGTGACCTGGTGGTCACCCAGGCCCCCGGGTTCAGCCTGCACGAGACCTTCCCCCGTGTCATGGGTGCCCGGGTCCACAAGGTCCGGGTCACGGCCGAGTTCGGGTTCGACGCCGGGGCCTGGCACGACGCGCTCGCGGCACGGCCCAAGCTCGTCTTCCTCGCCAACCCGTGCAACCCCACCGGCGCGATGCTCACCGCCGATGAGCTGGAACGGGTGGTGGCGGCTCTGCCCGAGTCGGCCCTGCTGGTGCTCGACGAGGCGTACGGCGAGTTCGCCCGGTCCCGCCCCGGCTACCCCGACGGCCTCGGGGCCCTGCGGGGTCTCGACCGGCCGTGGATCGTGCTGCGCACCTTCTCCAAGGCCTACGGCCTGGCGGGCGTCCGCGTCGGGTACGGCATCGCCTCCGACCCGGCCCTGGTCCAGGCCCTGGACCGGGTCCGTACCCCGTACAACGTGAACCACCCGGCCCAGGAGGCCGCGATCGCCGCGCTGGGCGACCACACGCACCTGGCGGACACGGTCCGCCGCACCGCCCTGGAGATCACCAGAGTCTCCGAGCGGCTGCGTGCGGCGGGACTGCGCGTGGTCCCGTCCTCGACCAACTTCCTCTTCATCGACACCGGCCGGCCCGCCGACCATGTCGCCCGGGAGCTGCACCGCGCCGGGATCATCGTCAAGGCGTGGCGCGAGCCGGGATACGAGACCTATATCCGAGCCTCGCTGTCGACCCCCGGGGACAACGACGTCTTCGTACGGTGTCTGACCGCGATCTGCGCGAAGGACAAGCCGTGATTGCGACCAGGATCTCCGACCTGATCGGGCGGACGCCGCTGCTGAAGCTGCCCGTCGCGGAGGGCGGAGCGACCGTGCTGCTGAAGCTGGAGCAGTTCAACCCCACCGGGACCGCCAAGATCCGGATGGCCCGGAACATGGTCGACGAGGCGGAGGAGGCCGGGCTCCTGGCCCCCGGCGGGTGGCTGGTCGAGTCCACCTCCGGCAACACCGGGCTCGGCCTCGCGCTCGTCGCCGCCGAACGCGGCTACAAGTTCACCGCCGTGGTGGACAACCACTCCAGCACGGACAAGCTGCGCGGCATGCTCGCCTACGGTGCCGACATCCTCAACGTCGCCGGGGACGGGGAGGGTCTCGCCACCGCCGAACGCGACACCACGGCGGAGCGTCTCGCCGCCGAACACGGTGCGTACTGGACCGCCCAGCACCGCAACGAGGGCAACCCCAACGGCTACCGCCCGCTCGCCCGGGAACTCCACGACGAGCTGGGTGACGACATCGACTTCCTGTACGGGGCCGTCGGCACCGGCGGTTCGCTCTGCGGCACCGGCCGCTTCCTCCGCGAACGCATCCCGGACCTGAAGGTCGTCGGCGTCGAGCCGGTGGGCTCGGTCGTCTTCGGCGGCGAGGGCGCGCCCTACCACCAGTCCGGCACGGGTACGCCGGCGGGCTCGGAGATCGGCTGCGTCGTCGACTACGCGGTCCTTGACGAGGGGATCAAGGTCAGCGACGCGGAGGCCTTCGAGACCTGCCGCTATCTGGCGAGGAACCACGGTGTGCTGATCGGCGGTTCGGCGGGCGGCGTGGTGTACAAGGCCCTGGAGCGGGCGCGGACCGCGCTCCCCGGCACCACGATCGTCGTGCTGGTCTGCGACGGCGGCGACAAGTACCTGGACACCGTCTTCAACGACGACTGGATGGCCGCCCACGGCCTCTTCGACGAGCAGGTCGTCCGCAGGCTGGCCGTGACGCTTCGGTAGCGCCGCGGACACCCCCATGGCGGCGTGGGGACCGTTCCCCGGACGTCGAACCGCCCCCGGGGGACGCCGTCCTGATCCCCCCTTCCGGTCGGCCCTCTCGACCGGCACCTCCTCTTCCGGCCCTTCGAACGACTGGTACTCTGCAACTAATGAAAACGAAAACGATTTCCATAATGTGTGCGGCCCTGACGGCGTTCGGGATCGCGGGATGCGCCGACAACTCCTCCACCGGTGCCGACGGGAAGGGGGCGGCGACGGCGAAGAGCGCGACGGCCTACCCGTTCACCCTCGAGAACTGCGGCACCGACGTGACCTACAAGGCCGCGCCGGAGAAGGTCGTCACGCTCAACCAGACCGCCGCCGAGATCCTCATCCACCTCGGGGTGGGCGACCGGATCGCCGGCACGGGCTACGAGATCGAGAAGCCGCCGCCCGCGATCGCCGCGCAGTACGGGAAGATCCCGGTCCTGTCCGCACCCGGGGCCGAGATCAAGCACGAGAAGCTCCTGGAAGCCCAGCCGGACTTCGTCTACGGCTCCTTCGCCAGCATGTTCACCAAGGAGCAGTCCGGCGAGCGCGAGCAGCTCCACGACCTGGGCGTCCCCACCTATCTGACCGAGTTCGACTGCAGCTACCACGAGAGCGTGGCCGACGCGGACTTCGCGATGCTGTTCGAGGAGTACCGCCGGCTCGGCAGGATCATGGGCGTGCCCGAGGCCGGCGAGAAGCTGGCGGCCGAGCAGAAGGCCGTGGTCGACAAGGCGGTGGGCGCTGTCGAGAAGCGGGACGAGCCGCTGAAGGTGATGTGGTTCTACTCCACCTACGAGGGCACCCCGTGGGCCGCCGGGCCCGGTGGTCTGCCCCAGCACGTCTCCGAACTCGTCGGGGTCGAGAACATCTTCGCCGACGCCAGGACCAAGTGGGCCGAGGTGAGCTGGGACGAGGTCGCCGCCCGCAACCCCGACGTCATCATCCTGGCCGACCTGACCCGGGGCGAACCCGACGACACCGCCGAGGAGAAGATCGAACTGCTCAGGAAGGACCCCCTCACCAGCAAGCTCGCCGCAGTGAAGGGCAGCAGGTTCATCACCCTCCCCGGCAGTCACATGGATCCCGGCTACGGCAGCGCGTCCACCGTTCCCGCGCTGGTCGACGGCCTGAAGAAGCTCCGGTGAACCGCCCGCCATCATGACGACGAGTTCACACGAGACCACCGCGCGCACCGAGGCCCCGACCCACCGCCGGGAAGGGGCTCCGGTGCGCCGGCGGCGCGCCCCGACGGTGGCGCTGTGGTTCCTGGCCGTCACCGCCCTGCTGGTGTCGGTCCTCGCCGCCTCGCTGTTCGGGAGCGCGGACATCCGGCCCCTGGACGTGGTCTCCACGATCCTCCGGCACACCGGCCTGGGCGGCATCGCCCCCACCGAGCCCCTGCCCGGGCTCCTCGACGCCCTGATCTGGGAGTCCCGCTTCCCGCGGGTCCTGCTCGCCGCCGCCGTCGGCATGGCCCTGGCCGTCTCCGGCGCGGTCCTGCAGGCCGTCACCCGGAACCCCCTCGCCGACCCCTACCTGCTCGGAGTCTCCTCCGGCGCCTCGACCGGAGCGGTCGCCGTGCTCCTGCTGGGCATCGGCGGAAGCGTCTCCCTGTCCACCGGAGCGTTCGCCGGCGGCCTGCTCTCCTTCGGCCTGCTGCTGATCCTGCTCGGCGGCGGGCGCGTGGCCAGCCCGTCCCGGGTGGTGCTCACCGGCGTGCTGGTCTCCCAGTTCTTCGCCGCGGTCACCTCGGTCATCCTCATGGTCAGCGGGGACGCCAACTCCACCCGCGGCTTCACCTACTGGCTGCTCGGCACCCTCGGGGGCGCCCGGTGGGAGGGGGTGACCGTCACCGTCGTCCTCATCCTGACCGGGGTGCTCGCCGTGCAGTTCTTCGCGCCCGCCCTCGACGCCTTCACCTTCGGATGGGACTCCGCGGCCGCCCTGGGAATCAACGTCACCGCGGCCCGCGTCTGGCTCATGGTGCTGACCTCGGTCATCACGGCGGCCGCCGTGGCGGCCTCCGGCGCGATCGGCTTCATCGGCCTGCTCGTCCCCCACGCGGTCCGCATCCTGGCCGGCCCGGCGCACCGCTCCCTCCTTCCCCTGTCCGCGATCGCCGGCGCGGTCTTCCTCATCTGGGTGGACGTGTTCGCGCGCACGGCCTTCGCCCCCCACGAACTGCCGGCGGGGGTCATCACCGCTCTGCTCGGCGCGCCCGCCTTCGCCCTGGTCCTGAAGCGTCTGGAGTCCTGATGGGCCGCATCACCACCACCCGTCTGTCCTGGTCCGTCAAGGGCCAGCGCCTCCTCGACGGCATCGACATGGCGGCCCACGACGGAAAGGTCACCGGCCTCCTCGGCCCCAACGGCTCCGGCAAGTCGACCCTGCTGCGCCTGCTCGCCGGACTGCGCCGCCCCGACACCGGAACCGTCCGCTACGACGACTCCGACCTGGCCGACCTCGGCCGCCGGGTGCTGGCCCGCCGGCTCGCCGTCGTCGAACAGGACGTCACCGCCCACCACCACGTCACCGTCCGGCAGGTCGTGGAACTCGGCCGCACCCCCTTCCGCGGACGCTTCGACGCCCTCGGCGAGCACGACCGGCGGACCGTCGAGGCCGCGCTGGAGCGGACCGACCTCACCGACCGGCAGGACCGGAGCTGGCACACCCTCTCGGGAGGCGAGAGGCAACGCGCCCAACTCGCCCGCGCCCTGGCGCAGGAACCCCGCGAGATCCTGCTCGACGAACCCACCAACCACCTCGACATCCGCCATCAGTTCGACCTCCTCGACCTGCTGACCTCGCTCGACGTGACCTGCGTCGTCGCCCTCCACGACCTGAACCTCGCCGCGCGGTACTGCGACCACCTCGTCCTCCTCCAGCACGGAACGGTGGTCGCGGCCGGTGCCCCGGACAGCGTGCTGACCCCGGAGCTGATCAGGTCGGTCTACGGAGTCGAGGTGCTCGTCGACCGGGAACCCGCCACCGGCGCCCTCCGTATCACCTACCTCCCCACCACGGCGCGACCGGCCGCCGCGGTCGGGGGCGGCCGTCCGTCCCGTTCGGAATCCGGGCCTCAGCGCTTCTCGTAGGGGTCCGGCGGTTCGGGGATCGTGCGGACCGCCGTGGCGTCCAGCGCCGGGGGCCAGGCCGCGGCCGAGCCCGGCCTGCCACGGGGGTGCCAGCTGCCCGTGACCGTCACCCAGGTGTCGGGCTCCGGCGCCGCCGCCCCGCGGACCTCCACCCTGACCGCCGTCGCGTCGGCCGCGCAGCACGCCACCCGTAGACGGGTGACGTACCAGGTGCCGCCGTCGCCGCGGGTGACGAAGCCGGTGAGCCGCAGCGTGCGGTTCCGCAGCGAGTATCCGCTGTCGTAGGCGGCGCGGGAGGCGAACGCGGACAGGCGCAGCTCCAGCGGGTCGCCGGCCGGGAGCGGGGGGAACGTGCCGACGTACGCCTCGGTGCGCCGGGCCTCCTCACGGGCCGCGCTGTACGAGCCGAGCGCCGGGGGAGGGAAGCAGAGCAGGGCGACGGCGGGGAGCGCGAGCAGCCAGGCGATGCGCGGACCCCCCGGGTGGGAGTGGCCGTGGTCCGGTTCCCCCTCGGCCTGGTGCGCGTGCCCGTCCGCGCCGGGGGCGCCCTTCCCTGCCGCCCGCGCGGTGAGCGCGGCCTGAAGCAGGCCGAGCAGGGCCAGCAGTGTCCCGGAGAGGACCAGCCAGGGCCGCAGCCCGGCCTGCACATACCGCAGATAGAGATCGCCGAACAGCGAGATGCGCAGCACCGCTGCGCCCACCAGCAGCAACAGCACGGCGGGACCGTACTTCCTCACAGCAGCCACCACCCCACGAGCGCGCTGCCCGCGACCGCGGTCACCCAGGTGGCGGACGAGAACCGGAGGGCGAAGTCCCGCCCGAAGGTGCCCGCCTGGAGCGCGAACAGTTTCAGGTCGACCATCGGGCCGACCACCATGAAGGCCAGCTGGGCCACCGGGCCGAACCCGCTCAGCGACGCGGCCACGAAGGCGTCCGCCTCGCTGCACACGCACAGCACCACCGCGAGGAGCGCCAGGAGAAGCACCGACACCCAGGCGGATGCCGTGAAGAGGTCCAGTACCGTCCGCGGCACGGCGATGTTGAAGGTGGCCGCCGCGGCCGACCCCAGGACGAGGAAGCCGCCGGCGTGCAGGAAGTCGTGCTGGAGCCCGGCGACGAAGGAGCGGGCGCGGGACGCGCCCGGTCCGGACGCGGGCCTCGCCGGGAGCCGCAGCCACTCCGTGCGGCCGAAGCGTGCCCACAGCCAGCCCATGACGACGGCGGTGGCGAGCGAGGCGACGAACCGGGCCACCACCATCATCGGCTGACCGGGGAACGCCAGGGACGTGGCGACGAGCACGACGGGGTTGACCGCGGGCGCGGAGAGCAGGAACGCGAGCGCGGCCGCCGGGGCGACCCCGCGCCGCATCAGACTGCCGGCCACCGGTACCGACGCGCACTCGCACCCGGGCAGCACCACCCCGGCCGCGCCCGCCACCGGCACCGCGAGAGCCGGGCTGCGCGGCAGCAGCCGGGCGAAGACGCGCTCGGGCACGAGGGTGGCGACGGCCGCGGAGACCAGCGCGCCGAGCAGGAGGAACGGAACCCCCTGGACCACGACGGCGGTGAACACGGTCCACCAGGCGGCGACGGGAGGGGTGTAGAGGCCGAGCGCGAGCACCGGCCCGAGCGCGTCGACGACGGTGACGATCGTGAGGAGCGCGAATCCGCCGAGCAGGAGGTGGACCGCCGCCCGCACGGACAGGCGCACGGCGTCGGCGACACCGCCCCGCCTGCCCGCGTACTTCTGATCGCTCATCTCGCTCGCTCCGCCTTCGGTGCCGTCCGCCCCCGCCCCCGCCGGTGGCCTTCGGCGCGCCGGGCGCGCGGTGCCGGACCCGCGCACCCTATCGAGCCGCGAGGGGGCGGAGACCGGGCGGGCCCGTGCGTCCCACCGCTGCCCGGCGGCACCGGTGCCGGCGGGGACGGCTCCGGGCCGGTGCGCCCCGTTCACGCGGGCTGCCGGAGCTCGGACAGCACCGCGGGGGTGAGGACCTGCCCGGGCGGGCCCTGCCCGACCAGCAGGCCGCCGCTCAGCAGCAGGCAGACGTCGGCCGATCGGGCGGCCGCCAGGTCGTGGGTGGCCTGGACGACGGTCGTGCCGTCGGCGACCAGGTCCCTCAGCAGGTCCGTGATCCGCTCCCGGGCCTCGGGGTCGAGCCCGGTGGTCGGCTCGTCCAGGAGCAGCAGGTCGGACTGCTGGGCGAGGCCCTGGGCGATCAGGACGCGCTGGCGCTGTCCGCCGGACAGCTCGCCGAGCTGGCGGGTGGCGAGGTGGGCCACGCCGAGTCGGTCCATGGAGGAGTCGACCACCGCGCGGTCGTGGCGGGTCAGCCGCCGCCACGGCCCGCGCTCGCCCCAGCGGCCGATCTCCACCGTCTGCCGTGCGGTGAGGGGGAGCTCCTCACCGACGGCGCCGCGCTGCGGGACGAAGGCGGGCGGGCGGCCCTTCGCGTACCGGAGCCGTCCGGATGTGGGCTGGATCACGCCGGCGAGAACGCCGAGCAGCGTGGACTTCCCGCTGCCGTTCGGCCCGACGAGTGCCGTCATGGCCAACGCCGGTATCGAAGCGCTGAGTTGACGGAGCACGGGCCTGCCCGGATAGCCCGCGTCAAGGTCGGTGATGCGTATGCGCTGCTCGCCCGAGTCGGTGCGGTGAGGCCCCGGGCGGTTGTTATTGAACATGATTGTCATTGTAGTGTCGTCGTATGGAGTGGTTGACGGCCCCCTTCGAGGCGGCCTTCGTGCAGCGTGCCCTGTGGGCGGGGATCCTGGTGTCGGCGATCTGCGCCCTCGCCGGGACGTGGGTGGTGCTGAGGGGGATGGCCTTCCTCGGCGACGCCATGTCCCACGGCCTGCTGCCCGGCCTCGCGGTCGCCGCACTGCTCGGGGTCGACCTGCTGGTGGGGGCGGTGGTGAGCGCGGCCGTCATGGCGGCCGGCGTCACCGCCCTCCGCCGCACCCCGAAGCTGTCCCAGGACACCGGGATCGGCCTGCTCTTCGTCGGCATGCTGTCCCTCGGCGTCATCATCGTCTCCCGCTCGCAGTCCTTCGCCGTGGACCTCACCGGGTTCCTCTTCGGCGACGTCCTCGCGGTACGGGAGAGCGAGCTGATCCTGCTCGGGGCGGCGCTGCCGGCGGCGCTGGCCGTCTCGGCGCTCGGCCACCGGGCCTTCCTGGCGCTGGCGTTCGACGACCGCAAGGCCCGGACGCTCGGCCTGCGTCCCGGTCTCGCGCACGCCTCGCTGCTCGGGCTGCTGGCCCTGGCCATCGTGGCCTCCTTCCACATCGTGGGAACGCTGCTGGTCCTCGGCCTGCTCATCGCCCCGCCCGCGGCCGCCCTGCCCTGGGCGCGCAGTGTGCGCGGCGTCATGGCCCTCGCCGCGGCCCTCGGCGCGGCCGCCGTCTTCGGCGGCCTGCAGCTCTCCTGGCACCTCGGCACCGCGGCCGGCGCGACCGTGTCCGCCCTCGCCGTCGGCCTCTTCCTCCTGTCCCACGCGGCGTCCGGGATACGGCACCGCTGCCGCACCGCGCCCCTCCCGGCCGCGGCCGTCCCGGCGAACGCCCCCGCGACCCGATCGAACGACACCTGAGGCGGTCCCCTTGTTCGTCCGAAGAAACGTCACCTCCCTGGCGGCGGCCGTTCTGTCCGCGGTCCTGCCGACCGCGGGATGCGCCGGCCGGGCCCCGGTCCCCGAGCCCGCCTCGGCGGCGGCTCCCTCCGCGGCCGCCCGCCACGGCCATGTCGAAGGCGCCACGGAGGCGGCCGAGCAGCAGTCCCGGCTCCTGGTGGGGGACGGCACCACCGGTGAGACCCGGGTGCTGGACCTGATCACCGGCCGGGTGCACGAGACGTCCCGCCGGGCGGGGCTGACCGGACTGACCACGGACGGCCGTTTCGGCTACTTCCACGGCCCCGGCGGCGTCCACGTCCTCGACGGCGGCGCGTGGACGGTCGACCACGGAGACCACATGCACTACTACCGCGCGAAGATCCGGGACGTGGGCGACCTCCCCGCAGGCACCGGCGCGAGCGTCCGCGGCGACACCGGCGTGACCGTGGTGACGGGCGCGGACGGCAGGGCGGGTGTGCACTCCCGTACCGACCTGGAGAAGGGTGCGACGGGCACACCCACCGGACTTCCCGGCACCTACGCGGGAGCGGTGGTCCCCTACGCCGGCCACCTGATCGCTCTCACCGAGGACGGGGCCGGCCCCGCACGGGTGGTCGTACTCGACCGCTCGGGCCGGCGCGTCGCCTCCCCGGAGTCCGCGTGCGAGGACCCGAGGGGCGACGCGGTCACCCGGCGGGGCGTCGTCCTCGGCTGCGCCGACGGCGCCCTGCTCGTCCACCGCGACGGCGGCGCCTTCACCGCCGAGAAGATCCCCTACGGTGCCGAGGTGCCGAGGGCGGAGCGGGCCGCGGAGTTCCGGCACCGCCCGGGCGGCACCACGCTCACCGCACTCGCCGGGAAGAGCGCCGTCTGGGTCCTGGACGTGACCGGGCGCGCCTGGACCCGGGTGCGGACGGGCCCCGCGACCGCCGCGAACACCGCGGGCGAAGGCGCCCCGCTGCTGGTCCTGGAGAGCGACGGAGCCCTCCACGGCTACGACATCCCCAGTGGCGAGGAGACAGCGGTCACGGAGCCCCTGCTGCGGGACGCCCCCGGTACCGGCCCCGGCCGGGCCATGGCCCCGGTGATCGAGGTCGACCGCAGCCGTGCCTACCTCAACGACCCCGCCGGCAGGCGCGTACACGAGATCGACCACAACGACGCCCTCCGCGTCGCCCGCACCTTCGAGCTGGACGTCCGGCCGTCCCTGATAGGGGTGACGGGCTGATGCGCGTGCGTGTGGCAGCGGCGCGCGTGCGCGCCCTGGTGCTGACCCTGATCAGCTTCCTCGTCGTCGCCGGAGCGGCGACCGGCTGCGCGGGCGGCGAGGACGACCGGCCGCGGATCGTGGTGACGACCAACATCCTCGGTGACATCACCCGGGAGGTCGTCGGGGACGAGGCGGGCGTCAGCGTGCTGATGAGCCCCAACGCCGACCCGCACTCCTTCGGCCTGTCGGCCGTGCAGGCCGCCGAGCTGGAGAACGCGGACCTGGTCGTCTGCAACGGGCTCGGGCTGGAGGAGAACGTACTGCGGCACGTGGAGGCGGCCCGCACCTCGGGGGTGGCCACCCTCGCGGTCGGTGAGGCGGTCGACCCGCTCCGCTTCCGCACCGGGAACGACGGCCGCCCCGCGGACGACGTCGGAGAGCCCGACCCGCACTTCTGGACCGACCCCGACCGGGTGCGCAAGGCCGTCGGCCTGATCGCCGAGCAGGTCGTCGAGCACGTCGACGGCGTGAGCGAGCAGGCCGTCCGGGACAACGCCGCACGCTACGACGGCCGACTCGCCGACCTCACCACCTGGATGGAGACGTCCTTCGCCGCCATCCCCGAGGACCGGCGCGCCCTGGTGACCAACCACCACGTCTTCGGCTACCTCGCCGACCGCTTCGGCTTCCGTGTGATCGGCGCGGTCGTCCCCAGCGGCACGACCCTCGCCTCCCCGAGCTCATCCGATCTGGGCTCCCTCGTCCGGGCCATGGAGAAGGCCCGGGTGCGCACCGTCTTCGCCGACTCCTCCCAGCCCACCCGGCTGGCCGAGGTCCTGCGCCGGGAGACGGGCGGCGACGTGGACGTCGTCCCGCTGTACTCCGAGTCGCTGACCGAGAAGGGCGAGGGCGCCGGGACCTACCTGGAGATGATGCGCGCCAACACCACGGCCATGGCCGCGAGCCTCGGCGGCAACTGACCCCCCCGCGGCCCGGTACACCGTGCCGGCCGCTCCACCCCCGAAACCCGCCCCGCACGGGGCCGGAGAGGAACACGCGCAATGAACAAGCCGACGCGAGCCCGCGTGCTCACGGGCACCGCCCTCGCCCTGGTGGCGACGACGGCGCTGACCGCCTGCGGCGGCAGCGGCGACGCCCCGTCCGAGGCCAAGCCGAAGCAGGCGGAGGCCGGCGGGGCCGCCGCGGTCGACCACCCGCTGGTCGCCACCTTCGACGGCGGCCTGTACGTCCTCGACGGTGAGACCCTGAAGCTGGCCAGGACGGTCGGGATGCCCGGCTTCAACCGGGTCAACCCCGCGGGAGACGAGGACCATGTCCTCGTCTCCACCGACACCGGCTTCCGCGTCTTCGACGCCGCCCGGCAGACCTTCACGGGCGCCGAGTTCAAGGGCCCCAAGCCCGGACACGTCGTGCTGCACGGAGGCCGGACGGCCCTGTTCACCGACGGCACGGGTGAGGTGAACGTCTTCGACCCCGCCGATCTCGCCGACGGCGGGAAGCCGCGGGCCCGCAGCTACACCTCCGCCGAGCCCCACCACGGCGTCGCCGTCGAGCTGGCCGGCGGTGAACTCCTCACCACCCTGGGCACCGAGGAGAAGCGCACCGGTGCCCTCGTCCTGGACAAGGACGACAAGGAGGTCGAGCGTGCCGAGAACTGCCCCGGCGTGCACGGCGAGGCCGCCGCCGAGGACGAGGCGATCGCCCTGGGCTGTGAGGACGGGGTCCTGATCTACCGGGACGGGAAGTTCACCAAGGTCGAGGCCCCCGACGACTACGGCCGCATCGGCAACCAGCGCGGCAGCGAGCTCTCCCCGATCCTCCTGGGCGACTACAAGACCGACCCCGAGGCGGAACTGGAGCGGCCCACCCGCATCTCGCTGATCGACACCCGGACGGCGAAGCTGCGCCTGGTCGACCTCGGCACCAGCTACTCCTTCCGCTCGCTCGCCCGCGGCCCGCACGGCGAAGCCCTCGTCCTCGGCACCAACGGCGTCCTCCACGTCATCGACCCGGAGACCGGCACGGTGGAGAAGAGGATCGAGGCCGTCGGCGACTGGACGGAGCCCCTGGACTGGCAGCAGCCCAGGCCCACCCTGTTCGTCCGCGACCACACGGCCTACGTCTCCGAACCGGCCACGCGCCGACTGCACGCCTTCGACGTGGAGTCGGGAGAGAAGGTGGCGTCCGTGACCCTGCCGAAGGCAGTCAACGAGCTGTCCGGCACGGTGGCCGGCCACTGACCGGTCCGCCCTGGAGCCTGCTGCGCGGAACGCCCGCCGACCCTTGGCCGGCGGGCGTGCCGCGCTCTCGCCTCCCGGTGGTCCGGGCGTCGCCGAGCATGCGGGCGCGTACAGGGAACCCCTGACGGGAACGGTTCCCTCTCCCTGCCCGTGGCGTCCGGAGCCCAGGGCAGGCGGAGCACCCAGTATCGCCGCCGGACGCCCTGCCGCCGGAGGTCTCGAAGGTCCCGGTCCCTCGGAAGTCTCGAACGTCATGGTCCTTCCCGGCTTAGCGGAGCGCGCGGTGGGAAACGACTACTGGCGGATGGTCGCCGGCACGGCCGGTACGGCGACCGGTCGACCAGGGGGTCGGGTGGAGGAAGAACCGTTGTATCTGCGGCCGCGGGTGGACCCGGGGCTCGCTTCGCTCCTTCGGGACGCGCCGTTCCTGCACGCGCTGTGCGACGCGCTCGGATCGCCGCTGAACGTACTGCTCCCGGAGGCCGTCGCCGGGAACGCGGAGCGGTTCCGTTCCGTCTACCGGCGTCATCACCTCGCCGGGCGGGTGTACTTCGCGCACAAGGCGAACCGGTCGAGCGCCCTGGTGCGCAGGCTGGCCGCCTGCGACACCGCCGGCGTCGGGGTCGACGTGGCCTCGCTGGGAGAGTTGCGCCATGCGCTGGGCTGCGGGTTCACGGCGGACCGGGTGATGGCCACCGGTCCCAAGGACGAGGAGTTCCTGTGGCTGGCGGCCCGGGTGGGGGCGACGGTCAACCTGGACTCGGCCGGTGAACTGGAGCGACTGGCCCGTCTCGTGCGGACGTACGGGCTCGGCAGGGTGGACGTGCTGGCGCGGCTGTCGGAGTTCGAGTCGGACGGCGGGCACGCGGGGCCGGGCACCCGGCTGCTGTCGCGCCGCAGCCGCTTCGGCACCCCGGTCGCCCGGGCCGGCGAGCTGTGGGAGGCGCTGGAGCGGCACGCCGACGCCGTCCGGCTCGTCGGGCTGGCGTACCACCTGGACACCACGGGACTGGAGGAGAAGGCCAGGGCACTGGAGCGCTGTGTGCTGCTGATGGACGAGTGCCGTGCGCGGGGCCTGAGCCCTCGGGCCGTCGACATCGGCGGCGGGTTCGGGACCGGGTACCTGGCCGACGCGGGGGAGTGGGAGCGGTGGACCACCGCGCTGAGCGAGGCGGTGCTGGGCGCACGTCCGCCGCTGACCTGGCGCGGCCACGGCTACGGGCTGCGCAACGAGGGCGGCACGGTGCGCGGAACCGCAGCGCTCTACCCCGCACACCGGCCCGTCGCCGGGCCCGGCTACCTCGACGCCCTCCTCTCCCGCCCCGCGCCGGCCCTGGACCGCCCGCCCGCCACGCTGCTGCTGGAGCATCTGAACGACCTGTACATCGAGCCGGGGCGGGCCCTCGTCGACCAGTGCGGCCTGTCGCTGGCCCGGGTGCTCGACGTACGGCCCACGGGGGAGGGCCCGCCCCGCCATCTGGTGCGCCTGGGCATGAACGCGGGGGACGTGAGCCTGGAGGAGCACGGCGTCCTCGTCGACCCCGTCCTGCTCCCCCGCGCAGGAGCCGACGCCCCTTCCGGTGACGGGCCCGTCGGGGTCCACCTCGTCGGCAACCTCTGCCTGGAGGCCGACCTGATCACCCGCCGGCTCGTGTACCTGCCCCGGCTGCCGCGCGCCGGGGACCTGCTGGCCTTCGTGAACACGGCCGGGTACGCCATGGACTTCCACGCCCACCGCGCCCAACGCCAGCCCCTCGCACGGACGGTGGCGGTCACCCGGGAAGGCGGCGGCTGGCGCTGGTGCCCCGACGAGGACTACTGGCCGCTCACCGACCCGCAGGGAGTGCCGTCATGAAGTACGACACCATCACCGACGCGATAGGCAACACCCCCCTCGTCCGCATCGACCCGGCCGTTCACGGACTGCGCCACATCGACCTCTACGCCAAGCTGGAGATGCTCAACCCGTTCGGGTCCGTCAAGGACCGGCCCGCCTGGCACATGGCCCGCCCGCACCTCCAGGAGGCGACCGGCGGCGACGCCACGGTGGTGGAACTCTCCAGCGGCAACACGGCCAAGGCCCTCGCCCTGCTGGCCGGGATGCACGGGCTGAGGTTCCGGAGCGTGACCAACCGGATGCGCGTCCCCGAGATCAAGGAGCTGCTGCTGCTCCTCGGCGCGGAGATCGAGGAGCTGCCGGGGCAGAGCGAGTGCCTGGACCCCACGGACACCGACGATCCGCTCACCCGTTTCCACCAGGCGCTCTCGGAACCCGGCAGCACCTATCTGCACACCGACCAGTACTTCAACCCGCGCAACGTCGAGGCGCACGCGACCGGGACCGGACCGGAGATCGTCAAGGACCTGGGCGGCCGGGTCCCGGACTGGTTCGTCGCCTGCGTGGGCACCGCGGGCTCCTCCACCGGTGTCGCCCAGGTGCTGCGCGAGCACGACCC
Source organism: Streptomyces sp. NPDC048001 (assembly GCF_043203115.1). Lineage (NCBI taxonomy): Bacteria > Bacillati > Actinomycetota > Actinomycetes > Kitasatosporales > Streptomycetaceae > Streptomyces > Streptomyces sp. NPDC048001. The sequence goes on from NZ_JBIDBN010000005.1 coordinate 166,338, forward strand.
GGGGGTGCGCGTCCTCGGGCTGGTCGCGGACAAGGGCGACTTCGTCCCCGGCATCCGCACGATCGACGAGGTCCACCAGGTCGGCCTGTTCGACCCCGCGACATACGACGCGCTCGCGCCGGTCACCTCCCAGGACGCCATCGACGGGATGGTGACGCTGATCCGGCGCTGCGGGCTGCTCTCGGGGCCGACCGGCGGCGCCGCCTACCAGGGGGCCGTCCGGCACCTGGCGTCCGTCGACACCGAACCGGCCGGTACCGGCAGCCGCAGGACCGCGGTGTTCATCGTCTGCGACCGGGCCGAGAGCTATCTCAGCTACGTCCGCGCACGGCGCCCGGAACTGCTGGGAGCCGCGCGCCGCGGCCACTCCCTCACCTCCCTCACCGACGCCGAGGCCCGCGCCGAGGGCCGGTCCGTCGACGTCGACGACGCCCGGCGCTGGATCGCCGGTGCGGACCCCCGCCCGCTGGTGGTCGACCTGCGCGGGCCGCACGCCTACGCCGCACTGCACATCGAGGGCTCGGTCAACATCGTCGACGAGCTGTTCGAGGAACTGGTCCGCACCGGGCTGCCGTTCAGCAAGCGGACGCCGGTGCTGCTGGCCTGCCCGGTGGGGGAGAAGTCGCTGCGCTACGCCGCGTTGCTGACCCGCATGGGGCACCCGGACGTGCGCAGCCTCGCGGGCGGCGTCGTCGCCTGGCGGGACGCGGGCGCACCGCTGGTGAGGGAGTGAGCCGTTGAGCGCAGTGGCCCACGACGCGGACCCGGCCTGGCAGCGGGCGGTCAGGACGCAGTTCCCGATCATCACCGCACACCCCGAACTGGCCTATCTGGACAGCGCCGCGACCTCGCAGAAGCCCCAGGCCGTCCTCGACGCCGTCCTCACCTATCTGACCTCTTCCAACGCCAACGCCGGCCGCGGCACCTACCCCTGGGCCAACCGGACCACGGAGGCGATCGCGCGGGCCCGCGACCGGGTCAAGGAGTTCCTCGGCGACCCGGAACCGGAGCGCTCCGCCGTCCACTTCACCAGCGGAACCACCGAGGGACTGCGCACCGTCGCCCGCGACTGGCTCACGGAGCACCTCACCGACGGCGACGAGATCCTGGTCCCGTTCGCCGACCACCGGGCCAACCTCGACCCCTGGCTCGAAGCCCGGGACCTGCTCGCCGCACGCGGCACCGAGGTGCGCATCCGCGCCCTGCCGTACCAGGAGACCTCCGGGGACTACGACCACCGCGCACTCCGCTCGGTCGTCGGGCCCCGTACCCGCTTCGTCGCCGCCACCCACGTCCACCACGTCTACGGCGGCGACATGAACGTCCACCGGCTGCGCGCCGCCGTCGGCCCCGAGGTGCCGATCTGCCTGGACGCCGCCCAGAGCGTCGGCCATCTCCCCCTGCGGGTCGGCGATCCGGCGCTCGACGTCGACTTCGTCGTCTTCTCCGGGCACAAGGCGTTCGCACTGCCCGGCACCGGAGCGGTCTGGGCACGCAACACCCGCGGCCCCCTGCTGCGGCCCGCCGGATGGCAGGGCACCCCCAACACCGCGGGCCTCGTCTCGCTGCTGGCCGCGCTGGACTGGCTGGACGCGGTCGGCGTCGACCGTGTCAGCGCCCATGTCGCGGCGCTGGCCGTCCGCCTGACGGACCGGCTGCGCCGTCTGGACGCCTACGAGATCCTCGGCTGCCCCGCCGGCCTGGCGGCGGACTCCGTTCTGCCCGCGGCGCAGCGCCGGCACGGCATCGTCACCTTCCGGCACCGCGACATCCCCTCGGACGACCTCGGCTTCATCCTCTTCAGCCACGGCTTCATGGTGCGGGCCGACAGCCACTGCCAGGCGGGAGCCGACGAGAAGGACGGCTCCGTCCGGGTGAGCCTGCACGTGTACAACACCGGAGAGGAGATCGACCGGCTGCTGACCGTACTCGCCTCGTTGGGGTGATCTCCACGGCACTTTCGGAGGCACGGCAACTGAAAACCGTTTCCATCTGTAGGCTGTGCGCCAGTCGCAGCGGGTGGAGCAACGGCAAAGGGGTGGCGTGACCGCATGGGCGTGAGCACGGCAGCGGCCAGAACCTGGGTGGAGCGCTGGGAGCGGCAGCAGCAGCGCTACGCGGTGGAGCGCGAGGAGCGCTTCTCCGTGATCTCCGACGTCGTGGAGCACGTGTGCGCGGGCCGCCCCCGGCCGCTCCTCCTCGATCTGGGCTGCGGACCCGGTTCGCTGTCCGCACGGCTCGCCCGCCGGCTGCCGGACGCGGAGATCGTCGCGGTCGACAGGGATCCGGTGCTGCTGGAACTGGCACGCACCCACCACGGGCACGCCGCCCGCTATGCGGAGGCGGTGATCGGCCAGGACGGCTGGACCGACGCGCTGGGGCTGCGGCGCGGTGCGGACGTCGCCGTGTCGACCACCGCCCTGCACTGCCTGCCCGACGCCGCCCTGTCCGAGACCTACCGCAGCCTCGCGGCCCTGCTCTGCCCCGGCGGGGCGCTGGTCAACGGGGATCACTTCCCTCCGGACCTGGGGCCGTTCTCCTGTCTGACCGCGCATGTGGGGCGCCGTCGTGCCGAGCGGGCGGGGGAGCACGGTCACGAGGACTGGGAGTCCTGGTGGCGGGCCGCGGCGGCGGATCCCGAGCTGGCGGACGTGTTCGAGCGGCGGAGGCGGGGCGGCCCGTCGTCCGGAGCGGAGGACGGCAGCCACTACCTCCCGGTCGCCCGGCACGCCGAACTGCTGCGCGGGGCGGGCTTCCGGCATGTCGCGCCGGTGTGGCAGGTGGGGGACAGCTGCGTGCTCGTGGCGCTGAAGGACTGACGGTCCTTTGTCCTCACCGCGCCGCCCTCGGACGCCTCCCGGGGGGTACCGGCCCCGTCGTCACAGGGCCAGGCTCATCAGCACCTCGTCGCGGTCGTCGCCCGGTGCCAGGCGCAAGGCCCCCGGCCACCGGCCGACCTCGGCCCAGCCCGCCCGCCGGTAGAAGTCCTCGAGCCCGAGGCCCGCCCGCACCGAGAGCTTGAGGCGTTCGAGCCCCATCTCCTCCCCTGCGACGCGGCGGACCTCGCGCAGCAGCGCGGCCCCGATCCCCCGGCGCCTGAGGTGCACATGCGTCTGCACATGGTTCACCACTCCGCAGTGTGCTTCCAGCGGGTGCTCTTCGCGTCGCAGGAGCAGCCAGCCCGCGAGGGAGCCGTCGAGGCCGGCCACCAGCAGCCTGCCCTGCTCGGGCGCCAGGCCCTCCGCGACGCGGTCCACGGCTGCCGCCAGGTCTGCCCCCGTCAGGGGCGGCGGCGGGCAGTCCGCCGGAACGACCGCCCCGCCGGCGTTGACCACCGCCGCCCAGCACGCGGCGAGCTCGCGTCTGCGGGCGCCGGGGAGTTCGGACGGGCGGGCGAACTGCGTGAGGGTCGGTGCGGTCGGTTCGCATGCGGTCACGCGCGACAGCATGTCACCCGGCGCCCTGCCTCCGCCGGTGGCCCGGGGATCCGGCCGCCGGGTCGCCGCACCCGCTCGCGGCGACGCCGTGCGCGGAGAACCGGAATCCGCCGAGGGGCTCGGTGATTCACGAAGCGGCCCGGTGATTAACGAAGCGGCCCGGTGATTCACGATGGGAATCGTTGTCGGTTTCACGAGGAAAGCACGTCGATTGCCGCTGCGTGTCTTCGGTGACAGCCTTGGCGGGGAGGATAGGAATGGCCCGGAAACCGAACGCCGCCGCCTTCAGTGCGAGGCGGCCCGATTCCATGGAGATGGGCAGCGTGGCAACACCCCTTGAGCACCGGCCGCACCCCGGACACGACCATGTGCACGGCGAGGGCTGCGGGCATGTGGCGGTACCCCACCACGATCACGTCGACTACGCGCACGAAGGCCATCTGCACCGTCACCACGACGGCCACGTGGACGAGTGCGAGCCCGGTCGGCACCAGGAGCACGCCGGTCACACCCATGCGCACGGCGAGGGCTGCGGGCATCCGGCCGTGCCGCACGGCGACCACGTGGACTACGTGCACGACGGTCACCGGCACGCGGCCCATGACGGGCACTGGGACGACCACTGACGGGCTTCGTCCTCGTCCGCACGGTAATGCACCCCCTTTCGGCGGTGCATTACCGTGCGCTCACTGCCGCGACCCCGGAGAAAGGGCCGCCTCGGGGAAGAACGGCCGCCGTAGGGGGATTCGGCGCCGTTGCGCAACCGGGGAGTCCTATCGGCTGGACGAGTAGGGAAGGAGCGCCATTTCGCGGGCGTTCTTGATGGCGGCGGCGAGCTGCCTCTGCTGCTGGGCGGTGACGCGGGTGACGCGGCGGCTTCGGATCTTGCCGCGGTCGGAGATGAACTTCCGCAGCAGGTCGGTGTCCTTGTAGTCGATGAAGGTGATCCCGGCCGCGTCGAGCGGGTTGGGACGTGCCTTCGGCGGCTTGCGGGAGGACTGGCGAGGGGCCATGGGTGCTCCTTGTGCGAGGGGTTGCGGGTCGGGTGGGTGCCTGAGGGACTGCGGGCCGGGTGGGCCGGTGACTAGCCGACCGGGTCGAGGAGGGTGTCGAAGGCGGGCGGGAGGTGCTTCCAGGCCTCGGGGCCGGCCGCGTACTCGTCGTCGGTGAGCAGGCAGGACTCGAGGACGTGTGCGAGCCCGTCGCGGTCGAGTCCGGGGGAGGTGAAGACGAGGTGCTGGCAGCGGTCCCCGTGCTCGGGGTGCCAGTCGAGGGCGGCGGCGGCCCGGCGGACGGGCGGCACCATCTCCCAGGCGGCGTCGGGCAGGGAGGCGAGCCAGGGGCCTGCGCTCTCCACGCAGAGGGCTCCGCCGGCGGCGTCCCAGGCGAGCAGGGTGTCGGGGCGGTCGGCGAGCCAGAACCGGCCGCGGCTGCGGGCCGCGGCGCAGCAGAGGTCTTCCAGCGCGTGGTACAGCCGTTCGGGGTGGAAGGGCCGGTGCCGGCGCCAGACGAGGGTGGTGACGCCCGCCGCGTCGGCCTCCTGGGGGAGCAGGGCGCAGGCGGGGTGCTGGGCCGCCGCGGCCGCCTCGACGTCGAAGCCGGCGAACGCCGACTCCGCGAGCCGGGGGGAGTCGGCCGGTACCCGGCGGGCGGTGGGGTGCAGTTGGGCCAGCAGCGCCCGGTCCTCGTCGTCGGCGGCCTCGCTGTCGACCAGGGCCAGGACGGGGGCGTACTCCAGCTGCCTGGCCCAGGTGTCGCCGATGGTGCGCTGGTCGCCGGGGGCGGCGGCGAGGCCGGCCTCGGCCAGGTCGTCGCCGTTGGCGAGGCAGGGCAGGACGAGGGCGGGGTCGACGGCCGTGATCACGTTGCCGAGGCGGACCGCGTCGCCGCCGTGGGCGGCGACGACCTCGGCCATCGACCTGGGCTCGACGGAGTCCCAGAGCTCGACGACGGCGAGTCGGGTGAGGCCGGCGTCGGCGAGCCGTTCCAGCTCGGGGACCAGGTCCTCGCGCAGTGCGCAGCACGCGCAGTCGTTGACCAGCGGGGTCTCCCCGCGGGACAGCTCGCCCGTGGCGTCGCGCACATGGCGCAGGACGGTGCCGTGTCCGGCGGCGGTGGACAGGTCGTGGTGGAGGGCGACGCTGCCGGGGACGGTGTGCAGGAGGCGGTCGACGACCTGCCGTCGCGCCTCGGAGTGGAGCCCGCCGACGAGGACGACGGGCAGGGGGGATTCGTGCCGCATCAGACGGCTCCGCGTCGGCCGTAGCGGCGCTCGAAGCGTTCGACGCGACCGGCGGTGTCCAGGACGCGGGCGGTCCCCGTGTAGAAGGGGTGGCTCACGTTCGAGATCTCGACGTCGACGACGGGGTAGGTGTTGCCGTCCTCCCAGTCGATGGTCTTGTCACTGGTCATGGTGGAGCGGGTGAGGAAGGCGTAGTCGGCGGCGCGGTCGCGGAAGACGACGGGGCCGTAGGCGGGGTGGATTCCGGGCTTCATCGGGGTGTCCTTCGGGGCTGGGCCGGGGCGGGTGGGGAGGGGAAGGTCAGCGTTCCTCGCGGAAGTCGACGTGGCGGCGGGCGATGGGGTCGTACTTGCGCAGGACCATCCGGTCGGGGTCGTTGCGGCGGTTCTTGCGGGTGACGTAGGTGTAGCCGGTTCCGGCGGTGGAGCGGAGCTTGACGATCGGGCGTACCTCGTTGCGTGCCATGACGGGTACTATATGGGAATGGTTTCCATTACCAAAAAGTAGTCGTCCGACGAGAGGAAGCAGAACCGTGTCCGCCCACTGCCAGCTGACCGGCGCCAAGCCGGGCTTCGGCAACGCCATCTCCCACTCCCACCGGCGCACTTCGCGCCGGTTCGACCCCAACGTCCAGCGCAAGCGCTACTGGCTGCCGAGCGAGGGCCGGTACGTCCGGCTGACGCTCAGCGCGCGGGCGATCAAGACCATCGACAGCATCGGCATCGAGGCCGCGGTGGCCCGTATCCGCGCCAGGGGAGTGAAGGTCTGATGGCCAAGAAGAGCAAGATCGCGCAGAACGAGAAGCGCAAGGCGACCGTCGAGCGGTACGCGGCCCGTCGTGCCGAGCTGAAGGAGATCATCCGCCGCCCGTCCTCCACCGACGCCGAACGGCAGGCCGCTGCCGAGGAGTTGCGCCGTCAGCCCCGCAACGCGAGTGCCACGCGCGTGCGCAACCGGGACAGCGTCGACGGGCGGCCCCGCGGCCACCTGCGCAAGTTCGGCCTCTCCCGGGTCCGTGTGCGTCAGCAGGCCCACGCGGGCTTCCTCCCCGGAGTCACCAAGTCCTCCTGGTAGCGGTACCGCCGCACCGGTGTGACGAGCTGCCGTCCGTGGCCCGGCGGGGTCACGGGCGGCAGCGCCGTCTCCTGCGGGGCCGCGGCCCGATGCCGCGGCGGACGCGGGAGGCCGAGCCGGTGGTCCTCGCCGTGAGGCGGTCGCCGCCCGAGCGGTGGTGGCCGCCGATCCCCGGTGCGGGAGCGGTGGTTCGCGCGGGCACCGGGGGCGGGAAGGCGAGAAGGTGCGAAGGCGGGAAGGCGGGAAGGCGGCGGGCGCGTCGGGCCACCGGGTGCGCTGGCGTGGTCGAGGCGCTCGTGGCGTGTGCCGAGGCCGCCCTCCCGCCCGGCCGCCGGGCGGACGGCCGGGCGGGAAGTCCGCCGCTCGTTCCGTGGCGGGGGCTGCTCCCCGAGGTCCCCGGCCCGCGCGGGGCGTGCGGCGGGGCGATCGGCCTCGCCCGCGCCTTCCCCCGGGGGCGGGCGGTCTGCCCGGGGCGACCGGCATACCGTGCCGGAGGGTGTACCGGGCCGGACGGTGCCGTGGCTGCGACCACCGTCCGGCCCGGAGTCTCAGTGTCCCGTCACGGTGGTGAGGGGTTCGTGCCCGTGCTCGCAGCTCTCGTCGAAGCCGTAGGCGTCCCAGGCCGGGAACGGGTCCTCGGCGGGCGGGGTTTCGCCGTCCCGGAGGAGGCAGGCGGTCAGGGCCGTGTGCAGCGAGTCCGCGTCCAGCCCGGTGCCGATGAACACGAGTTCCTGGGCGTGGCGGCTGCCGGTGTCGCGTGCGGCGGAGGGCTCGAAGCGTGCCACCGAGCCGGCCTGTGACCACAGTCCCAGCACCCGGGGCCGGGTGGCGAGGGAGAAGAAGCCCTTGGACCGGAGGATCTGCCCGTGGGTGCTGCTGTCCAGCGTCTCCGTGACGAAGGTCCACAGCCGCCCGGGATGGAAGGGCGTCGCGGAACGGAAGACGGTGGAGGAGATTCCGTACTCCTCGGTCTCGGGGACGTGGTCGCCGTTGAGCTCCCGCACCCAGCCCGGGGCCTGCTGTGCCCGTTCCAGGTCGAAGCGGCCCGTGCCCAGGATCTCGCCGGCCGGTATGCGGCCCCGCACGGCGGTGACCACATGGGCGGCGGGGTTCAGCCGGGCGAGCGTGGCCCGCAGCCGGGCGGCGGAGGGGGCGTCGACGAGGTCGAGCTTGTTGAGGACGATCACGTCGGCGAACTCGATCTGGTCCATCAGCAGGTCGCTGACGGTGCGTTCGTCGTCCTCGTACTGGTCCAGGCCCCGCTCGGCGAGTTCGTCCCCGGCCGCCAGTTCGGGCAGGAAGCCCGCGGCGTCCACGACCGTGACCATCGTGTCGAGGCGGGCCAGGTCGCCGAGGGTGGCGCCGTCGTCGCGGGGGAAGGCAAAGGTGGCGGCCACCGGCATGGGCTCGGAGATGCCGGAGGACTCGATGAGGAGGTAGTCGAAACGCCCCTCGCGCGCCAGCCGGTCCACTTCCTCCAGCAGGTCGTCCCGCAGGGTGCAGCAGATGCACCCGTTGGTCATCTCGACCAGGCGCTCCTCGGTCCGCGACAGGGCCGCCTCGCCGCCGGGCACCAGGGCGGCGTCGATGTTGACCTCGCTCATGTCGTTGACGATGACGGCGACGCGCAGGCCCTCGCGGTTGGTGAGGACGTGGTTCAGCAGGGTGGTCTTGCCGGCGCCGAGGAATCCCGACAGCACGGTGACGGGCAGGCGCCGCGAGGGGGCGTGGGGCATGCGGGGTCAGCCTTCGGGGCGGAGCAGGCCGCGCTCGTAGGCCTTGGCCAGCCGCTGGGGGACCCGGTACGGAACCCCGTCCACCGTGACCGTCACCAGCTGGGGAGGCGTGGCCTTCCACTGTGCGCGGCGGTGCCGGGTGTTGCTGCGGGACATCTTGCGCTTGGGCACGGCCATGGGGACCTCCGGGTGCGATCGGTGAGCAGGGCAGACCATACCTGAAAATGGATGTCATTACGATCTGCCCCCTGTGCCCTGCCCCCTGTGCCCGGGCGGATCCCTGCGGGCGTGCTGCGCCGGCCGGCGTCCGGGGCGGCGTCAGGCGCCCTGCGTCGGGGTCCGCCACCCCGGTGGCTCCGGGGGCGCAGCGTCCGGCGGGGGAGGCCGGGGGAGGCCGGCTGCCGGTGGCGGACCTCCCGTCCTCGATGCAGGAGGGCGGTCCGTCTCACCGGGCTCCCGTGAGCAGGGCGGGCAGGGCGGCGACGGAGTCGAGGACGTGGGTGGCGCCGGCGGCCCGGAACTCGGCGTCCCCGTGCGCCCCGGTGCGCACACCGGCCACCACTCCCGCCCCGGCCCGCAGGCCGCTCAGCACGTCGTAGGAGGTGTCCCCGGCCACGGCGACCTGCCGGACGTCCTGTGCGGCGCCGGTCCGCACGAACGCCTCCAGGACCATGTCCGGGAAGGGCCGCCCGCGCCCGCCCGCGTCGGCGGGGCAGAGGGTGAGCGGCACGAGGTCCCGCCAGCCGAGCGCGGCCAGCACCGCGTCCTGGGTGGCGCGGGAGAAGCCGGTGGTCAGTACGACGGTACGTCCGCTGCCGGTGAGCTCCTCGATCGTCTCGCGGGCGCCGGGGACCGGGGCGATCAGGCCCGCGTCGACGAGGTCGCCGTACGCGTCCTCGAAGGCGGCGTTGGCGCGCCGGGCGAGGCCCTCGTCCCCGAACAGGTGCCGGAAGACGGAGATCTTGGACTCGCCCATGGTGGCCCGGACATGGTCCAGTTTCCGGGCGTGGTCGGCCGAGCCGGGCTCGATGCCCAGCTCGGCGGCCGCGGCCTCGAAGGCGCGCTCGACCAGGCCGCCGTCGGCGACGGTGGTGCCGGCCATGTCGAGCACGACGAGTCGGATGTCGGTTTCCTGCATGGTCGGCTCCCTCACCAGCCCAGTGCGTCGGCGGTCGTCTCGGCTATCGCGGGTGCGCAGGTCATACCGCGTCCGCCGGGCCCGGTGACCAGCCACACCCCGTCGCCCACCTGCTGCCGGTGGACGACCCGGCCGGTGTCGGTGCACTGCGCGTACACCCCCGCCCAGCGGCGGCGGATCGCCGGCAGCGGCCGGCCGAGGAGGGACTCGACCACCCCGGCCAGATGCTCGTAGGGGTCTTCGAGGGTGTCGAAGGCGAACGGGTGCTCGTACTCGTGGGTGTCCCCGATGGTCAGACCGCCGTCGGCGCGCTGCACCATGAGCAGCTGCATCCTGTGCCCGGCGGCCGTCTCCGACTGCGGCCGGCCGGCGTTGAACGCGTCCAGCGCCGGGGAGGCGTAGGCCGGGTAGTACCGGAAGCTGTCGGCGTCCGCGACCGAGGTGGTGAGCCTCTCGCCCAGCGGGCCGGTCTGCATCATCTGCAACCGCACCCGGCGCACGGGCAGTTCGGGCCCGGCCAGCTCCCGCACCAGCCCGCTCAGCCAGGCGCCCGTGCACAGCACGACCACGTCGCCGCGGTGCACCGCGCCGTGGTCGTCGCGGACGGCCCCGGCGCCGACCACCTCGCGCACCTCGCGGCCCGGCAGGAAGGTGTAGTTCGGGGACTTCAGCAACTCCTCGCGCAGGGCCCGCTGGGCGGTGCGCGGCTCCACGGCGGCGTCGCGCTCGCAGTACAGGGCCGCGTCGAAGGCGCCGCGCAGTGCGGGGTTGAGGGTCCGTGCCTCGTCGGCGGTGAGCAGCCCGCGGCCCCGGGCCGCGGCGTCCTCGCGGGCCACCGCCGCCTCGGCGACGGCGAGCGCGAGGGGGCCGCGCACCGGGGTGAGCGACCCGTTGGCCCGGAAGCCGAGCCCGGGCACGCGCCGGCCGATCCCCTCCCACAGCTCCCGCGCCCGCAGCGCGGTCTCCAGCTCCTCTCCGGGGGCGCGCCCGCTGACCCAGATCTGCCCGAAGTTGCGCAGCGAGGCGCCGCGCGCCTCCGCCTCACGCTCGATCTGCACGACCTCATGGCCGCGTTCCACTGCATGCCAGGCGTGCATGGTGCCCACCACGCCTGCTCCGACGACTGTCACTCTCACGGCGGCAACGCTCCTCGCGGACCGGTAACCGGAAGGGTCCGGCTGACGGCGGAAGCATGAACGCTCCCTCACGTCTGGGCTAGACCCGTTATCTTTCCGTGATGCCCGCCGGGTGGGAGGCGGCGGCTTTCAGCCGCGCAGGCGCGCGGTGAACGAGAACCGGTCCCCCCGGTAGAGGCCCCGCACCCGCTCCAGGGGGCGTCCTGCGGTGTCCCGGGACACCCGGTGGATCAGCAGCATGGGCAGCGCCGGCGGCGTGCCGACGAGCAGTGCCTCGCGGGGCGTGGCGAGCACGGTCTCGACGCGTTCGTCGGCGTCGCCGACCGCGATGCCCCGAGCCCCCAGGTAGCGGTAGAAGGAGGAGTCCGGGTCGAACTCGGTGTCCAGCCGCGGAACCCGGGCCACGGCGACATAGGTGCTCTCCAGGCCGACCCGCTCGTCGTCGGCGAGCAGCACGCGCTCCAGGTGCCAGACCGGCTCGCCGGGAGTGAGGCCGAGCTCGGCGGCGAGGGCGGGCGGACACCGGAAGCGGTCGAGGGAGACGAGCGTCCGGCCGGGGGTGCGCCCCTGCCTCCGGACCCCTTCCGTGTAGCTGGCGAGGGACAGCGGCTGCTCCAGCTTGGGCCCCGCCACGACGGTGCCCCGGCCCTGCCGTCTGAGCCGCCCCTCCAGCACCAGCTCGCGCACCGCCTGCCGGACGGTCTCGCGGGCGACTCCGTACCGCTCGGCCAGATCCCGCTCGGTGGGGATCGGGTCACCGCGCTCCAGCTCCGCCACGAGCGAGGCGATCCGCACCTTGACCGCGTAGTACTTCGGGACGCGTCCGTGCTCGGGGACGCCCGAGCGGACCGGGGCGCCGGGGGCATGATCGTTCGGGTGGTCCACCCCCGGATCGTCGCAGACACAGGGGTGGGGCCGGGGCCACGGCCCCGCCCCGGCGCCCGGCCGGGCGGGAGGTGCCGCCGCGCGGGTCCCGCGGCGGTGCCGGTTCACGGTGTGCCGGAGACCAGCCCCGTCCGGTAGGCGAGGACGACGGCCTGGACACGGTCGCGCAGGCCGAGCTTCGCCAGGATGCGTGACACATGGGTCTTGACGGTCTCGGGGGTGATGAACAGCGCCGCGGCGATCTCCGTGTTCGACAGCCCCTCGGCGATCTGCCGGAGCACCTCCAGCTCGCGGGGTGTCAGCGCGTTCACGATGTCCTGCACGGCCGGACGGGAGGCGTCGGCCGGGCGCAGGTGTTCGGCGAAGTGGCCGATGAGGCGCCTGGTCACGGCGGGTGCCAGCAGGGCCTCGCCGCGGGCGAGCGTCCGGATGCCGTTGACCAGTTCCGCCGGCGGCGCGTCCTTGAGGAGGAAGCCGCCGGCTCCGGCCCGCAGGGCGTCGTAGACGTGGGAGTCGACGTTGAAGGTCGTGACGACCAGCACCTTCGGCGGGTCCTCGGCATCGGGTCCGGCCAGTTGCGCGGTCGCCCGGATGCCGTCGAGCAGCGGCATCCTGATGTCCATCACCACCACGTCGGGGCGCAGTCGCCGCGCGGCCGCCACCGCCTCGTGGCCGTTCGCGGCCTCGCCGACGACCTCCATGTCGGGCTGTGCGGAGAAGATGGTGGCGTACCCGGTCCGCACCAGTGCCTGGTCGTCGCAGACGAGTACCCGGACGGGCGGCGGCACATCGCTCACGGGATCACTCCTGGGCGCGCTCGGACGGAATCACGGCGCGGACCTCGAACCCGCCTCCGGGCCCGGGACCGGCCTCCAGTTCACCATCCAGCATCCGGACCCGTGCACGCAGCCCGGCCAGTCCGCGCCCGCCCGCCGGGCCGGGCGCCGGCACCGCCGCCGCAGCCGACGGCGGCGGCCCCTGCCCCCCGTCGGGTCCGCCGGTGGTCACCCCGATGTCGACGTGCGCTTCGCCGTGCCGGATCACCACCCGTGTCGGCTGCCCGGCGGCGTGCTTCATCGCGTTGGTGAGCGCCTCCTGCACCACCCGGTACGCGGCCAGCTCCGCGTCGACGGACCGCGGCACCGGCTCGCCCCGCTCGCTGAACTCGACCGGCTGGCCCGACCTGCGGGCCTGTTCGACCAGGTCGCCCACCTGACCCAGGGCGGGGGACCGGTGCGCGGGGGCCGGGCCGGCCGCGGCCTCGCCGGTCGCCTCCAGCACGCCGAGCAGGTACCGCAGCTCCGTCAGCGCCCGGCGGCCGGTGTCGCTCACGGCCGCAAGCCCTTCACCGGCGCGCTCCGGAGCGGACGTGAGCAGGAACTGCGCCGCGTCGGCCTGGACCACCATCGCCGTGACATGGTGGGTGACCACATCGTGCAGCTCGCGGGCGATCCGGCTCCGCTCGGCGGACGAGGCCCGCTCGGCGGCCAGCCGCCGCTGCTCCGCCTCTGCCGCCCGCCGCCTGCGCACGGTACTTCCCACCAGCCAGACCGCGGCCAGCGTCAGATGGAACGCGAGGTGCTCCGGGATGCCCTGCGGCGAGCCGAGACGGTGCAGGACGACGGCCAGGACCGCATAGCCCGCACTCGCCGCGGCCGCCAGGGTCCGGCGGAAGCGGACCTGGTGGGCTCCGGCCGAGTACAGGGCCAGGTACAGCCCCAGGCTGCCGAAGGTCGTGGCGAAGCCCAGCGCCTGGTGGGCGGCGAACGCACCGGCGACGACGGCGAAACAGGCGGCGGGCCACCGGCGGCGGGCCGCCGTCGGCAGGCTCTGGGCCAGGGTCAGCGCGACGCCCAGCGCACTCCCCGGCCGGTTGCGCAGATCACCGATCTGAGCCCCGAGGTCCGACAGGGTCGGGACGAACGCCAGTGCGGTCAGCAGCAGGGCCAGGACGCCGTCCTTGAGGCGGACGTCCCGCTCCTGCCACCAGTCGAGCGGCACCCGGAGCCACGGGGGACCCCAGGGTGCCTGACGGGATATCACGTCCGGTTCCTCCAGTCGGCCGGTCTCAGCGCCGGGCACGCCGCCGGGCCCGGAGACCGCCGCTGCGCCGGGCGAGGACCAGCATGCGGACCGTGAGCAGCACACCGATGACGACGGGCACGACCGAGGTCTCCAGACCGAAGGCGCCCCCGCTCAGCAGGGCGGGGCCGTGCACGTCGACCGAGAACAGGCCCTCGGGGGTGTGCCCCGAGACCGGGATGCCGAGCAGCTGCTCGGCGGTGTTCCAGGCGAGATGGAGACCCACGACGAACCAGATGCTACGCCGCCACAGGAACGCGGCCCCGAGCAGGATGCCCGCCTCCAGCGCGATGGCCAGTCCGCTCCACGCACTCGCCCCGGGGTTGAGCAGATGGGCGGCGCCGAAGAACAGACCGGTGACCGCGACGGCGACCCGGCTGCCCCACAGCTGCTCCAGGGCCTGCAGGGCGAGACCGCGGAACATCAGCTCCTCGGTGACCGCGGCGCCGGTCTGCACCGCGAGCGCGGACCACAGGACCGACAGGAAGCCGTGGCCCGCCCAGGAGAACGAATAGCCCCCGAACACGGTGATCAGGACGGTGGAGACGAGGATGAAGCCCAGGCCGATCCCGCCGCCGAGCAGCGCCTCCCGACCGGCTCCGCGCCGGGCGATCTCCGGTACGGGCCGTCGTGCGGCACGGCGCATGACCGCCCCGTACACGACCACCGCGGCAGCCGCGCCGATCACCGGAACCGGACCGGGGCCGGTCGCGGTCAGGCCCGAGACCGCACCGACGGCGACGATTCCCGTCAGCATCCAGACCGGCGGAGAACCGGCGATCCGGGCGGTGCGGCCGCCGCCCGGTCCGGAGCCGTCGCCCGCCTCACGGTCTGCGGTCGATGTCATGTGCACGGTGGCCTCCCCTGGGCATCGGCCACCCGGTCGGCGACCCACCGGCAACGCTAGGGAGGCGGCGTCGCCCCCGGGTCACCCCCGGGGAGGCGGTCCCGGTAGCTCTCACGGGGGATGCGCCGAGGAGGATCCGGCGACCGCGGTTCGGGCGGACGCGCCCTGAGCCGGGAGCTGCCCGAGGCCGTCCCTCGCAGCCCGGACGGTCCTCGGCGGGTGCGGAAGGCGGGGCCCGCCGACCCGGTGCCCGCGGGCGACCGCGGACACGGCGAGCCCCGTCCCGGCGGCCGGGCCCGCCGTCGGCCCGGCTGCCCCGACCGGCCCGGCTGCTCCGACCGGCCCGGCGAAGGCCCCCGGCTCGTCGCCCCGCCCGCCACCGCCCGGGGCACGGGCGTCTGCGGCCGCGTCGGAGCGGAGGGGCGAGGCGGGGGCCCGTGGTGCACGCGCCGCCGGATGCGCCCCCGGGGGGCCCGCCCAGGGGTCAGGTACCGGGATCGGTGCCCTCGCCGGAGGCGAGCAGGTCCCTGGCCCGGCGTTCCATCAGGACCGGCAGATAGGTGCGCACCCGTGCGTACCTGAGTTCTTCGAACGCGGTCTGCACCGAGTCCCGGACCAGGCCGACGTCGAGCTGGGGGTGTGCCTTCACCAGCCGTTCGGCCACCTGGCGGATGGTGAGGGCTTCGTCTTCCGATGGCACCACCGGGCACCTCGATCTTCTTCCGGGGATCGGTGCCACCAGTCTCGCGGAGCCGCCCCCGGCCGGGTAGTCGATCTTGCGCCGACGTGGCGCGGCCGATCGGCGAACCCTCTGGCCCGAACCTGCCGGACGACGCGCGTGCCGGGCCCCCGGGGCCGGTGCTCCCGCCGGCCGACACGGCCGGCCGGCCCGGCCGCTGCGGCGTCGGCAGGGACGGGACTCCCCGCCGGCGCTCGGCGCGGCCGCTCGACGGCGGCCCCGCCGAGCGGCACTCCTCGCGCCCCGTCAGCCGCCGTCCGCGGGCATCAGATACCCGTCCGCTTCACGGACCGCCCCCTGCGCCAGGAGCTCCTCCACGTCCTTCGTCAGCGCATCCCTGATGTCCGGGCCGAGCCGTGTCCACCCGAAGAACCGGGCGACCTCGCGGAGCAGGTCCTCCCGGTGGACGCCCGGGCTCTCCTCGACCACGCGCCCCAGGACGAGCCGCCGCTCGACCGACGGGACCTGCCCGACCTTGCGCGCCACGGCCGGCGTCGGGGTGCGGGCGAAGGCCAGATCCCGGGACGGGAGGTCGTACGCCTCGCCGACCCGCACGATCCGGCCCTCGGAGGCGATCCTCCGCAGCGCCCGGCCGACGGAGTCCCGGACCACGGTGCCCGCCCTGGAGAGGCCCCACGCCGAACGGACCCGGGCGACGAGCAGCTCCTCCGTCACCGGCCCCTCGGCCGTGATCACGGCGAGGGCGACGTCGGCGACGACTCCCACGGCGTCCGGGTCCTGCAGCTCCGCGTCCCGCATGCCGCGCCGCCGGGCGGAGGCGCCCCGCAGCTCGACCAGCCGGACGTCGGCGACCTCCTCGTAGGCCCGGCTCCACGCCGGCGGCCCGTCGTCCACCGCCGCGAACGTCACCGCCGCCCCCGTGCCCTCCGCCGGGTCCGGCCCGGCGGAGACCTCCCCGGGCGCGCCCTCGTCGGGCGGCCCGTCCGGAGGCACCGGGAACGGGTCCCGCGCGCACGCCTCCTCCACCGCGGCGCGCAGGCGCGCCGTCGCGTCCCGGCGGTCGCGGTACCAGTCCGTGCCCCAGATGCGGTGCAGCTCCCAGCCGAGGTCGCGCAGTACGGCCTCCCGCAGCCGGTCGCGGTCGCGGGCCGCGCGCGAGGAGTGGTACATGGCGCCGTCGCATTCGATGCCGAGGGCGTAGCTGCCCGGGGCTCCGGGGTGCCGTACCGCCATGTCGATGCGGAAACCGGCGACGCCGACCTGCGGCTGCACGGAGTAACCCCAGTCGCGCAGGACGCCCAGGACCTCCTCCTCGAAGGGGCTCTCGGGCGCGGCGTGCGGGTCGGCCGGAGCCGTCTCCAGGATGCGGGGGCCGTGCTCGGCGTACTGGAGGTAGCGCTTCAGGTGCTGGACGCTCCGGTTGGGGCTGTCGGCCAGCTCGGAGCCGTGGAAGGAGGCGACGACCTCCATGCGGCGCCGGGCGCGGGTCACGGCCACGTTGAGGCGGCGCCAGCCGCCGTCCCGGTTGATGGGGCCGAAGGTCGAGAGCAGCCTGCCCCGGTGGTCCGGACCGTAGCCGACGGACAGGATGACGACGTCGCGCTCGTCGCCCTGGACGGTCTCCAGGTTCTTGACGAAGAAGCCGTCGAGACGGTCGTCGGTGAAGAAGCGATCGAGGTCGGGCCGGGCGGTGCGCGCCTTCTGGACGGCTTCCTCGATGGCCTCGGCCTGCGCCTTGGACAGGGCGACCACCCCCAGGCTGAGCCCCGGCCTGGTGGTGAAGTGGTGGATCACCCGCTGCGCGACCGCGGCCGCCTCGCCCGGGTTGTCGCTTCGGCCGCCCCGGTCGTAGACACCGTCGGCCTTGAAGAACGCGACGCCGAGGTCCGGGCTCTGCTCGTGCGCGCCCGGGAAGGTCACCATGGCGGTGTCGTAGAACTCGTGGTTGCTGAAGGCGATGAGGTTCTCGTGGCGGCTCCGGTAGTGCCATCGCAGCGGCAGGCCGCGCAGCACGCCGCTGGCCTTGCAGGCGTCGAGCACCGACTCGAAGTCGTCCCTGGCCTCCTCGTCCCACGTGTCGTCGTCGTCGCCGTCCCCGCCGGCGCTGAAGAACGAGGTCGGCGGGAGCTGCCTCTGGTCGCCTGCCACGATGAGCGCACTGCCGCGGTAGACGGAGTTCACCGCGTCCTGCGGCAGCACCTGGGAGGCCTCGTCGAAGATGACGACGTCGAAGCGGAAGTCCGGCGGCAGGAACTGACTGACCGTCAGCGGACTCATCATGAAGCAGGGCTTGAGGAGCCGCACGACCTCCCGTGTCTCGTCGAGCAGCCTTCGCACCGGCTTGTGGCGGCGCTTCAGCTGCGACTGGCGGCGTAGTTCGGCGGCGGGGCCGATGCCGGTCCGGCGCGGGCGGCGGGCGTTGCAGGCCGCGATGACCTCGGCGTGGGCGGCCTCCACCAGCGCGCGGTCCGCGTCCCGGAACCGCTCGACGAGCTGGTCGCGGTCCGCCGCGCGCAGGGGCCTGAGCCGGGTGTCGGTTCCGAGGCGGCGCTCGATCCACGCGGTGAGGACCGCGCGTTCGACGGAGGCGGGGAAGCCGTCCGCGGACACGCCGCGCTGCGCGAGCTGGGTGGGCAGCCCCTCCAGGCCGTACCGGCGCAACCGCCCCAGGGCCTCGGAGCGCGTGGTCCATGCCTCGGGGCCGAAGGGGTCGTCGTCCAGCCGCGACAGGCAGAGCGCGGCGGCGGGCAGCGACTCCCGGAGCTCGCGGTGCAGGAGACGGCCGCGCTGCACGTCGAAGTGGGCGACGAGGTGGTCCCGCTGGCGCTGCCAGTCCTCGTGCCGGTCGGCCACGGAGGTGTCGGCGGGCGCCTCGAGCATCACGCGGGCCGCCGGGGCGGACAGCGGGGCTCCGTGGCCCCCGTGTGCCGTCCGGCGTACCTCCCGGGCCCAGTCCAGGGCGTCGAGCACGGCCGCCTTGCCGGTCGCCGCCCCCTGGTAGAGCTCGCCCAGCAGCTCCCGGTGGTGCGGGGCGCCCTCGGTGAACCGCGCTTCGGCCGCCCGCGCGTCGAGCACCGCCGTCACCGCGCGGCGGGCCCGCGCGAGGGGCAGCTCGCCGTCGGCGTCGGCGACGCGCGCCACGGCATGGACGAGCTCCGCCGCCTCCTCGAACGGTTCGACATGGGCGCGCAGCCACCGCGCCGCGTCGAGCAGCGGACCGGCGAGGAGCTGTGCGCCCGCGGCCGCGAGGTGCGGCCGACGGGCGTACTCCCGCCAGTCGCGCAGCTCGGTGCGGAGGTGCGGCTCCGCCTGCCGCATCAGAGCGGGCAGGGCGGGGCGCCCGTCCGCGAGGAAGTCGAGCAGGCGTTCCCTGCGTACGGGATCGGTGAGTGTGTCCGGTGCCAGCCGCTCCACGGTGTGCGCGGCTTCCAGGGCGTCCTGCAGCGCGGCGGTGTCGACACCGCCGTCGGGCGCGTACCGACCGAGCAGCGTGCGCTGCTCCTCGTCGGCGCAGGCGCCCCGGGCGGATGCGTGGAGGTCCCAGGCCCGGTGCAGGAGTCCGGGGATGCCGCCCGGTCCGTGCACCGCGTCGGGGGACGGTGCGCGCAGGTCCGCGGGGTCGGTGTCCAGGCCCCGGTACCAGGAGCCGCACAGGCGGCGGTGCGCGTCCTCCTCGGCCGCGAACCCGGCGGTCTCCCGGCGGGCTTCCCGGGCGGCGCCGATCGCCGTCCGTGCGCCCGCGAGTGTGTACGCGAAGCCGGGCCCGCCGTCGCGACGGCCGACGTCCGCGACCGTGTCGATGACCTCGACGGCCCGGGCGAGCGGATCCAGGTGGCCGCGCAGCCAGCGGGCGCCCTCGGCCGGGGAGCACCGGGCGAGTCCGTCCGCGACGGCCGCCAGCCGGGGGTCCGACAGGCCCTGTCGCCATGCGCCCAGACACCCGCTCAGGGCCTCGCCGTGCCGCAGCAGTTCCGGGGCGGGGGTGCGGCCGTCCGCGATCTGGGCGGCCAGCAGGCCGCGACGGTGCGGGTCCCGGACCGTGTCCGGCGCGAGCCGGTGCACGGAGTCGGCGTGCGCCAGCGCCGCCTCCAGGGCAGGCACGTCGGGCAGAGTCGTCCCCGCGTAGGGTCCCAGGAGCGCGGCATGCGTACGGGCGAGGAAGCGCAGGCGGTCGTGGGCCGTATGCCAGTCCAGGGCGAGCGGCAGCCGCTCGTAGAGGTCGTTGTGCCACGAGCCCCCGGTCGCCAGCGCACCGAGTGCCCTGCGGTCCGCGCGGACCGCGCCGGACAGCAGGCCGCCGATTCCCCGCGAGCCTTCGGACAGGCGGCGTATCAGCCCCGGCAGACCGGGGGTGACGGCGGTCTCGGGCCGGAAGACCTCCTGCGCGGCCCGCTCGGCCCCGGCGAGCCGGTGCGCGGCGCCGGTGATCTCCGTGCAGGCTTCCCGTACCCGTGACATCACCCCGGGGTCGAGCCACGGGTCCGGTATCCGGTGGGAGACCGTGGCCAGCCGTACGAGGGCGATCAGCTCCTCGGCCTCCTGCAGCGTCCCCGGCCGGTCGCGTCCGAGGAGCCCGGCGACGGCCGCGGCATGCTCCTCGGCCGATGCGAGGCTTGCCGCCAGGCCCGCCAACCGCTCGGCCAGCTCGGTGGCCTGCGTACGCGTCAGGGGACTCAGGTCCAGGCCGGCCGGCTCCCGTCCGGCGAGGTCCCGCTCGGACGCCGGTGGTTCCGGGTCGAGGTCGGCGGGCAGGGAGGCCCAGCCCGGTCCGGCCTCCGCGGTCGCGCGCGCACGTGCGGACAGGACCGTGTCACGCCGGAGGGCGAACGCGCGCAGACCGTCGGCGACGACGCCCAGCGCCGCCCCGTCCGCGCGGGACGCCCCTCCGGGCACGAGCCACTGCTCCAGGGGCCGGTGGTCGGCCCCCGCCAGCGAGAGGACCTCGCAGAGGTCCTCCGCCGCCGCGGCGCTGTCCGGGACGTTCAGCCCCAGCTGCTGCGCGACCTGGGCAAGTCTGCGGTGGGCGCGCTCCAGGCGGTCCGCGGTCCTCCCGAACTCCCCGGCCAGGTCCTTCGCACGCTCCTCCGACAGCTCGGAGGGATCGATCCCGGCCGGTAAGAGCGCCGCGAGGGCGCGCTCGTCCTCGCTCGGCTCGGGGACCAGCCGCGACGAGAGCTCCCTCCAGCGCTCTCCTGCCGAGGAGCGGGCCGCGGCCTGCGCCCCGAGCACCTTCCGCAGCGCGGCGAGGAAGTCGTCGGCCGGGCCCTCCACCGCGTGGGCGAAGTCGGCACGGGTCAGCCATGCTTCGGGCACCGGGTGGCGCGACTCGATCAGCGCCAGGAGCGCGATGAGCCGGTGGACGCCGTCCTCCTCCTCGATCGGCTCCCCGTCCTCCGCGAGGTCCCGGTAGCGCGCCACCGCCGTGGCGAGCCCGTCCCGTGCGGCCATGGCCTGGTCGAGCGCCGGACGGGGATGGGGGCCTTCGGCCTTCAGGTCCCGCCAGGGGAAGGAGTCGTCGGCGACCGCCTGCCAGGCACCGGCGAGGGCCTTCGTGGCCTCGACGATGTCGTGCAGGTCCTCTCCGCTGATCGACGCGGCGTCGAACACCTTCTGCTCCCGGGCGCCGCCGTCCGCCTCCGAGGGCAGGAACGCCACGTGCGCCTCGGACAGCTGCCCCACCCTGCCGATCACCTCGTGCAGGCTCCGGCCGAGTGGCCCGCTCGTCTCGTTCATCGCCTCGGCGTAGGCGCTCAGGGCCTCGCGCGCCTCGCGGGCCCGGGCCACCGCCTCCGGGGGGAGCCGTGGGGCCCGCGGCTCCTCCTCCAGGGCCCTCCCCAGCTCCTGCGCGACGGCCCGGCGGCTGGTGCTGTGGCTGTGCAGGGGCAGAGCGTACGAGTCGAGTCCGACGGACTTCAGCCGGTCCAGCACCACATCGAGCGCGGCGGCCTTCTCGCTGACGAACAGCACGCTGCGGCCCGCGTGCATCAGACCGGCGATCATGTTGGTGATCGTCTGGCTCTTGCCGGTACCCGGCGGGCCGTCGAGGACGAAGGACCGCCCGGCGACGGCGGCCGCGACGGCCTGGCGCTGCGAGGCGTCGGCGTCCAGCACGAGCGGACCCGCCTCCGGCGGGCTGAGCTCGTCGATCCGGTCGGCGTCGACCTCCTCGAAGTCGAAGCGGTCCGGCGCCAGTCCGGCCCCGGGCCCGAGCGCCACGGCCCGGACGAGGTCGCTGTCCAGGATGCGGGCCTCGTTGTCCAGCAGGTCCTGGTACATCGACTCCTTGTGGGAGGCGAAGAGCGCCAGCACCACGCGCCGTGAGACCTGCCAGCCCGGCTTCCCCGCCACCGCCGTGGTCACCGCGTCGATCACCGCGTCGAGGTCCGTCGGTTCCCGTTCCGTGACGGGTGACCAGTCGAGGGAGAGCTGCTCCAGCCTGACCTTGAGCGCGGGGTTGAGGCGCGGTTCCTCGTCGTCGTTGGCCACCAGGCGGACCCGTCCGTTGCCCAGCCGCTCGATGCGCACGGGAAGCAGGACGATCGGGGCGTCGCTGCGCGTCGATGCGCCGTCCTCGTGCCAGCGCAGGATGCCGACGCCCAACTGGAGCGTCCACAGACCGTAGTCGTTGAAGAGCTGGGTGGACCTGCCGCGCAGGCGGGTCAGGGCACGGAGGAGCGCCGGGCCCGTCCTCTTCTGGGTGACGATTCCGCCCGTGCGGCCCTGCTGTCCGGTGACGGGCGTCCGCGCCTGCGCCCCCTCGGGTTCCGGGGCGGCGGGTTCCTCGTCGGGCAGCGGCGCGAAGTCCCAGCCGCGCTCCAGTCCCTTGAGGAGTTCCCCGGCCGGCGGATAGGTGATCTCCAGGGTCGCCGCCTTGGTGTGCCTGAAGTTGAGGAGCCGGTTTCGGCCGCTCAGGTCGACGAGCGACGTCCGCCAGTCGGCCAGGATCCTTCTGAACCGTTCCAGCTCGTCACCGCCGCCGGAACCACTCGGGTTTGCCACACTCGTCCTAGCTGCTCGTGTTCTCTCACTGGGGCACAGGAGACGCGACGTGCCCGGATGAAGCCGCACCGGCCCGGGGCGAAGCCGCTCCCGAAGGGCTCCGTCCCCTCCGGCTCCTCCGGTCCCGCCGATCCCTCTGGTCGGGGAATCCTATGACCCGGGTCCCCTGGCGTGAAGGACAATGCCGATCTTTGCTGACGGGCTGTCAATCCGTGGGGTGCGCACGCCTTTTCGGCTCCCGGACGGCGGGGCTTCGCACGGCCGTCGATCATGGCGGCGGGAGGCCGGCCGGAGTCCTCCCCGGCCGGGCGCGCCCCTCCCGCGCGGTGGCGTGCCCCGTCCGCTCCCGGGCCCCGGGGGACGGGGAACCCCCGGGCGCCGGTCCGGTGCCGCGGGGGAGGCCCGGCGGGGCACGGGCCGCAAGGAGTCGCCGGAGCCGTCCCGGCGGCCTAGCGTGGAGGGAGGGGCCTGTTCCGCTCGGCTGAGAGGAGTGGTCGCCATGGCGGGACGCAACCGGAGCGAGGTGGAGGCGGAGATCAAGGAGACCCTGGGGCTTGTTCCCCACTTCTTCTCCCGCATCCCCGACGACCTGCTCGACCACGAGTGGGAGATCTTCAAGAGGCTCGAACTCGGCGAGACGCTGATCCCGAACAAGTACAAGGAACTGATCGGGATCGCGGTGCACTCCGAGACCAAGTGCCGGTACTGCACGCTCTTCCACACCGAGGCCGCGAAGCTGTTCGGGGCCACCGACGAGGAGATCCAGGAAGCCGTCCACTACGCGAAGAACAGCATCGGCTGGAGCGGGTACCTCAACGGCATCCGTGAGGACTACGACGACTTCGAGAAGGAGCTCGGCCAGATCAAGGAGTACCTGTCGTCGAAGGGCTGATCATGCACCTGGAGTGGTCCCGGCCCGGCGTCCTGCGGGTCACCGCGCACGCCTTCGAGTTCGCGGCGCTCGTGGCCGCGGCCCGCTATGTGGTCGAGTCCGCTCCCCCCGACCTGCCCGAGGAGTCGCTGGAGCAGCTCACGCAGGTGCTGAGCGACTACGACACCCAGACGCGCCGCCTTCACGAGGCGCCGCCGCCGGACCGGGCCTGACCGGCCCCTCGCCCGGCCGCCGGGCCGGGCGTCCGGGACGGCGGCCGGAGCGCCGCGGCCGAGGGCGCCGCCCGCAGTGCCCGGGGCGGGCATCGGGATCGATGCCCGCCGAGCTGAGGCGGGTGGGGGCGGTCGCGTGCTGCCCCGCGAACCGAGGGAAGGGCGCCCCGTCCCCGGCGGCTCAGCCACCGGCCTCCGTGAGGGCGGCGAGTGCGGCGTCGAGGCGGCGGGCCGCCTCGTCCGCCACCGGGGCCATGGCCTCGTCGCCGGTGAGGGTGACCATGGTGGAGGGGTCGATCGCCTGCACGACCACCTGCTCGCCCTCGGCGCGGACCACGACGTTGCAGGGGAGGAGCAGGCCGATCGAGCGGTCGGTCTCCAGGGCCTGGCGGGCGAGCGGGGGGTTGCACGCGCCGAGGATCAGGTAGGGCTCCATCTCGTGGCCGAGTCTGGCCCTGAGCACGGCCTGGACGTCGATCTCCGTCAGGACCCCGAAGCCCTGGTCGGAGAGGGCGCGGCGGACGGACTCCACCGTCTCGCCGAAGGTTCCGGGGAGCCGGACGGTGCGGTCGTAGGGCATGGTCCTCACCTCGCTGTTCCGTTGGCGGACCCGTCGGTCCGCGGCGGCCTCGGGCCTCGTGGCTGCCGGAGGCCCGCCCGCGAGGGCGCGCGGCCTCCGGCAGCATGATCTCCCGGCGTGTCCGCCGGGAGGGGAGCGACAGGCGCCGAGGGGCCGTTCGGCGTCCCGGAGCCGCCCCGCGGCCCCGTGCCGCCCCGGCCTCCCGGAGCCTGGCGCGCGTCCGGGAGCCGCGGCACGCGGGCCCGCCCGGTGCGGCCCCCGCACCGCCGGGTGTCCCGGGCCCTGCGGCGGTTCACCTCGGGCCGGCGGTGCGGACGGCCCCGCCGCGTGCCTCGTCCATGTCGACGCTCCTGATCCGGGCGATCAGTTCCTCCAGGGCCTGCGGCGGCAGTGCACCGGGCTGCGCGTAGAGCACGGTCCGGTCGCGGACGGCCATCAGGGTGGGGATGGAGGAGATCCGGAAGGCGCCGGCGAGTTCCGGCTGCGCCTCCGTGTCGACCTTGCCGAAGACGATGTCCGGGTGGCGCTCGGAGGCCCTCTCGTAGACGGGGCCGAACATGCGGCACGGTCCGCACCATCCGGCCCAGAAGTCGATCAGCACGATCTCCGAGCCGGTGACGGTGGTTTCGAGGTTCTGCTGGGTCAGCTCGACGGTCGCCATGGGTTCCACACTCCTTCCTGTATACCCGGTGGGGTATATGGCGGGTTCAACCGGTGTCCGCCCGGGATTGTTCCCGCGCCCGGCCGGCGGCTCGGGGGTGGATACCCAGGGGGGTATTTGACAAAGCCCGGCGACCGCCCCTACGGTCGGGTATCAGATACCCAGGGGGGTATACGGAGGTGAATCCGCCCGCGGCTCGCCGCAGGGACCCGGAGGTCCTCCGTGTCGCCGACGGAGCCCGGGGCCGGACCGCGTCCGGCCGCCCGGTGGCGACCGGATCCGCCCCGGGGTCGGTCCGACCGCTCCCTGCTCGTGTGCCCGCCGCTCCGGGGTGGGCCGATCTTCCACCCTCCATATACCCCATGGGGTATATGCCATCGCTGACGGAGGTTCCCGTGTTCTTCGCCCAGTACTACCTCGACTGCCTCTCGCAGGCGTCGTACATGATCGCCGACGAGGCGACCGGCCGGGCCGTGGTCGTCGACCCCCGCCGGGACGTCTCGGAGTACCTGGCGGACGCCGAGGCCCGCGGCTTCACCGTGGTCGGCGTCATCAACACCCACTTCCACGCGGACTTCGTCGCCGGGCACCTGGAGGTGGCGGCGGAGACGGGCGCGTGGATCGGCTACGGCCGCCGTGCCGAGACGGAGTACCCGATCCGCGCACTGGCCGACGGGGAGGTCGTCAGCCTCGGTGACGTCACCCTGGAGATCATGGAGACGCCCGGGCACACCCCGGAGTCGATCAGCGTGCTGGTCCGCGAGCGCCGCGAGGACACCGTCCCGTACGGGGTGCTCACCGGCGACGCGCTCTTCATCGGCGACGTGGGCCGCCCCGACCTGCTGGCCTCCGTGGGGGTGACCGCCGAGGAGCTCGGCGCCATGCTCCACGACAGCGTCCAGAACAGGCTGATGGCCCTGCCGGACGAGGTGCGCGTGTTCCCCGCGCACGGTGCCGGGTCCGCCTGCGGCAAGAACCTGTCCACGGAGCGGCAGTCGACCATCGGCGAGCAGCGCGCCACCAACTACGCCTGCGCGCCCATGCCGCAGGAGGACTTCGTCGCGCTCGTGACCGCCGGCCAGTCCGCGGCCCCCGGCTACTTCGTCTACGACGCGGTCCTCAACCGCAGCGAGCGCCCGCTGTTCGACCCCGCCGCCGCACCGAGGCCGCTGACCGCCGAGGACGCCACCGCGCTCCGCGCCTCCGGCGCCGTGGTGGTCGACGCCCGTGACCCGCAGGAGTTCGCCGCCGGGCATCTGCGGGGCTCGGTGAACGTACCGGCCGACGGGCGGTTCGCCGAGCAGGCCGGCACCGTCCTGCCCGCCGACGCCGAGCTGCTCGTCGTCGCTCCGCAGAACCGCGAGGAGGAGATCGTCACGCGCCTGGCCCGGATCGGCTTCGACCGCGTCGCCGGCTACCTGCGCTCCCCGGGCGACGCCCTGGCCGCACTGGCCGGGGAGGTCGCTCCGGCCAGCCGCCTGACGGCCGCGCAGGTCCGCGCCGCCCTGGCGGGCGACAACCCGCCGGTCGTCGTCGACGTCCGCAACTGCGGCGAGCGCGGCGAACACGGCTTCATCGACGGGGCCCTGCACATCGCGCTGGGCGAACTGCCCCGCCGCCTCGACGAGATCCCGCGCGACCGGCCCCTGGTCCTGCACTGTGCGGGCGGCCTCCGCTCCTCGATCGCCGCGAGCCTGCTGCGCCACCACGGCTTCGCCGACGTCTCCGACATCCTCGGCGGCTACGCCGCCTGGGACCTGTCGAAGGCCCCCGCCGCCGCCTGACGGGCCGGGCCGGGCCCCCGGGCCCCGCCTGTCCCCGCCCGGCCCCCGGCCTCACGGGAAACGGCCCGGCCCGCCCGGCCCCCGGCCTCACGGGAAACGGCCCGGCCCGCCCGGCCTCACGGGAAGCGGCCCGGCCCCGGGCGCCACCGGCGCACCGGTGCGGGGCCCGGGGCCGACCGCACCCGCGGAAGCACCGGCCCCGCCCGTCCCCCCTCCAACCCCCTCCCCGCAACTCATGCGGGTCCCTTCACCACCACGGAGTACTCATGACCATCGACGCCTCCCGCGCACCCGGCCTCACCCCCGCCGCCCTCCGCCGGCTCACCGAGGGCGGACGCGGTCCCCGGGTGCTGGACGTGCGCACCCCGGGCGAGTTCCGGACGGTCCACATCCCCGGTTCCTACAACGTCCCGCTGGACACCCTGCGCGAGCACCGCGCCGAACTGCTCGACCACCTCGACGAGGACGTCGTCCTCGTCTGCCGCTCCGGCGCCCGTGCCTCCCAGGCCGGAGAGGCGCTCGCCGAGGCGGGCATGCCCCATCTGCGGGTCCTGGAAGGCGGCATGACGGCCTGGGAGGCCTCCGGCGCCCCGGTCAACC
The DNA here is from genome assembly GCF_043203115.1 of Streptomyces sp. NPDC048001. Lineage (NCBI taxonomy): Bacteria > Bacillati > Actinomycetota > Actinomycetes > Kitasatosporales > Streptomycetaceae > Streptomyces > Streptomyces sp. NPDC048001. Next base: position 193,343 of record NZ_JBIDBN010000005.1, read on the forward strand.
GGGGCGAGGCCCGCTGGGACCTGGAGCGCCAGGTCCGCCTGGTCGCGGGCGCCGTGGTGCTGGTCACGGGCGTCGCCGGGCTGCTCGTGCCCGGAGTGCACCTGATCGGCACGGCGATCGGCGCCGGGCTGACCTTCGCCGCACTGAGCAACACCTGCGCCATGGGGATGATGCTGTCCAAGCTGCCCTACAACCGCGGCCCGCGCACCGACATCCGCACCGTGGTCGCCTCACTGCGGGACCGGTCGTGATCACGCTCGTCCTCGCGGCGTCCGTGCTGGTCGGCGTCAGCCTGGGCATCCTGGGCGGCGGCGGGTCCATCCTGACCGTGCCGATCCTGGTCTACCTGGCCGGTCAGGACACCAAGGAGGCGATCGCCACCTCGCTGTTCGTCGTCGGCGTGACCAGCCTCGTCGGTCTCGTCGCGCACGCCCGCGCCGGCCGGGTCCGCTGGCGCACCGGCCTGATCTTCGGTGCGGTCAGCATGGTCGGTGCCTACGGCGGCGGGCGCCTCGCCGAGTACATCCCCGCCACCGCCCTGCTCGTGGCGTTCGCGCTGATGATGCTGGCCACCGCCGCCGCCATGCTCCGCAAGTCCCGCAGGACCAAGGCGGCCGGACCCGCCCCGGCGGAGCTCCCCGTCCCGCACGTGGTCGTCGAGGGCCTCGTGGTCGGCGCGGTCACCGGTCTGGTCGGTTCCGGCGGAGGGTTCCTCGTCGTCCCCGCCCTCGCCCTGCTCGGCGGGCTGCCCATGGGCGTCGCCGTCGGCACCTCGCTCCTGGTCATCGCGATGAAGTCCTTCTCGGGGCTCGCCGGCCACCTTGCCGGCGTCCAGATCGACTGGAACCTCGCGCTGATGGTGACCGCCGCGGCCGTGGTCGGCAGTGTGGTCGGCAGCCGCTTCGCCGGGCGCATCCCCCAGGATGCCCTGCGCAAGGCCTTCGGCTGGTTCGTCGTCGTCATGGGCGTCTTCGTCCTCGGCGGGCAGCTGCCCCAGGGGGTGTGGGCCAGTCCGCTCGCCTGGACCGGTATCGGTCTTGCGGTGGCCGCGGCCGTGACCTGGGGCACGGTGCGGGCGCGCCGCCCGCGGCCCGTCGCGGACCCGCCCCGGGAGGGCTCCCGGGCGCCGGCCGGGCATCCCTGAGGCACCCGGCGCACACCCCGGGGCCGGGGGTTCTCCGCCCGGCGGGTGGCCTGGTGGAGAGCCGGTGGGGAGCCGGTTGGGGGCGGTGGGGCCGTGGAGGCCGCCTCCGCCCGGAGGGGCCGCTGGTCGCGGGCCCACCCGTACCGTTCCCGGGAACGGCCGATCCGCGTAGACTTGCAGAGTTATGCAATTTGCCAGTTTCGGATACGGGTGGTCGGCGGACGCGCTCGGGTCCGCCGACCCGGCACCGGGGCCGGCCCGTCAGGTGCGGGCCGGTACGGCGGCCGGGGCCGCCTCCGGGGAGGCGCGGGCGGGGCTCGTCCACCCGTACCCCGGTCATCCGGCCGACGGTGCCGGGAGCGGAGGCGGAAGGTCGTGACGGTGGAACCCGAGGACGACGCGGCGGCGGCGCACGAGCGGTGGCTGGAGAGGGGTGTCGCCTTGCGCGCCTTCTTCTACATGTTCGGAACCCACCTCATCGCCGGGTTCGTGTGGTTGCTGTTCTACGTGGGGCAGCACTCCCAGAAGTGAGCCGACCGGTGCGGCGGGCCGCTTCCCCCGGCCGCGGCGGACCCGTACCGGCGGCCCGGCGGTGGCCTTGCGGCGGGCCCCTCCGGGGGTGCCCTGTCAGCGCGGGCGGGTGGCGCGCAGGTCGGCCAGGAGTTCGGCCTGGCCCTGCAGCACACCGGAGAGGATGCTGCGTGCCACGCGGAGCAGTTCGGCGACCTCGGGGCTGGTGAGCCGGTAGTACACGGTGGAGCCCTCGCGGCGGGTGACCACGAGGTTGGCCTTGCGCAGGACGGCGAGCTGCTGGGACAGGCTGGCCGCCTCGACGTCGACCTCGGCGAGCATCTCGGCGACCGCGTGTTCGCGCTCGCTCAGCAGTTCGAGGACGCGGATGCGGACCGGGTGGCCGAGGGTCTTGAAGAACTCCGCCTTGAGCTGGTACAGCGGCGCCTGCGTCCCGCCGGCGGCCCCCGCCTTGCCTCTCGCGCCTGTACTGCGCACCTCGTCCACCCCATGCCCATCGTCCCGGGGGCAGCCCTTCCGCCCCGCCACACAGTGTGCGACCTCCACAATTGCAGATTCCTGCAATTCCCGGGGACCCCCGCGGGCTGCCGGGGGTCCCGACCACGCCGTCGCCCGGCCCCGTGCGCTGCCGTCACCCGGCCTCACAGGGGCAGGGTGATCCAGATGCTCTTCCCGCCTCCGTCCGCGTCGCCGCGGACCACGGCGGTACCGCCCAGCTCCGCGGTCAGCTCGGTCACGGTGGCCAGCCCGCTGCCGGGGGCCGTGGCCGGGGCGCGGAGCAGCGGCGGCCGGTAGGGGTGGCGATCGTGGACGGCGAACGCGAACACACCCGGCCCGTACGCGTAGGTGACCGTGATCGTCGGGGTGACGGCCGCGGCGTGCCGGACCGCGTTGGTGACGAGTTCGGCCAGGATCAGCAGCGCCGGTCCGGTACTCGGGTGGCGCAGGCCGACCCCGCACTCGACCAGGACCAGCTCGGTGGTCTCGCGCGCGATCCGTACCGCCGCTCCCATCGCGGGCACGGTCAGGACATGCCGGTACGGCAGCGCCTGCGGCAGGGCGGCCGTCATCGGCCCGCCGGGTGGTCGGCACGGGCGATACGGAACCCGGACACCGACTGCGGACGGAGGCGCAGCAGCGTGTCGTGGGGGCCGTGGCTCCGGCCGGGCAGGGTACGCCGGTAGTGGGCGGCCTCGTGGGGGTCGGTGACGACCTCGGCCGGACCGTGGACGCTGACCGTCCAGCCGGTGCCCGCCGGACGGATCTCGTCGACCTGGTAGGTCAGCGCCGTCCTGGCCAGGGCCGCGGCCGCCTGGACGGGCGCGCGCACCACCAGGCGCCCGTACTCCACGACATGGGAGGCCGGGCGGATGACGGCCTGATCGCGCTGGAGGTGGACGAGCCTGCCCCGGGAGGAGCCCTCGAGGAGCCACAGCGCCTCGGTGCCGGAGACCTCGATCAAGCGCAGGGCCGCGGCGGCGGGGTCGGTCATCGCGGCGCCTTCCGGATGCGGTGCGGACGGGGGGCGGGGAGGGGGTGGTGCCGTGCGGGCAGCAGCCCGGCGTGTTCGAGGTGCCTGCGGGCCCCCTCGATCGCCTCGGGTGTGGTCGCGTACTCGCGGCCCTCGTGCCGGAGGAGCGCCAGGGCGCCGACCGATTCCAGGGCCTGGCGCTGGCCGGGGCGGATGCCGGAGGCCAGCACGGCGATGCCGCGCCGGTTCAGCTTCTCCACCACGTCCTTCAGCACCAGGGCCCCGGTCGCGTCCACCGTGGTCACCCGCGACATCCGCAGGATGACCACCCGCACGTCGGAGACCTCGGAGAGTTCGAGGAGGAAACGGTGGGCGGCGGCGAAGAACAGCGGACCGTCGATCCGGTACGCCACGATGTGCTCGGCCAGCAGCGCGTGCTCCTCGTCGCTGTGCCCGCCGGGCAGGTCCGGGCGGAGCCCGACCTCGTCCAGGCGGGCCTGGGCGGCCACCGCGCGCAGGGCCAGGGCCCCGGCCACGACGAGCCCGATGATCACCGCGTAGACGAGGTCGAGCACCAGGGTGGCCGCGGCCGTCAGCACCAGGACGGCGGCGTCGGAGCGGGTCGCCCTCGCCATGGCGCGCAGCGCGCCGACCTCCACCATCCGTACCGCCGTCGCCAGCAGGACACCGGCGAGCGCGGCGAGCGGGATCGCCGACACCAGGGGAGCGGCGGCGAACACCACGGCGGCGAGGACCGCGGCGTGGGTGAGGGCGGCGAGGCGGGAGGAGGCGCCGCTGCGGACGTTGACCGCGGTCCGGGCGATCGCGGCCGTCGCCGGGATCCCGCCGAACAGCGGGGCGGCCAGGTTGGCGACGCCCTGCCCGAACAGCTCCCGGTCCGGGTCGTGCCGCTGCCCCACCGTCATCCCGTCGGCGACGGTCGCCGACAGCAGCGACTCCAGCGCGGCCAGTGCCGCCACCGCCACCGCCGGAGCGAGCAGTGAGCCGAGCGCGGAGACGTCGAGGAACGCCAGGGAGGGGGCCGGGAGCCCGGCGGGCAGGTCCCCGATGGTGGCAGCCGCGTCCAGGTGGAGGAGCTGCGCGGCGAGGGTCGCGGCGACGACCGCGACGATCGAGAAGGGGACCGCCGGACGCCACCGCGCCCCGGCCAGCATCACCCCGGCCACGCCCAGGGAGAGGACGACAGCGCTCCAGTTCGGGGCCGCGGCGAACGCCTGCACCGCCCGCCACGCCACCGGCAGGACCTTCTCCCCCTCGGGCACGGCGACCCCGAGGGCATGGGGCACCTGCTGGAGGCCGATGACGCAGGCGATGCCGAGCGTGAAGCCCTCCACCACCGGAGCCGGCACGTACCGCATGTACCGCCCGGCCCGCAGCAGCGCCAGAGCGATCAGCAGCACACCGGCCATCAGCCCGACCGTCAGCACACCGCCGGGCCCGAACCGGGCCACGATCGGCACCAGCACCACGGTCATCGCGCCCGTGGGCCCCGACACCTGGAGGTTGGAGCCGCCGAACACGGCGGCGAGGGAGCCCGCGACCACCGCAGTCACCAGCCCCGCCTCCGCGCCGAGCCCCGAGGACACCCCGAATCCCAGGGCGAGGGGGAGGGCGACGATCGCGACGGTCATCCCGGCCAGCAGGTCCCGGCGGGGGTTGCGCGCCATGAGCCGGAGATCGGCGCGTGCGGGCAGGACGGCACGCAGACGACCGGCCGCGCCGAGCAGCAGGGGATTCACGGAGCCGGATCCCCGCCCGTGCGCCGTTCCCCCGGGAGCGTGCTCCGCAGTACCGGCGCGGTCCGCGGCGGTTCCGGTACGCGTGCGCGCCCCGGGTACCCGAGCCTGCGGGAGGACTCGGCCCTCGCCAGCTGCAGCGGAACCGGCACGGTCTCTCCTCCGCTCGATCTCCAGGCCGCCCACGGATGCCCGGGGCCGTGCCCGCGGCTACCTGCGGACACGGCACCTAAGGATGTATGTAATTGCAAATTTCTGCAACTCTTGGTGCCCGAGGCCCACCGGTACACCCGCGTGGGGTGTCGTATCCGCTGCACCGGCTGGGCTGGTCGCCTCAGGTGCCCGCACATCGGGCGGCCGAGCGGGATGGGCGGGCCGTCGCCGTGTGGCGGACGGAGCCGTGGTCGCGGGCAAGAGGACGGGCCGGCTCCTGGGCGCGTGGGTGGCCTTCGAGGGCGAGGCCGGGGCAGGGCCTGAAGCGCGACGAAGGCCGGATGTCCGGCGACATGGTCGGGGCGGGGCAGGTTTCCGCGGTGAAGTTCACCGGCGGCGACCCAGGTGTGGGTGGTGTCGTTCCAGAAGGGATGGTTGGACGTGGTGTGGAGGGTGGCGGTCTTGCCGCCCTTCGTGCGGACGGTCAGGTCGAGCAGGTCGCGGTCGCCCGCCCGCACCGCACCCCGCGGTGTTCGTCCTCTCCCCGCTGGGTGGCGGAGGGGTCGACGGCCTGATCGGAGCCATCCGTGCCCTCGGCGACCGCGCCACGGTGGAGCTCAAGCCACAACGCAGAACGCTCGACTGGAAACCCAGTCGAGCGTTCTACTTACTACCGGCCCCGATACCTCAGCTCCGGTCGAGCCAAGCGCCGATGCTCGCCGCCTTTTCGGGCGGGATATTCCCGCTTTTCATGATGCTTTCCGCGAAGCGGCGAATGGGGAGAGCGCGTTGGGGATTTGGGACGGCCAGTACCGTCGCCATACCACCTTGATAAGTCGTCCCTTCAATGATGACGTCACCGTGCGGCGACATGGTCAGTAGCCCGTCGAGTGAAGGACCGTTGATGGTGCCTTCGGCGGATCCGGCCATGTTCCAGCTCTCTTGAAGCTTCACCGGGAGCCAGCCGAAATCGATGTCGTCATCGTCGTCGCTCAGATTGGCGAAGAGCAGGAACTCTCCCCGCTCACCGAACAGTGCGAAACGTGTCGCCAGCCTGTACCACACGGCGTTGACATCCCGAAGGGCATCAGGTCGCTTGAGATCGATGACCTCATCTACCCGCCCGTGCTCCGGACCGCAGGCACTGGCCTGCGAGGCGGCCTCAGGCGGACAGGTCGTCACCACTGGTTCGCAGCCAAGAAGGTTCAGCCCCGACGCGGCCAGCTTGCCAGTGAGCGCTTCGATGTTCATCGTGGCTCCTTACGGGCATCCCGGCTTGAACTGGAGCAGCCTGCCGTAGTCGTGTCCGGCCCCCTTCTTCATTCCCTTCGGCCCAACCCATGCGTACGCGTCCGGTACGCCTCGCGTCTCGCGTACGATCAGTCGGTAGTCGTCACCTCCGCCCGGCACCGAATAGATCCTGGTCCTTCTCCCGTTCGCTTCATCGTCGGCCCAGTAGGCCTTCGCCCGCGCGTTCGGCAGGTCGTGTCCCATGAAGAAGTCCAGAGCTCCATTCGGATGCCGCCGCTGCGCGAGGTTGCCCGCGAGGAGGTGCTGGATCGCGTTCTTGACAATGTTCGGCTGATCGGGCTTGCTGGCGTTGTGTACAAGCACAGGCGTTCTGCCCGCGAGTACATAGTACGTGTGGACGTCCTCAATCGTGAGGTCGTGTGTGCGCTGGCGCTTCTCGAAGTGACGGATCTTGGCGACCTCGACGGTGTCGCCTTCCGGGGTGCGCAGGCGCGTGCCCGGCTTGATGTCCCCGGCGTCGATCCAGGTGGCCTCGTCGACGGCCCAGAAGGGATGCGTCGTCGTGGAAATGAGCGCCGCCGCGCTGCCGTCGCTCCTGACGGTCAGGTCGACGAAGTCCTTGTCGTCCTCCGTCACGATCGTGGCGACCACCTCACGCGTGGTGGTCTCGCCGGTCTCCGGGTCGGTGACGGTGACGCTGTCACCGAGTTCGACCTCTTCGATCGGTTTCGTCTTCCCGTCGGCAAGAAGGACCCCGGTGCCTGGTGGGAAGCTGTGCTTGGTCAGGCATGCACTCGCCTGCTTGGTCACTTTCGCCTTGGCAGCGGCGAGTTTGTCCTTCGCCTTGTCCAGGACCTCGGAGCGCTTCCACATGTCCTTGGCGCCGCCGATGAGGTCATCGAGCAGGTCCCAGACACGCTTGGCGAGCTGGATTCCCTTCTTCCATTTGAAGGGGCTGCCGTACTTGGCGAGGAGCTTGCCGGCCAGGCCGCCGGCGAAGCTGCTTGCGATGTTCAGCGCCGTTTCGCCACAGGAACCCAGGTCGCCGCTGGAGAAGCAGTCCAGAGCGGCGTCGATGCCGAGCTCCCGCTTGGCGATCTTGACCAGTTCCTTGACAGCCTGCTTCGTCTGCTGCTTGGCGTCGTTGTACTGGCGCTCCGCCCGGTCCCTGTCGTTCTGGGCCCGGTAGACCGCCTGCTGCTTCCTGACCTCCGAGTACTTGGCGATCGCCTGCATCGCCCACAAGACCTGGAGGACGAATCCCACGAACTCGCCCGACGGATCGGAGAGTGTCACGGGGCTGTTGTTGGCGTAGGCGTAGCCGTTGATCTGCTGCGGCTGGCTGTAGTCGATGATCGGGTCGACTGAGATGAACTTGCCCAGCGCGGGGTCGTATTCGCGGGCACCGACGCTGGTCAGGCCGGTCTGTTTGTCGATCGTGCCGCCGACGAAGCCCTTCTCGCCGGGCCACTCGCCGACCGGGCTGCCGCGGTCGAGCCCGTAGGGGTCGAAGCGCCGCTGGGACACCGAGCCAGTGGTGGCGTCGACCGCCAGCTGGCCCGTGCCGTGGTGGTCGGAGGACAGGAAGGCCAGGTTCCCGCTGTCGGAGCGGACCGCGACCGTCTGGCCGGCGAAGGAGTAGTAGCGGGTGGCCTCGACCTTCGAGGAGCCCTTGGCCAGCCGCAGCTCCATGCCGGGCAGGTAGACCGTGGTGGCCGTCGCGTCACGGCGGACCACGCGGTTGCCCCCGGCGTCGTAGACGTAGGTCGCCTCCGCGCCGCCCGCCTCGGTCGTCCTGACCAGCTGGCCCTCGACGTCCCACTCCAGCTTCTGGGCGTCGCCGCCGATGACGCGCTCGGTGGTGTTGCCGGTCGCGTCGTAGGCGTAGGTGTACTGCTGGTCCACGCTCGGGCCGTCCTCGACGACCTTGGTCACCGCGTGCGGTCCGGCCGCGCCTTCACCGTAGGTGTAGGTGCGGGTGATGTCCTCGGCGGCGTTCAGGCCGGTGTCGTGGACGACCTCCTTGGTGCGGTTGCCGATCGCGTCGACCTCGTACGACTTCCAGTACGGCGCGGGGCCGCCGAGTGCCTTGCCGCCCGCGGGGGCGGTACAGGCGGACGGCCGGGAGCCGCCCGTCGCCGCGCCGGACGTACCCGCGCCCGCCGCCGTTTCGGCGGTGGCCGCAGGCGTCCATGCCTCGGCGAGCCGCTGGCCGTTGTCGTAGGCGAAGCACTGCAGATCCGCGGAGCCGGCCCCGGTGTCGGCGGTGTCCGAGATGGACAGCACCTTGCCGGACTGGTCGTAGGAGTAGTGCGCGGCCTTCAGCGAACGGCTCTGCGAGGAGACGTCGACCACCGCACGGGTGAGCCGGTCGGTTCCCTTCTCGTACTGGAAGGTCTGCCACAGCTTCTGGCCGCCGTTGTCGGACAGCTCCAGCTGCTGGAGCAGGCTGGTGTTGGAGTACACCGTGTCCGTGACGTACGACGTCTTGCCGCGCATGGACGTGGGGCGCTGCAGGTCGTCATAGCCGAACACCACGGTCTCGTTGCCGAGGCCCCCGGCGGCCGGCATACCGATGCCCTGGACGGTGCCGTCGAAGTTGTAGCCGGTGGTGAAGGTGTAGGTCCCCGCCAGCGCGCCCTCGGACTTGGGTACCGAGTACGCGGTCTTCAGCGGCTGGTAGAAGGCGTCCATGGACTGGGTGACGGTGGCGAAGTAGTCGCTGCCGCCGTTGACATAGCGCAGCGAGGCCCATGCCTGGCCCAGCCACCCGGGCCGGTCGTAGCGGGTCTCGGTGAGCCGGGTGCCGGTGTTCGGCTCGCCCTCCCAGGTGGTCAGGGTGCGGCCGAGCTTGTCGTAGACGGTGGAGCGCTTCTTGCCCCGCGCGTCGGTGCCGGAGACCGGACGGTCCGCGGCGTCGTAGGCGAACGTGGAGACGCCGATGTCCGGGTCCACCGTCTTGACCTTGCGGCCCATCTGGTCGTACTCGAACTGCCAGACGTTGCCCTTGGCGTCGGTGACCTGGGCCAGTTCGCCGCCCGGCGTGTAGCTGAACTTCGTCGCGTCGTACCCTGCGCCCGGACCGGGAGGCCCGTTCACCGCGGGTGACTCGCCGTGGTGGTAGCGCAGCTCCGTGATCTGGTCCGCGGCGTTGGTGATCTTGGTTACCGGCACGCCGCCCTGCGGCGGGTCGAGATGAGTGCGGTCGCCGTCGTACCGGGTCGTGGTGGACCACTGCGGCGCGCCGGCGACGGCGAAGGTCTCCTTCGTCGGGCGGCCGAGACCGTCGTACTCGTAGAGCGTCTGCGCGCCGACCTCACCGTTGCCGACCTCCAGCAGCTCGCTGGAGGGTGCGCCCACGGCGTTGTAGGTGCTGTTGGTCTTCTTGATCTTGCCGACGCCGTCGTAGAAGGTGTCGGCGACCATGCGGCTGCCGTCCGGGCCCTCGGTCTGCAGCTGCCGGGGCCTGAGCAGTCCGTCGTAGAGCTGCCACTCCACACCGTAGGAGCCGCTGATCTCGATCTTCTCGGTCTTGACCGCGACCGGCTTGTCCCGGCGGACGAGGTAGGAGTACTTGATGCTCGGGGCGTGGGTCCTGGGCCGGTCGGGCAGCCAGAGCGACACCAGGCGGCCCAAGGGGTCGTAGGCGAAATCCGTGCGCTTGCCGTTCGGGTCGGTCTGGCCGGCCGACTGGCCCCACGCGGGGGCGAAGTCGGTGGTGGTGACATGCCCGAGGGCGTTGGTGGCCTTGGTCTTCGAGATCAGGCCGTTGACGTCGGTGTACTCGGTGGTCGTCCTTGCCCCGACAGCGTCGGTCTGGGACGTGGGGCGGCCGAAGACGTCGTATGTGGTGTGTCCGGTGACCTGGTAGGTCGCCGTGGAGCCGTCGTGGGAGGCCAGCCGCTCCGTCTTGGTGGCGTCGCCCCTGGTCGGCTGGTCGCCGAACGAGCCGCCGTCGTACGAGGTCCGCTCGTCGGCTATCACCTGCGTCCTGCGGTCCGGCGTTGCCGAGCAGCTGACCGACACGGCCTCACTGCGGGAGGGCAGTTCGTACATGTGCTCGGAGGCGTTGTCCGTGTACCACAGCCGGGTGCACTTGTCGTCCTCGGCGGTGGAGACATCGCCCAGATCCTCGACCATGCTGACCCGGCCGGTGCGGTTCCCCGTCTCGTACCACGAGGTGGACTTCGTCTCCCGCCAGCCGCCGGACGCGAGGGCGGTGTACCCGCGGGTGACCCTCGGCTGGACGATCGTGGCCTTGGTCGTCTTCCACTTCCTGGTCTGTGTGGCCGTGTCGTGCTTCCACGGCTCGCTGATCACCTTGGAGACGACCTTGTCCCCGTCCCAGGTCCGGGTCTCGAGCTCGAAGCCGGTGTACTTCTCGTGCCCGGTGTAGGTCTTGCCGGTGGAGTCGGTGACCTCCTCGGTGCGGGTGCCGCCTCCCGGCTTCTTGTCGCCGTCCAGCCCCTGGAGGTACGTGTAGTCGAGCCGTGTCGACATGGTCTGGCCGTTGCCGCTGGTGACGGTGACCTTGCCGTAGCCCTGCCACTGGTCCCAGGTCAGGAACTTCTCGTCGGTGATGCCGTCCGGCTCGCCGTGCCGCCAGCCGGCGTCGCCCTTGTAGTCGTAGCGGGTGACGACATCCTCGCCGCCGCCCGTGCGGTCGGTCTCGATGATCTCGGCGACGACGTACTTGTGGAACCAGTCGGTGATCGGGTCGATATGGCCGGGCGGGGCCCACCTCACGGGATAGCAGCGGCCCGTCTGCTCACCCGGCTTCGGCAGCTTGTCGGCCGTGCACTGGGTGGGCGCGTAGTTGACGTCCAGCTGTGTGCCGGTCTCGGTGAGCACCGACGCGAGTCGGAAGCGGTGGAAGGGCGCGATGTTGTCGCCGTCCTTGTCCACCCGGTTCTTCAGCTGGATGCCCTGCAGTTCGAGCGAGGGGAGCCTGGCGCTGCCGCCGACCCTGCCCTCGTGGTCGATCGCGGAGAGCCACAGGGTCTTGGAGTCGTCGCCGTTGTCGGTGAACAGGTGGGTGAAGGTCCAGGCGTCCACATCCGTGTAGGCGCCGGACCCCTTGTGCATCTGCGTGGTGATGCCGGTCAGCCGCTTACGGGTCCAGAAGGTCGCCGAGACCTGGCTGGAGTCGCACTTCGCCCCCGCCTTGCAGTAGCGGTCCACCGGGGTGTCCGGCCAGTGCCTGGCATTGGCCTTGGTGAACTTGCCCGCCGCGCAGTCGAAGTCCTTCGTCGGCAGGCAGCGCTCGGCGGTGTGGAAGACGACGCGCGCCCCGGCATCGGTGGAGAACACCTTGCCGTCGCGCTGGCCGTGGTCGATGCGCTTCAGGTAGCCGCCGCGCGTGTACGCGGTGCCCTCGACGTCGGTCTTGCCGTTGAGGGCGTAGTGGTTGGTCTCCTTGCCGTACAGGTAGGACATCACGTTGCCGTGGGCGTCCTTGACGTAGTCGAGGTTCCAGCGCCAGGCCTGCTGGCAGTGGGCCTTGCTGAACGTCGCATTGTGGCAGGGCTCGCCGGCGTCGTCTCCGAAGACGGGCACCGTCCACGTGGAGTCGGTCTCCTCCTTGCCGGACGTCCAACCGGGGCGGCGGTTCAGGCCGAAGTAGTACTCCGTGCCGTCGGTGGTGGTCACCTTCCAGTGCTCACCGTTGTCGTCGCCGTTGTGCGCCCCGGTCAGCTGCTCGACCCTGGCGCCGTTCTCGCTGGCGAGATGCCACTTGCCGGAGGTGTCATCCTTGATCAGCTCACCGGAGGCGCCCTCCAGCATGATGGTGGCGTTGTCGAACGCCCAGCACTGCTCGGCGGAGGACTTGTGGCCGTCGTCCGAGCAGGGCTTGTAGCGGCGCTCGATGTAGCCGGGCTCGTAGGAGAAGCCCTCACCGGCCCAGGAACCCTGGTTGTTGGTCGCCGAGGTGCGGCCGTCCACCGCCTGGGAGGAGTAGCCCAGCCCGACCGACGGGGTCAGGCCGCCCGGGGTCGGCACCGTCCGGATCGGGTAGTTCCAGGAGAACCCGCCGGACGAGTTGGCCACGGACCACTTCGACGAAGGCGACAGCGGAGTCGCCCTGTAGTCGCCCTGCGAGGAGGAGTCCCCGCCGGTGACGGCCAGCAGGGGGGCCGCCTCACCCGCATGGGTGGACAGGCCCGCTCGGTCGGCGTCGGCCTCGACGGTGGCGGTCACCGTCCGGGCGTCCGCGTCGTTCCGGGAGTCGAGCGGCTTCGGCAGCTCGGGGCAGTCCCTGCTGCCCGGGGTCGCCTTGGCGGCACAGGCGGGAAGCTCCACCAGCCGCAGACGGGCCCCGTAGTCGCCGCCGTACGCCTCGGCGAACTTCGCGTAGTTCACGGTCAGCTCGACCGGTGCGGACGTCTCCACCCCGTCCGCGCGCTGCACCCGCAGCAGCGCCGCGCTGCCCAGTTCGGCGGCCCGCTCCTGGCCCAGCGACGAGACCCGCACGCGGTCCGGGGCCGGACTCCCGGCCCTTGCCGCCGAGGAGTGTTCGCTGCCGGCCGTGGCCTTCGCCGAGATGTGTGCGTCGCTCGCGGTGACCGGAAGTCCGCCGATCGTGGCGGTGTCGCCGGTACCGCCGGGCGCCGCGGCGCCCTTGGGCACGCCGTCGCGGCTGCCGAGCTGTGCGCCCACGCGCAGCGTGGTGCTGTCGCCGTCCGGCCACTCGGGCGCGTCGAGCGTCTCCACCGCGGCCTTTGCCGCCGGGTCGGCACCGCGTGGTTTCGTCCTGGCGTTCTTCCCCTGTGCCGGCTCGCCCAGGTCCTGGACGCCCGGCCGGTCTGTGCCTGCGGCTTCCACCGGAACGGCTTGCACCGTCCCCGCAGACAGGGCGAGACTCAGGCCGATGACGACCGATCCCGCCCAGCGGCGCGATATGCGCCGGGTCAACAATCGTCCTCTGAAGGACTTCACTGGATCTCCCCGATTGTGCCCATGCGGGCGTCTTCATGAAGAGCTGCCTGAGCGGGCCGGTCCGGGAACCGGACCGGCCCGCCCGAGCGCTCGTTAGATGTCCGGCCTGGCGGTGATCTGTGCCATGTGCCGGACGGCGAGCGGGTCGGCCGCACCCGCGTACACCCGGACCTCGTCCAGGGCGCCTGCGAAGTACTCGCCGCCGCCCAGTGCCGACCGGCCGACCTGCAGGCCGCCGGTGGCCTTCCACAGCGTGTCGTCCGAGGTGATCGCCGAGTCGGCGAGCTGCCCCTCCACGTACAGCCGCAGCTCGTTGGCGAACGCGTCGTAGACGACGGCCAGATGCTGGCCCGATCCCTCGTTCGTGGCCGGGTGGACGTCGTCGGTGACCTTCACGGTCGCCGTCCCCGACGTGTCCTCCTCCGCCACGACCAGCTCCCACTGCCCTGTGGTCGCCTGATAGCGCACGGCGAAGCGGTCCGCGTGCGCACCCGGCAGTGAGATGACCGTCTGGGACCGCTCGGGGTCGAGCGTCGTCGGCAGCGCCCGTACGGCGACGGTGAAGCTGGAGTCGCCCCGGACCGGGGCACTCTCGGTCGCCGCATGGCCGGTCGATCCGTCCAGCTCGAGATGCCCCTCGCCGACCAGCGCGGTGGGCCAGCCGAACAGCGGATCCGGCTGGTAGACGGAGGCGCCGCCCGCGAGCGTCAGCGGCTCGCCGCCCTGCTGCGTGTTGGCGGCGGATCCGCCTGGGGCCTCGTCCAGCATCCAGTAGCCCCTGCGCTGCGGTGCGACCGTCATCAGCTCGGCCACCTGGGCGGGCGGCAGGACGCGGTCGAACGCCCGTACCTCCGCCAGGTCGCCGTGGAAGTGGTCCCGGTAGCCGCTCTTGCCCAGGGTGCGGCCGATCTGCAGCGGACCGTACGAGGTCCAGTGGGAGTGGCGCCCGACGCTGCCCTTGGCCTGGCCGTTGACGTAGATCCGCAGCTCCGGCCCGCCGGCGGCGTGGGCGTCGTAGACGCCGGTCAGCAGCACCCACTGGTCCTTGACGGGAGTGACGCCCGCGCTGACCTTCCAGTGTCCGAGCGTGTTCACGTCGGACACCGGGACGGAGAAGGCCCAGGAGCCGGCAGCCGCGTCGTAGCCGAGGACGAAGCCGGGCTCGCCGGTGCCGTCCTGGCTGACGACGGCCATGTCCCGGTCCAGTGACGCGGGGCGGGCCCAGGCGCTGACGCTGAAGCTCGCGTCGCTGTCCACGACGGTCCGGCCGACGTCCAGGTAGGCGTTCCGGGAGCCGTCCAGGCGAGCCGCGAAGTCGGCGCCGCCCCCGGGCCCCGGCACACCGAAGCTCACCCCGCCGCCTGCTGCCGCGGGGTTGCGGCCCGACTCGTCGTGGGCGTCGGCGACGCCCTCCTCGTCGGCCAGGTTCCACTGCCCGGCCGCGGGCAGGCCGTCGGTGACCAGGAACTCGTGCTGGGCCCGTGTGCTGGAGTGACCGGCCTTGTCGAACGCCTCCACCGTCACCCAGTGGCGGCCCGCGCTCTGGGGGGTCCAGGTCACCGAGGCGGAGCCCCCGGCCTTGTCGGCCGCGATCGTCTTCACCGCATCGCCGTCGAAGGCGTAGCGGTACTCGACCAGGTCATCGTCCGGGGTGCCGTCCTCGGTGTCGGGACTGAAGGTGAACGTCCCCGCGGTGCCCACGCCGTGGTGCCAGATCTCGTCGTCGGGGTACTGCGCGGAACTCACCAGCGGTGCACCCGGCCTGGAGGCGTCGTAGACGAACTCGCAGCGCTGCGGACTGCCGGCGTGGCTCCACTCGCCCCAGGCGTCACCGTCGTAGGCCCGGGCGCTCCAGTAGACGACCGTGTTCTCCGGGATCGACGACTTCACCCGGTGGCGGAACACCGTGCCCGCGTTCGGCGCCTTGTAGGAGGTGTCGTAGGTGTACGACTGCGCCTTGCCCGCGGAATCCGTCCAGTCCACCTGGAACTGCATCTTGACCTTGTCGGTCCCGGACGAGGAGTGGTCCGGGTCGCGTGCCTCGGCGCGCAGCTCCGGCGGCTCCTCGACGTACGGCCGGCCGGCACCCCAGACGCACGTGCCGCCGGGGGACGACGACATCAGCCGGGAGTCCACCTGCTTCGGCGGGTTGTTGTAGTCCACGGAGAGGTAGGTGTTCCCGCAGATGCGCTTCCAGCCGGCGTAGCTGCTCTCGTCCCCGGCCTTCAGCCCGAGCGACAGCGAGGACCAGCCGCCGCCTGCCGCGGTCTTCAGCTCGCTGGTCAGCTCGCCGCCCTCGAAGTGCAGGTTCGCCGAGCTGGAGCACGATGTCGGCGAGATCTTCCTGTCCACCGTCATCAGGAGGTCGTCCCAGTCGTCCTTGGTGTTGCTCCAGTTGCTGGACGAGGTGATCGTGTGGTTCTTCCCGCCGATCCGGTAGAGCTGGATCGGCTCCGCCTTGGCGTCGGCCCAGTAGACATGCTCGACGCGGGCCGAGAAGGTGGCCTTGAGGATCTGCTTGCCCTTGTAGAAGGACGTGGGCACGGTGTACAGCGTCCGCCGTACGCCGACGTTCTTGCAGCTCGTCGGGTTGTAGTTGAGCGGGCACTTGCCCACGCCCGCGCTGCCGGAGTACTTCCACTCCTTGGTGCTCGGCATGCCGGACATCACGGCGGTCCAGGCAGAGCGGTGCGTGGTCTTGGAAACGGGGTCGATGACGACCGGGTAGACCGTCTCCTCGCTGTTCAGCAGCTTGGTGTCCGGCACGAGGGTGAGCTTCTCGTCCCCCACTTCCAGGTCCACTGCCGCAGTGGCGCCACCGCCGCCGGGACCGTCCAGTTCCGCCGCGCCGGCCGGCACCTCGGGGTTCGCCTGCGGCTCGGTGGCGGCGCGGGCCGACGCGGTGGTGCGGACCGAGACCGGCCGCGCCGCTGCCAGCTGCGGTGCGGGGCCGCCCGGGGAGTCCGCGCGCTGTTCCGCGACAGCCGCCGAGTCCCACATCGCAGGCTGGCCCGCCTCGAAGACCGTGCCGCCGACCGTGGCGTCGACGGCCCGGAGCGCGCCCGATTCGGTCTCCTCGACCTTCAGGCCCTCGGTCCTGACGCCCAGTTCGATGCGTGCCAGCTCAGGGTTCCTGGCCGCCTCCGCCGTCTTGACCACCAGGAGGTGGCCCAGTCCGTCGACCTCGGCCTTCGCCACGAGGTCCACGCCCGGCAGTACGTCGCGGTACGTGGCGGTGTTGGCCTCCACGTGAGGCGCGGGCAGTGCACCGCCCGGCCAGGTCAGCGCGAACTCCCGGCCCGCCTTGCGCATCCGGGCGAAGGCACCCTCGCCACCGCCCGAGAACTCCAGCTCCACGGTCGCCGCCTTGGGCGACCAGTTGCCGTCCTCGCGCTGGGCGAGGGTGTCGTCGACGTCGACCCAGTCGCCGCCGCGCAGGGTGCGGACGGGCTCGGTGTACTCGATCGCGGTGAAGGAGCCGTCCGGGTTGGCGAAGACCTCGCGCCGCTCCTGCCGGAGCCCGGTGACCTCGACCCGCCGGCCGTTCTTCTCGGCGGCTGCGCTCGCGGTCTGCTCGCCGAAGGCGCCGTGCGCCCCGTCGGTCCCGGCGGTCGCGCCGGCGGCTCGCGCCGCGGTACCCGAGGTGACCGTCGTTTCGGACGGCTGTGCGGCGGGCCAGGTCAGACCGGTGGCCAGCAGCCCGAGGGCGGCGGCGAGGCCGGCGGCCGTACGGGACGACGCGGCGCGTCGCCGATGGATGCCCATGTGTTCTCTTCCCCGTCGGTCTGTGCCGCGTTGGGGTGCGGCTGCGCTCATCAGCGGATCACCGCACCGAAGGACGTCTGCTCGGCAGGCACGCCGCCCTCGCCGGGCCTGGTGGCCGTGACCTCGCCGGTTCCGCCGGAGAGGATGTTCGCCCAGGGCAGGCCGTAGACGCCGCGTTGGGCGGTCGGCCCGTACGGCAGGCCGACGTGGAGGCGGTCCGCCGTCGCCAGCAGACTGCTGCCGAGGTAGGAACGCTCACCGGCCTCGTGGGGGAGTCCGTGGCCGCTCTGCGGCACCCAGGCCCCCTTGCCCACGGGGCCGGTCATCGGGAACACCTGCACGGCGCCGACGTCCGCTCCGGCTGCGGTGTCCTCGCCGGGAATGCCCACGGCGAGCAGCATCGTCGAGGCAGTACCGACGGAAGCCGGCGCGGCATTGACAGCCGTCAGGTGCTGACCGAACTGGTCGCCGTCCTCGCCCACTCCCTGGACGCCGGAGATGTTCTGGCTGATGTCGGCCGTCTGGGAGATCTTCCCGGATGCCTGGACGTGGATCAGAACGACGCGTCCGGCATCCTCTCCCGTGGTCAGATCCTCTCCTGGTGAGCCGACCGCCAGGATCGAGTCGGTGGCCGCGGAAGCTCCCGACGGACGGTACGGAACCATGGCCAGCGAGCCGCCGAACCGGTCGTCCGCCTCGGCCGCCCCGTTGATGCCGGGACTGTCCTGGTCGAGCCCGGCGACCGGCGCGGGCATGCCCTGGGAGTACGGTTCATGGGCGACTATCTGAACACCGCCGGAGAACTTCTCCGTGCCGATGGCCTCTCCCGGGCTGCCGATGGCGAAGTGGCGGGGGGAGCCGGCGAGGGAGTAGCCGAACCGGTCGTTCTCCTCGGCCACCCCGGCGAACCCGGCGACATCCTGATGGAGGGTCACATTGGTGTCCCGGCGTACGTAGTGGACTCCGCCCGCGTCCCTCGTCGTGCCCAGGTCCTCGCCGGGCACACCGATGGCCAGATAGGGGTCGCCGCCCGCGGTGGCCCCGGCTGCGAGCGAGAAGCCGAACCAGTCGCCCGCCTCGGGAGCCGAACGGGCGATACTGCCGGTGCCGGTGCCCTGGATCAGGCTGACGCCCGCGGGCCCTTCCCCGAGCCCTGCGGGAGCGCCGTAGATCACCTGCACGACACCCGCCTCCGCCTCGGCGCCGACGCCCTCATAGGGGACACCCACGACGAGATCGCTGCACCCGTCCTTGTTGCCGTCGTAGACCGCGAGCGTGTGGCCGAACCGGTCGTCCGCCTCCGGGGTGCCGGTGACACCCTTGGAGCCCTGACGGACTGTGGCCGTCCCCTTGCCGCCGCCGTAGACGACGCGGACCAGCCCGGCTTCGTCCTTCCCGGCGACCGTCGCCTCCGGGTCGGCGATCGCCATGTCGCGGATGCCGTCCCCGTTGAAGTCCGACTCCGTTCCTGCGGTGCAGCCCGACGCCGCCGCGGCGGTCGATCCACCGAGCGCTCCCAGGGACAGCCCGCACAGCGCCATCGATATCCCAAGTACCAGTGAGGCTTGTCTGCTTCTGGCTCCGCGTTTGAGCACCAGATCCCCTCCGTTTTGTTGCACAGGTCAGAAGAACCTTACGAAATCTTCACTGTGCCTACTTGGTGCAAGTCAGACATTTCGCCCTAATAATGATCACGCGTCGATCACGATCGGTCAGATCCGTACCTCTGGTGTGACGACACGTCACGAAGGCGCTGCCATAAGCGCGTTGGCGCTCGGCCCTGCCTGAGAGTCCGCGCGTTGTGCGGGCCTTGGTCGTGCTCTTGGTGCGTTGTGGTCGAGGGCGCCCCCTCGATGGGCAGGGGCCTTCCTCGTGTGCGGGGTGTGATCGCGGAGGGCGTGGCAGGCGGAGGTGGCTGCCGCGCGGGAGGGGGCCGAGCGGGCCCGGGGGGTGTGAGGAACTGCTGACGCCGGCCGGCAGGCCGGCAGTCACCGGGTGAGGTTCACACTCGCTCCTCGGTGCCTGTCCTTCGGTCTCGGAGCCGTTTCAGCAGCAGACCGGCCGCCACGCTGAAGCCGACGCCTACGGCTGCACCGATGGAGTTGAAGAGCAGATCGTCGAGGTCCACGATCCGTCCGTTGCCCCCAAGCCATTGCACAAGCTCGACGACGACAGCCGTCGTTCCGCATAGTCCGAGGCATTTCGCTGCCGAAAGGCCGGGGCGTGCTGTCGCCAGCAGCACTGGCAGTGGCACGAACATCAGCCCGTTCGCTACCCACTGCCGTACCACCATCTCCTTCTCATAGGCAGTGACGTAAGCGCTGTCCGCTCTCAACGTTTCCATTCCCGGGCTCAGCCAGGGACTGCCGCCGCTTCCGCCGGTACTGCCATCAGAGGCGGTGAACGTCGCCGCGGCGATGAGCGCCAGCCAGAGGGCGAGAGCGAGAGAGCCGATGCGACCGACAGTCCGGGGCCAACGGGCAGCGGCGCACCGTAGCCCCAGCGCCCCCAGGAGGGTCAGCAACAATGCCGTCGCCACCGTCGCAGGCGTCAGGTACAGGATGACGCGCCACATGACTCTCTCTTCCTCTCGCCCCGACGGAGCCTCCTGTGCGGCCGCTCACCGAAGGGCCGTTCCCGCGCAGTGCCCCGGTTCCGCCCCCGGCGGGGTCGGTCACGGCTGGACGGCGCTTCTCAGGAGCCTCAGCAGTGCCACTTGGAGATGTAGGTGTAGTCCTGCCACTTCATGATGCCCCGCACGCAATTGTCGGAGCTCACATTGAGGTGGCGGGAGTACGACGTACAGGACCCCGCCCACACCCCGTAGAGGGGCGAGTCCATGATCCGCGCCGGCAGGTCGCTGTAATCCGACCCGTCGTACGCTATTTGATAGCCGAGCTGCACGTAGACGTCACCGGAGCCACTGCTCTTGCAGTACTCGGTGCGGTACGTGCCGGTCCTGCCGGTGTCCGGGCCGATGATGCAGACTTCACCGTTGCTGAGGTTTCCGCACTTCGCGGTCTCCTGGGCGCCAGACGTTCCGGCGTTCGCAGGGCTGGCAATCCCGAACACGAGTGTCGCTGCCGCGAAGACGACAGCCGATGCAGCTCTTCTCACAGAAAGGCCCCTCCTGAAGGCCATGTGAGCGATTCACTCGCCCGGTGCAAGTGATCGCCGAAGGCGCCAACTGGACCATTCTTGTCAGGTGTGGGTCAATGGTGATCAGCGGGGCATTTCGGTCAACTGTCAGAAGTCGGGGCTTGTTTACCTCTGTTGGCCGCCCCTTCCCAGGGTTCACTCCGTCAAACGTGGGTACGTCTGGCGCTCCGGCAGTAGGTCACGATCTCGCTGGACGGAAGTTCCGGCGATCGGCGCGACCGCCGTTGAACACACATGGATGGTGTGGGCAAACGACGAGTTGGTGACCACAGGCCACGGCATAGGCTCCGTCCGACGGCGGGAGGCTTTCGAGTCGGTCACGGGCCGGATCGCCACTGGTGCCTCCAGCGGATCTCCGCTCGTGCGGAGCCCGTCGCGGCTGGTGACGCCTCCTTGCTGAGCCCACGGCGCGGGGAGTTCCCGGCCACTCAGTTCCCCGGCAGGCGTCACCCTGTCTCCCGGCGCATGTCGAGGCGGGGGCCGGGCGGGTGCGCGCCGTCCTTCCCGCAGCGGCGGCCGCTCGCCGTCGGGCCGGGAGCGCGGTGCGGAGGCGCCCCGACCCCGGCTCAGCCCTCCCCAGGTGCGGCCGAACAGACCTGGAGGACTCCGGGCAGGGCCCCGGGGAGCGTGGACGGGGCGACGGGCCTACGGGGCGCCGCGAAGCCGGAGCACGTAGCGGTTCGCCGGAGGCCGGTCGGAGGGCGTACCCGCGGTGAGGCTGACTCCGCCGGGCACCGGCCCCCTACCTCCTCCGGACGGATGGCTCTCCGTCGCAGAACCACCACGAAGGGCACTCGGTGCGTGCGAGAATCCCGTCGGTGGATCACCGCTGTGGGAAGCGCATGCTGTCCGCACCCGGGGGAGGGGAGTCGTATGGTCCTGCGGTCATCGAGCCCGAAGTGGCCCGCTGTTCCGGACTACTTCCACGACTGGGCACTGGTGGACGTGGAGACCTCCGGGCTGAGACCCGGCCGGGACCGTGTCCTGTCCCTCGCCGTCCTCACGCTGGACGCACACGGCAACAGGACGGGGGAGTTCTCCACCCTCCTCAATCCCGGATGCGACCCCGGTCCGGTGCACATCCACGGCCTCACCTCCGCCCGCCTTGCCGACGCCCCCACCTTCGAGGAGATCGCGCCGCAGGTAGGGGCGCTGCTCAGCGGCCGTGTACTGGTCGCCCACAACGCGCAGTTCGACTACGACTTCCTGGCCCATGAGTTCGCCCGCGTCCGCTCCTGGGTGCCGGTGAGCAGGCGGCTGTGCACGCTGGCTCTCAACCGCCTGGTCGGGCCTGCCACTCCGGACCTCAGACTGGGCACCCTCGCCGTGCACTACGGGGTGCCCCAGGAGAAGGCCCACGACGCGCGGGACGACGTACGGGTGCTCTCCGGCATCCTGCGCGGCTCGCTGGGTGCGGCGGAGCAACTGGGCCTGTCACTGCCGCTCCTTGAGTGCCCACCCCGCCAGGACTACAGGCCGTACATCCCCAAGACGCCCTGTCCGTACCGGAATCCGGGGCGTCTTGAGCCGGGTGCGGAGCTGGTGCAGGGGATGAAGGTCGCCATCACCGGCGAGACCCGGGTTTCCCGTGAGCAACTGGTCGCCCGCTCGGTGGCGGCCGGGCTGAACATGATGACCTCGGTCAGTGGCCGGACCAGTGTCGTCGTCACCAACGACCCCGGGGCCGCGTCCGGGAAGCTGCTGCGTGCCGCGACCGAGGGCGTCCCGCTCGTGGACGAACCGACCTACGTGCGGCTCCTGGGGAGCGTGCGGCCAGGCCTGGCCAAGGGGGTCGTCCGGCCGCGCCGCGCCGCACCGGTGCCCGCGGACGCCCCCGCCTCACCGCCTGTCCGGTCCGCACCGGCACCGGCAGCGAGCGTCCCGGCGCAGCAGACGGCTGCACCTGCCCTGCCCGCTGCGGGCCGGTCGCTCGCCGGGCGCAGGGTCCTGGTCCTGGGCGGCACGCACCCCCAGGCCGCCGAGGCCCGTGCACGTGCTGTCGCCCTCGGCGCCTCCGCGGCGGTCAACCTCTCCGCCAGCGTGTCCGATGTCGTGGTCCTGCCCGGAGGCGAGGCGGATCGGCGCATGGGACGCGTCGCCGCTCTCGACCTCCGCGTGCATGACGCCGCCTGGCTCCTCGCCCCCGCGACGGCGGAGACGCCCGCCCCCGCGCCCGGCGGGGCCGGAGACCGGCCGGACGCGGCGGAGGTCCTGGTCCGAGGCGCTGTCACCGACCTTCCCTTCACCGGTACGGCATGGACGGTGGCCGCCACGTGGCGCCAGCAGACCGCCTGCGACGTGGATGTCGTCGCGTTCGCGGTCGATGCGCGGGAACAGGTGCCGGGAGACGAGGACTTCGTCTTCTACGGCGCCCCCGAGCACCCGGACGGCACACTGCACCTCGCCACGGACGGTCCGACGGAGCAGGCCGTCACCGCAGACCTGGAGCGCCTGCCCCTGGAGATCCAGCGGGTCGTCGTCGCCGCCGCGATCGACGGTGCCGCGGCCTTCGCCGACGTCGGGGCCATCGAGGTCACCGCCACGTCCGGGGTCGGCGCGGCCCCGGTCGCCCGGGCCACTCTCGACGCCGCCACCACCGAACGCACCATGATCCTCGCCGAGCTCTACCGCCGGGGCGAGGGCTGGCGGCTGCGTGCCGTCGGGCAGGGGTACGACCACGGCCTGGCCGACCTCGCACGCGGCTACGGCGTCGACATCGCGGAGTGAGCGCCGGGTCCCGCCGGGGCCGGGGCCCCAAGGGGCGCGTGCACCGGCGGGGCACCGGACGGCAGTGGCGAGCAGGCGTTCAGTCGACGGGCGTCCCGCTCGCCCCGAAGCCGGACCGCGGGCACGGCGCGGCCGACGGAGGCGCGGCGCCGACACGCCGGGGTGAGCGACCGCCCCGCCCCGGCGTCGCGGCGCTCCGGAACGCCGCACCGCCCCGGCCGCACGCGCGAGAGGCCCACCGACGTCCCGCCCGCGGGCCCGGGCTCCACTCACGTCCCCCATACCCCCTCCCCGTACTATGGGGCACGTGCCGGAGGGCCTGGCCGTGAAAGGGGACCGACGAGGTGGCGGTGCGCGGGGAGAGGACGGGATGGCTGGGCCGTGGTGCCCTTGCCGCCGCGCTGCTCCTCGGCCTCCTGCTGATGCACGGTCTCGGTCACCCCGGCGAGCACACGGCACCCCGTCCGGACACCCCGCACGCGGTCGCGGAGTCCCATGCCCCCGCAGTGCCGGGCGAGTGGAGCGCGTCCTCCGGGAGCCTCCACCGGGCCCAGACCGTCCCGGTGCACGGCTCGGACGGCGCGGCCATGTGCCTCGCCGTGCTCGGCGCGGGCCTCGGGGCGCTGCTCCTGATAGGCGCCGCGCACTGCCGGCCGTCGACCGGCGACCTGGTGGCGGCCTCGCCACGCCTCGCCCATGCGCTCCGCGCGCACCCGCCGCCCGCCCCGCCCGGATCCCTGCTGACGCGCCTGTCGTCGCTGCGCAGATAGGAGGACCGGCCGCTCCGCCCCGTGAGCGGCACCGGTCCCTTCCGCATCACACGACCACGTTCAGAGGTTGCTCCGTCATGTCCCGAATCACCCGTCGCACCGTCCTCGGTGCCGGCCTGGCCACCGCCGGCACCGGTCTGCTCGCCGCCTGCTCGGGCAGCGCCCCCGGCCACTCCTCCCACGGCGGCGGTACACCGCCGACCGCCGGCTACCTCACGCCCGACAGCAGGGAGATCGTCGCGGCCGAAGCCCTGCGAAGGCCCGGCCCGGAGCGGAAGGTCAAGCTCACCGCCGTCGAGACCCCGCTCGACCTCGGCGGCGGGCGGACGGTCCGCTCGTGGGCGTACGGGGACCGGCTCCCCGGCAGCGAGGTCCGGGTCACCGCAGGTGACACCCTCGCGCTCACGCTCGCCAACAGCCTTCCCGTGCCCACGAGCATCCACTGGCACGGCCTCGCCCTGCGCAACGACATGGACGGCGTCCCCGGGCTCACCCAGCGCGACATCAGGGCGGGTGCCTCCTTCGACTACCGCTTCGCCGTCACCCACCCCGGCACCTACTGGTTCCACCCGCACTCGGGTGTCCAGCAGGACCGCGGCCTGTACGCCCCGCTGATCGTGGAGGACCCCAGGGAGCCCCTGGCGTACGACAAGGAGTGGGTGATCGTCCTCGACGACTGGGTCGACGGTGTCGACGGCTCCACCCCGGACTCCGTGCTCGCCGAGCTCGGCGCGGGCATGGGCGGCATGGACCACGGAGCCTCCGGCGGCATGGAGGGCCATGCCATGCCGGGTATGCAGCCGGCCGACGGGAGGTCCCCGTCCCCCGCCCCGTCCGGCCCCTCCCGGATGCTGATGGGCGCGAGGAGTGAACTGCTGGGCGGTGACGCGGGCGATGTGGCCTACCCGTACTACCTGGTCAACGGCCGGACGGCGGAGGACCCGGAGACCTTCACCGCCGCGCCGGGCGACCGGATCCGGCTCCGGATCATCAACGCGGGCGGTGACACCGCCTTCCGCGTCGCCCTCGGGGGCCACCGGCTGACCGTCACCCACACCGACGGCTTCCCCGTCGAGCAGGCACCGGCGGAGGCGCTGCTGCTCGGGATGGGGGAGCGGTTCGACGCCCTCGTGACCGCGGGGGACGGGGTCTTCCCCCTGACCGCGCTCGCCGAGGGCAAGGGCGGCGCCGCGCTCGCCGTCCTGCGCACCTCCGGCGGAGCCGCGCCCACGGCCTCCGTGCGTCCTAAGGAACTGTCCGGCACGGTCGTGCAGGCCGCCCGGCTGAAGGCCGCGGAGTCCGTGCGGCTGGCACCGCGACGCCCGGACACGACGATCGAGTTGGGGCTCACCGGCTCGATGGGGGCGTACGACTGGGCCATCAACGGACAGAGGTACGACCCCGCCCGGCGCTACCCCGTCCGCTCCGGGGAGCGCGTCCGGCTGGCCTTCGTGAACCGCACGACCATGTGGCACCCCATGCACCTGCACGGCCACACCTTCGCTCTGCCGGACGGCGGCGCGCGCAAGGACACCGCCATCGTGCTGCCGGGCAGGAGGCTCGACGTCGACTTCGACGCCGACAACCCCGGTCTGTGGATGGTCCACTGCCACAACGTCTACCACGCGGAGTCCGGCATGATGACCGTCCTCGGCTACCGGAAGTGAGCCTGACGGGCTGAAGAGCGCCCCCGGCCGCCCCCGGCTGCCGTGGGGCTGCCCCCCGGCCGTAGTCGGGACGCCCCGCCCCCGGACCCCGTCGGCCGGTCCGGGGGCGCCCACGTGCGCCCCGCCCGTCACGCCCGGCCCGTCACGCCCCGCCGGGGCGGGACCGCGCGAGGGCCCCCCGCAGCCCGGGAGTCCTCTGTGAATCCGGCCGCCGCGGCGGGGGACTTGCCCGTCCTGCCCCGTGCCGGGCGGCCGGACTCCCAGGAAGTTCCCAGGAACTCCCCGGGTCCGGTCAGACGGGGCTGGGAGCGTCACGCACGGATCCTCCGTGAGCCCCGATCTGATGTGGAGCCCTGTGACGTGGCAACCTTCCTCTCCGGACTGGGCCGGTTCTCCTTCTCCAGGCACCGGCTGGTCGTATCGCTGTGGGTGGTCCTGCTCGTGGGGGCGGGGGTGCTGGCCGGGCGGGCGCCCGCCGCGCCCCCGGACGACTTCTCCATGCCCGGCACGGAGGCCCAGCAGGCGTACGACCTCCTGGAGGAGGGCTTCCCCGGACTGAACGCCCAAGGCGCCACGGCCCGTGTGGTGTTCCGCGCCGAGCGCGGGAAGGTCACCGACCCCGGCGCGCGCGGGGCGATCGGGGAGGCGGTGCGGGCCCTCGGGGACGATCCGCAGGTGGGCCGTGTCACCGACCCGTTCACGGCCGGGTCCGTGAGCCCGGACGGCTCCACCGCCTACGCCCAGGTCTCCTACCGGGTACCCGCCGCCGAGTTGCCGGAGGGCTCCCGCAGCGCGCTGCGGGACACCGTCGAGCAGGCCGCCTCGCCGGAGTTGACCGTGGAGGCGGGCGGCAACGCCGTCGACACCAGGGCCGCCGGCCACACCGCGGAGGCGGTGGGCCTCGCGGTGGCCGCCGTGGTGCTCGTCCTCACCTTCGGCTCGCTGCTCGCGGCCGGTCTGACGCTGCTGACCGCGGTGCTCGGCGTCGGCATCGGCGCGCTCGCCATCCGGGCGCTCGCCGAACCCCTGGGCCTCGGCTCCACGACGACCGGCCTCGCCGTGATGATCGGACTGGCCGTGGGCATCGACTACGCCCTGTTCGTGGTCTCGCGCTACCGGGCCGAACTCGCCCACGGCCGGGGCGGGGCACAGGCCGCCGGGCACGCGGTCGGCACCGCGGGCTCGGCGGTCGTGTTCGCCGGGCTCACCGTGGTGATCGCCCTCGCCGGACTGTGGGTGGTGGGCATCCCGCTGCTGACGCAGATGGGTCTCGCCGCCGCGGGCACGGTCGTCGTCGCCGTCCTGATCGCCCTCACCCTGGTCCCGGCGCTCCTCGGGCTCTGCGGCCGCCGTATCCCGCCGTCCCGCCCGCGGCGCAGGCGCACGGCGGACGGGGCCCCGCGCCAGGACCTGGGCGTGCGCTGGGCCCGGTTCGTCGTGCGCCGCCCCCTCGCCGTGCTCCTCGGCGCGACCGCGCTGCTCGGTGTGGTTGCGGTACCGGCCGCGTCCCTGGAGACGGGCCTGCCCGGCGACGAGGGCAAGCCGCTCTCCACGACCCAGCGCCGGGCCTACGACCTGATCGCCGAGGGCTTCGGGCCGGGCTTCAACGGACCCCTCACCGTGGTCGTGCGCACCGGGGCGGACGGGGGCGCCGAAGAGGCCGCCCGGCGGGTCGCCGGGCGGATCGGCGGCCGTGAGGACGTCCAGGCCGTCGGACGGCCGCAGCCGAACGCCTCCGGCGACACCGCCGTGCTGAACGTCGTACCGGCCTCGGCCCCCGGCAGCACCGAGACCGCCGATCTGGTGCGCGCACTGCGCGCACCGGACCTCGCCCGGGACAGCGGTGCCGCCGTGCTCGTCACAGGTACGACCGCGATGAACGCCGACGTCGCGCAGAAGCTGTCGGACGCCCTGGTCCCGTATCTGGCCCTCGTGGTCGGCCTGGCGTTCGTGCTGCTGATCGCCGTCTTCCGCTCGCTGCTCGTCCCGCTCAAGGCGGCGCTCGGCTTCCTGCTGTCGGTGCTGGCCGGGCTCGGCGCGGTGGTCGCGGTCTTCCAGTGGGGGTGGCTGGGGCCCGTCCTCGGGGGAGCGGAACCGGGGCCGGTGGTGTCGATCACGCCCGTCTTCATGGTCGGCGTCGTCTTCGGACTCGCCATGGACTACGAGGTGTTCCTGGTGACCCGCATCCACGAGGC
Organism: Streptomyces sp. NPDC048001; assembly: GCF_043203115.1. NCBI lineage: Bacteria > Bacillati > Actinomycetota > Actinomycetes > Kitasatosporales > Streptomycetaceae > Streptomyces > Streptomyces sp. NPDC048001. The sequence goes on from NZ_JBIDBN010000005.1 coordinate 220,869, forward strand.
GTATCTGCACGGGCAGTCGCCGAAGGACGCCGTGGTCAGCGGGTTCCGGCAGAGCGCACGGGTGGTCACCGCCGCCGCCGTCATCATGATCTCGGTGTTCGCCGCCTTCCTCGGGTCCGAGGAGCAGATCCTGCGGACCATCGGCTTCGGGCTCGGTGCCGCCGTCCTCCTCGACGCCTTCGCCGTCCGGATGGCGCTGGTCCCGGCCGTGCTCGCCCTCCTCGGCCGCCGCGCCTGGCGGCTGCCCCGATGGCTGGACCGGTTCGTGCCCCGGCTCGACATCGAGGGCGGGCCGCCGGCGGGCGCCCCGCACGACGGCCCGGCCGAGGTGAGCGCCTCCGGCCCCGCCGGTACGGCCGCCGGCCGCGTCCCCGGCAACTGAACCCCGTCCCGCCCGGAGGAACCCGCCATGTCCGCACCCGCGCACCGCCCTTCCCCTTCCCCGTGGCGCCCTTCCCCGTGGCGCCACGCCCTCGGCGGCGGCCTGGCCGCCGCAGCCGCGCTCCTGACGATGGCCGCCACCGCCTGGGCGGGCCTGGCCCTGCTGGGCGCCGGGGCCCTCGCACCGCTCTCCCGCCTGGTGCCCGCCCTGGTGAGCCTGGCCGTCGGCGGAAGCCTCACCCTGGAACCACCCGCCGGGGCCGGGCCCCCCGCCGACGCGCAGGGCCTCGCCGGACTGCTCGGCGGTGGCGGCGGCCTGGGGCTCGCGCCGAGCGGCGAGGTGGCGGCGACGCTCCTGACACTGTCCTTCCTGGGCGCCACCGTCCTGGCGGTCGGGTTCTTCCGGCCCCTGAGGGGACGGGCGCGTCCCACCCCGGCGATGCTGTGGGCGCGTTGCGCCGGGGCCCTGGCGGTGACGGGAGCGGCCCTCGCGGTCTGCGCCCACCTGGCCCGCGGCACGGCCCGCCTGCCCGGGAGCCTGCGGGACCGCATGGGCGGGGGCGCCGGGGCGGACCTGCTCGCCAGGTTCGGCGGCCGGGGCGGAGACGGACTCGCCCCGGGGCTGTCCTCGGTGGGCTTCTCGGCCGACGCCGCCGCCACCGTGCTCCTCGGGGTCCTGGGCGCGGCCGCCGTGCTGGCGGTCGGCTGCCTCGCCGCCCGCCGGACGGCGTTGCCGCGCCCCCTCGCGCTGAGCCGCCTCCGGCGGAGGTGGAACCCCGTGCTGTCCGCCCTTGCGGGGACGGCGGCCGCGGTGTGCTGCGCCGTGCCCGCGGCCGCCCTCCTCGCCGGGGCCCTGGCGCCGACCGGCCGGGAGCGGGCCGCCGAGGCCGCAGGGACGGTGCTGCTCGCCGGTCCTCAGATGATCGCGGTCCTGCTCACCGCCGGGACGGGCACCTCCTGGGAGGCGAGGGTGCAGCGGCTGCAGCCCGAGGGCGGCGGGCTGCTCGGCCTGCTCGCCGCGGGCGGGCCGGACGGCGGCGCGGGCGGCGACCGGGTCGTGGACCTCGGGCACCTGGCGCCCGCGGGCATCCCGCTGTGGGCGTTCGGGCTGCTGCTCGCCCTCCTGCTGCTGTCGGCCGCGGGCTACCTCGCCGCGGCCCGCACCCCGGCCCGCACCGCGCGCGAGGACGCCGGCCTGCTCCTGGGCCCGCACACGGACATCGCCCTGCGCACGGGCGCCGTGGCCGGCGTCGCGGCCCTGGTGCTCCCCCTCCTCGCACGCGGCGGGATCAGGATCGGCGTCGAGTTCATGGGACGCGAGGTGGGCGGCCTCCGGGCCGCCCTCGACGCGAGCCCGGGGCCGTCGGCGCTCACCGCCTTCGCCGTGGCCGCCCTCGCCTCCTACGGCGGCAGCCGCCTGCACGGCCATCGGGCCGGGCGGCGCGGACGCCGTACGGGCCGGCCCGGCACCGCGCCCCCGCCCGCTCCCGGCCCCGCTCCCACTCCAGCTCCCGCGCCGCCCGGGCTCCGGTCCGACGAGGACGGCCGTGTGGTCTCCTGAGAGGGCGCCGAGCAGTGCCCGCGAGCCGGACGGGGCACCACGGCATTCGGAAGGCGGCGAAGCACAGGACATGACGGCACCGACACCCCCCGCGCGTCCCACGGGCCGCGCGGACCACCTGCTCGTCGTCGACGACGAGCCCACCGTCCGGGAGCTGCTGCGCACCGCGCTGCGGTACGCCGGTTTCGAGGTCGACGCCGCCGCCACGGGCGGTGAAGCCCTCGACCTGGCCGCACGGCGCACCCCGGACCTGGTGCTCCTGGACGTCATGCTCCCGGACATGGACGGCTTCGAGGTGATCCGCCGTCTGCGCGCCCGGCCCCGCACACCGCGTCCCGGCCGGGGCGGCGACGTGCCGGTCCTCTTCGTCACCGCGCGCGAGGAGCGCCGGGACCGGCTGCACGGGTTGCGCCTGGGCGGCGACGACTACGTCACCAAGCCCTTCGACCTGGAGGAGCTGATCGCCCGCATCCACGCCGTCCTGCGCCGCACCCGGGGCGAGCCGCCGGCCCGGCTCACCGTCGGCGACCTGGACCTCGAACCCGACAGCCACCACGTCACCCGGGCGGGCCGGACGGTGCGGCTGTCCCCGACGGAGTTCCGCCTGCTGCACTTCCTGGTCGCCAACGCGGGCCGGACCATGACGAAGAGTCAAATCCTGGACAGCGTCTGGGAGTACGACTTCGGCGGCGACCCCAGCATCGTCGACACCTACATCAGCTATCTGCGCCGCAAGGTCGACACGGAGGCCCCCAAGCTCATCCACACCGTCCGCGGCGTCGGCTACGTGGTCCGCGAGCCCCGGCCGTGAGGCGCCCCTCCCCGGGCCGGGCCGCGTCCTGGTCGGGCCGGATGTCGCTGCGCAGCCGCCTGCTGGTCCTGTGCCTCGCCCTGGTGGCTGTCGGGCTCCTCGGCACTGGCCTGCTCGTCACCACCGCCCTGCACGGCTACCTCCAGGACCGGGTGGACGACCGGCTCGCCCTGACCGGAGGCGTCGCCGCCCGGCTGTCGCCCCCGACGGGGACCGGCACCCCGCTCGGCGTGCGCGCCCTGAACGTGCTCGGCGACACCACCGTGTCGTACATGGACGACGCCGGGGCCACCCGCAGCACCTTCGACACCGGTACGGTCCTCCCGGGCGGCGGCCCCGAGCTGCCCCGTCTCGACCGCCCGGCCGTCCTCGCCCACGAGGGCCGGCCGTTCACCGTGCCCGCCCGCGACGGCGGGCACGACTGGCGGGTCCTCGCCCTCGCCCAGCCCGCCGAGGTCTTCCCGCCGGACGGCCCCGGGAGCCGGGGAAGCGTCGTCGTGGCCACCTCGCTCGCGGAGGTCGACCGCACCACCGCCGAGGTCCGGAACCTCTCCCTGACCGCGGGTTCTGCCCTGCTCGCGCTGCTGGGGGCCGCCGGCTGGTTCGCCGTCCGCTCGGGACTGCGCCCCCTGACCCGGATCGAGGAGACCGCGACCGCGATCACCGACGGCGACTACTCCCACCGCATCCCCGAACCGGCCGCCCCACACACCGAGGTGGGACGCCTGACCACCTGCCTCAACCGGATGCTCGACCGGATCGACACGGCCTTCCGCGCCCGCACCGAGGCCGAGGCGAGGACCCGCCGCTTCTTCGCGGACGCCGGTCACGAACTGCGCACACCGCTGGTCGGCATCAAGGGCTACACCGACCTGTACCGCATGGGCGCGACGCCCACCCGCGAGGACGTCGACCGGACCATGACCCGGATCGCGGAGGAGTCCGAACGCCTCACCCGGCTCGTCGAGCAGATGCTCCTCCTCGCCCGCCTCGACGAGGACACCGCGGGCGGGACCACCGCGGGCGGTGACGCCGCGGGCGCGCCCGCCCCCGGGGAACCCGTACCCGCCCTCGACCCGGCCCCGATGGACCTGCGCACCCTGGCCGCGGACGCCCTGCGCGACGTCCGCGCCCTCGACAGCACACGAGCGGTGACGCTGACCGGTCCGGGCGGCGGACCGCCCGCCACGGCCCCGGCCCATGCCGACGAGGCCCGGCTGCGCCAGGTGGTCACCAACCTCATCGGCAACGCCGTCACCCACACGCCCCCCGGCACGCCCCTGCGCATCGGCGTCGGCACCGCCGGCTCCCATGCGGTCCTGGAGGTCGCGGACCGGGGCCCCGGCCTCACCGACGCCGAACGCGCGCGGGTCTTCGACCGCTTCTACCGCACCGACGCCTCCCGCACTCGCGCCACCGGCGGCTCCGGCCTGGGCCTGGCCATCGCCCACGCCCTCGTCACCGCCCACGGCGGTCGCCTCACCGTCGACGCAGCCCCGGGCCGCGGCTGCACCTTCCGCATCCTGCTGCCCCTGCCCGGCCCGCCGCCGGGCGGGGCCGCCGAAGGGGCGGGGTGAGGGGGCGTCCGGCGGGTGGCGCCCCTACTCCCGCCGTGTGAGCGAGGGCCCCAGGAACGGGCTGGGCCGTCCGTGCCAGAAGACGTCCACGCTGTCCCGGGCCCGGGTGGCCGCCACGAACAGCAGGGACCGGGCACGCTGCATCTCGTGCCGGTGCCGGGCCGGGTCGCTCGTGCGCAACCGGCTCACGGACTCCCGCGGCACCAGACCGTCCGAGACACCCGCGATGATCATCCGCTGGTACTCCAGCCCCTTGAACCGGAACATCGTGCCGACGTGCACCCCGCCGTCCCCGTGGGGGCCGTCGGCGCGGATCTCCACCGGGCGGATGCCGTGCAGCCCGAGTGTGTAGCCGATCTCGGAGGCCATCTGGTTCGTCGGCACGCAGATCGCGATCTGCTCGTGCGGGATGCGCAGGTCGGGGTCCGCGTCCCAGCCTTCGATGAGGGCGGCGATGCCTTCGCGCTCCGCTGACCAGTCCGGGAAGGCGTGCCCGGTGGGCCGGCCTCCGCTGAGCACGGAGCGGTAGCCGGCCAGCGTCTCCTGGCTGCCGTCGAGGTCGTCGTAGTCCGTCTCGCCCAGCACGTCGAGTGCGGAGCGCAGGATCTGACGCGTCGTGCGGTAGCTCAGGCTCAGCTTCGACGACCGGCCCCTGATGTTGATCCCCAGGCTGCCCAGCGTCACCTGGTTCTTGTAGATGCGCTGATGGGTGTCGCCGACGAGGAAGAGGTCGTCTGCCTCCCGGGGGGCCATCGCCCGTAGCATCTTCCAGTGCGCGGGCCGCAGGTCCTGTGCCTCGTCCACCACGATGTGCCGGTACCGGAAGCGCAGCCAGCCCCCCGACCCGTCCTGGACGTGGACGTTGTCGAGTCCGCCCGCCTCCTCCCGTTGGCGTGCGAGGGAGAGGATGCGCTGCTCGCGTCCCATCTCCAGACGTGCGGCGCGCTCGGCGACCTGGTCCCAGGTCTGGCGGCCCAGCCGGTCCAGGCGCTGGGTGAAGCGCTCGGCGAGCTGCCAGACGGCGGCGCGTTCGGCGCGGGTGATGTTCCGGCCGCGGCCGGCCCGCCGGGCACGGAAGTAGTCGGTGCGTGTGGCGACGGCCTGCCCGAGGATGACCTGCGTCCATTCGTCGTGCAGGAACTCGGGATCCCAGCCGTCCTCGCCCAGCTCGTCCAGCAGGGCCCGCCATTCCCGTACGGCCTGGCTGTCGTCCATCACCTGCTTCCCGCTGCCCGGTTCGGCCTCGCGCACGATGCGCAGCGCCAGCTGGTCGACGTGGCTGACCTCGACGCGGGACAGCAGTTCCTCGCCCCCCAGTTCCAGCAGGCGGGACCGCAGGTCCGCGGCGAGGTTCTTGTTGTACGTGGTCAGCAGGACCGGCTTGTCGCGGCCGGGCCGCAGCTGCTCCACCAGGTGGCGCACCCGGTGCAGGGCGACGATGGTCTTGCCCGTGCCGGGACCTCCGCCGACCCGGGCGGGTCCCGAGTAGCGCCGCTCCACGAGCTTGGCCTGCGTGGGGTGCAGGAAGACCTTCCAGCGGCTGAAGTCGCCGCCCTCCAGGGCCTCTCGGAGGGCCTCGTCGGAGGTGGTGACCACCGTCGCCGGGCGTTGTGCGGCGGCCTGGAAGTCCTCGGGGTCGACCGGGTCGGCGGCGGCGACCGGCGCGGTCACCTGCTCCAGGACCTCGTCGTAGGACGTGCCGTCGAAGAGCGCGAGCAGCACCTCACCGGTGAGCTGCGGAGCGTACTCGACGAGGCCCAGCAGCTGGTCCTCGGTGGTGAGGGTCCGGATGACGGGGAGCAGCGGTTCGGCGACACCGAGGTCCGTCAGCAGTTCGTCGGACCAGGCCGCGAAAAGTCGTGGGGGCTCTGCTGGTTCGGCCCGCTGGGGAGCGACTGACGGGGCGGTCGGCGGAGCGGGGAGACGACGGAGGATGCTCTCCTCCACGACCTCCAGGTCGACGTATTCGATACCGCCGGTGACCTGGTTGACCCCGGCCGACAGCCGGTCGTAGACGTCCTTGCGGTGCTTGACGGAGACGATCAGCCAGTCGCCCTCGGCCAGCCGGATCAGCAGGGCCCGGTAGTCGTCGCTGACGCGCGCGGACCAGAGCCTGCTGTCGCCCTTCAGCTGCTGGAGCTTGAGGCCGGTGGTGTGCGGGTTGGCCTTGAACTTGTGCTGGAAGTCGAAGAAGGCGCCCTTGACCGTGCGGGGGAGCTTCAGGATCTCCTTGTCGGCCTTGTCGAGCAGGCGCAGTGTCACGCCCGTGGCGGTCATCGTGTGTGCTCCCCGTTGTCCGTGCCGTCGTCTTGCGTGCCCCGGTCCCGTCCCGTCACCCGGGCTGCCAGGTCCGCGGCCTCCCAGGCCGCCGCGGTGCGTACGTCCCAGCCTGCCGCCGTGAACGCCGTGTCCCGGTCCGTTGCCTCGTGGTCGGGCTCCCCGGTCTCCTCCCGGGCGGCGAGGACCACGCCCACCCGCGCTGCCGGCCAGGCCAGTTCGGCCTGCCACCCCCGCTCGTCCAGCTCGTAGCCGTCCTCGGGGGCGGGGACGCCCGCCTCGGCCAGGGCCCGGGCCAGCTCGGCGAGGCCGCTCTCGTCGGGGTCGAGGTACTCCAGCACCTCGTCCCATCGGGCGTCCCGCTCGCCCGCCGCCGGCGAGGGCGCTGCGCCGTCACCGGCCGCCGGAGCGACGTCCCGGACGGCGCCGACCTCCACCGCGGACGCCGGCGGGGTCTGCGTGCGGGGGATCGCGGTCCGGGCGGACGGCAACCAGCCCTCACCGCCGGTCACGGTCAGCACCTCGGCGGTGAAGCCGTCGAGTTGGCCCGTGGTGAGCTGGGCGCTGTCGCCGCCCCCGTGGTCGAGGAACTGCAGCACATTGCTCCAGTACAGCCACGCCCGCCAGCGCCGCCGGTGGGCCTGCGCGTCGGCCATGGCCCCCGCGCTGTCGTCGAGGACCGTCACGCCCGTCCACACGGGAGGGGTGCGCCTGCCGTCCGCGACCAGGACCAGACGGCAACCGGAGCCGTCGGGCCCGTACACCAACCGGATCTGTCCTGCTGCGCCCGTGACCGTCTCGCCCCGCAGGGCGGACTCCAGGGCGGGTACGAGGACGCCGGCCCCGAGGGCGGCACCGCGGACGGCGGCGGCACCGCTCAGACCTGCCGCGACCGCCTCCGCCCGCCGCTGCCAGCGCGCGGCGTCGGGGGACCGCAGATAGGAGAGCAGGAGGTGGGAAGGGTTGACCCAGACGGTGTCGGACAGCTCGCCGGGCAGACCGCCGCCGACCCGGCTGTAGTAGTCGCGTGCCCGGTTCCGCGCCTGATCCGGGTAGGGCAGCCAGACCGGGTCGGCCGGGCCCGCCCCCGCGTACCCGGTGTCCCGGACCCGCTCGCGCCACTCCTTGACGTCGTCGTACGTCAGCTGGAACACCCGCAGTCCCTCACTGCGCAGGGCGGTCCGCTTGGTGGCGTCGTCGGCCAGGCGGTTGTGCTCGGGAGTCGCGTGATAGGCGTAGCCGTCGAGGTAGACGGCGACGCGGGGGCCCGGCGCGTCGAGACGTTCCAGGAGTATGTCGGGCCGGGTGCCGTCCAGCGCGCGCTGCTGGGAGACCCGCCAACTCAGGGTGGACCCGTCGTCCCCCGTCAGCCGCAGGTCGAGGGCGTACGTGCCGGCCGAGGTGGTGTACGCGTCGGCCGCGGCCCCGGACTCGGCGAGCTTCGCCCATTCCTGGAGGGTGTCGATGAACATGATCTCCAGGTCGCTCTCGGCCTGCCGCTCCAGCGGGATGTGCCGTGTCGTCGCGACGGGGGAGGTGCGCCAGCGCGAGCCGTCCTCGCCGAGCAGATCCTCCAGCATCTGCCGCACCTCGTTGCGGCTGACCTTGTCGTAGTCGGCGGCCGGCACACGTCGCAGCAGGCACTGGTGGCAGCCGTCGAGGCCCTTCTCGCGGCAGGCGCAGTTCTCGATGACGTCCCGGGCCTTGAGCAGAACGTCCCGGAACCCGTCGGCGGAGGCGAGCCGGTGCAGATAGCCGGTGCCGCCCGGCAACCGGTCGTAGACCACCAGGAAGCGCCGCGGCCAGTCCGAGCCGTCGGCGCCCGCATGGTCGGGCATCGTCGCCTCGGCGATGTCGATGTGGTCGGGATCGCCGCCGTACTGCGCGGCGATCCCGACGAACAGCGCGGCCGTGAACGAGGCCAGCCGCTCCTTGGCACGGGCCACGGAGGCCGGCAGCAGGACCCGGACCGCCTCCGTGGTCAGCTCGTGCGCGAGCAGCAGCGGTACGTCCTGCCCCTTGCCCTGCTGCTCCTCCGCCCCGGCCGTCCTCACTCGACGGCGCGGGCACCACAGCAGGTGGTGGGCGGCGGCCGCGGTGCTCGCCGCGCCCGACTCCGTCAGCGCGTGCTGGGCCACGTCCACCACGGGGCGGCCCTCCGCCGTCGCGCCACCGCAACTGGTGCACACGTAGAAGGGGTTCAGCCGCACGTCGGCACCGGCGAGCGGCACGGTGCTGCTGCCCTCCTCGCGGTCGAGTCCCAGGTTCAGCGTGCGGATCGTCGCCTGGCGGGTGAAGTCCACGCCGAACACGGCGGTCTCGTGCCGCCACGAACCGGGAGCGATCCGCTCCGGGTCGATGTCGACCGTGGTCAGCACCGCGTAGCGCCGCCGGTCCCGCTCGTCCCGGTCGTCCCGCACCCGGGCGTCGTCCCGCTTGTCCCGGGACACGACGCGCCGCGGCCGGAGCACGTACTGCACACAGCCGGCGTCGGCGATCTCCCGCCCGCCGCAGCGGGGACACGGACTGGTGTCGCTGCGCGCGTCGTGCGTACGGGCGTACCCGCACGAGGGGCAGAGCCGCCACTCCGCCCAGGCCCGCCGGTCCGGCGTGCCGACGTCGAGCGCGCGCACGACGTGCCGGTAGCCGTTGACGTAGAAGCTGTTCCCCGGGGCCAGTTCGGTCAGCGCCAGCTTGCGGGAGCGCTCGTAGTCCCTGGTCTCGCTGCGGTACACCCGCTGGGCCGGGTCGCCGCCCGCCCCGTCCTCCCGGCCGCCGTCCTCCTCGTCCGGGGTCTGGGTCCAGTACAGCGTCGCTTCCAGCTGCGTGGTGGTGTCGGTGAGGCTGTAGTTCGGCAGCAGACCCAGTTCCACCAGGGTGCCGTGGGCGCTGGACTGGCTCAGCTCCCGCAGCAGATCCCCGGCGCCGCGCCGCTCGGCGAGCAGCTCCCGGCGCTCGCGGTCCTGCACGGCGTCGGTGCGGACCAGGTGCTCGGCGGCCTCGTCGATCGCCGCGATCCTGCGGCGGAGCTCCTCGCGGCGGCCGGTCCAGTCCTCCTCCGCCTCCTGCAGGGCCCGGACGATGCCGCCGGTGGCATAGGAGCGCAGTTCCTCGGCCGCATAGGCCGAGACACCCCCGCCGTCGAAACCGTCGGGGCCGTCGCCGGCCGGGAACAGTGCGAGGAAGTCCTCCACCAGCGCCGCCCCGTGGGTCTGCGCGGCGTCCGCCAGGTCCTGGCACCAGCCCGTGGTGCCGAAGAGGGCCGAGGACAACCGGGGCACCGGCGCGAGCGGTTCGCCGTCGGAGGTCCGCAGCCCGCCTCCGGCCGCGAGGTCCAGCAGCCGAGCCGTGTACTGGCGGCGCAGGATCTCCACCGCCGACAGATAGCAGCCGGGGGGCAGGATCGTCCCGGCGATCATCTCCCGCGGCGCATCCAGGTAGTAGAGGTCGCGGGCCCGGCGTCCCCCGAAGGCGACCACCAGCGCGTTGCCGGTCCGGCGGCCCGCACGGCCCGCCCGCTGCACGTAGTTGGCCGGCCCGCCGGGCAGCGAGCCGAGCAGTACGGCGGACAGCTCGCCGATGTCGATGCCGAGTTCCAGCGTCGGCGTGCACGACAGCACGTTGGGATCGGTGTAGTGCGTCCCCGCCTTGAAGCCGCGCTCCACACGCTCCCGCTGCGGCCTGCCGAGCATGCCCGTGTGCTCCGCGGTGACCACCCGGAACGTCCCGCCGGTCAGATAGAGCCGGCGGTAGTAGTCGCCGGTGTAGTCGCGCTCGCGGACCGCCGAGCCGAACCCGGAGACGCCGGCCCCGCTGCGCGGCATGCCCGGCTGCGGGGCGGTCAGCATCCCCTTGCACCGGTAGCGCGGGCACGGGTGCCCGTACCAGCGGGTGCGGCGCTCGGGCGCCACCACCTGCTGCCAGCCGCAGTCCTCGCAGCCGACGAAGGCCTTGTTGACGACGGCGTCGTCGAGCAGCCGCACCTCGATGTGTCCCGGCTGCAGTCCGTAGAGCCGGGTCTGCCGGTCCCGTGCGGTGCGCACCGCGAGGACCCGCTCGTCGGCGAGGGCGGGCAGCAGACGGCGCAGGTACTCCGTGGCACCTGCCGCGTCCAGGCCCAGGCAGCGGCGGGTCCAGTCCTGGTACCAGCCCAGACGCCCGGTGATCGCGTCGAACTCCGACCGGTCCTTCTGCCCGTCCAGCAGGAAGCGCGGCGGGGCGACGCCCTCGGGGAACGCGGGCATGCCCTCCGGCCTGCGGCCGGAGATCAGGTACCGGTTCGTGCCGGCTTCCTTCATCCAGGTGTCGAGCCAGCGGTGGTGCACTGCGCCGCGCAGCCGCAGCCGCTCCAGCAGGCCGCGCACATAGGCGAGGTAGCGCTCGGGCGTGGGCAGTCCGCCGGTGGCCAGCAACTGGCCCGGCAGGGACAGATGGAGGTCGCGGGCGAGGGCGGTGACCCGCTCGGGCTCCGCGACCGCCACCTCGGCGGCGGCGGTCCGCGTCAGCTCCAGGGTGCGCCCCATCCTGCTGCGCAGCCCGAACTCCATCACGGTGGCGAAGGCGAGGCGTTCCCCGATCAGCTTCCACGTCCGCGCGTCGCCCGTACCGCGCCCCGAGAGCAGCCGGTCGACCCCGGGCTCGTCGTGGAGGTCGGGCGGCACGACGGCGGCCAGCGCCTCCGGGTCGTCCACCGACTCCAGCACGTGCCCGATGAGGTCGTTGAGCGCGGTCGGCGCGCCCGACGCGTCCAGGTTGTGCGCGAGCAGCGAACGCAGCGAGAACTTGTACGAGGCGTTCGCCACGTATCCGGCCCGGTGGGCGGCGTCCTGGGTGGAGTCGTTGAAGAGCAGCGTCTTGCGCTCCTCCGGCACGAGCGCGATGTCGCCACCGGTGAACAGCTGGGTGACGGTCGCCGAGGCGAGGGCGGCCTGCGCGGTACCGAGGAAGCGGATGCTGTTGTCGGTGTGGCAGGCCGGGCAGCGGTCGTCCCTGGCGGCCCGGTCGGCCGTTTTCTTGTCCAGGACGGCCAGCGCGAACCAGGCGTCGACCAGTTCGCCCGCGTCCGACACGGCCGGCAGCCGGTACGTGCCCTGCCCGCCGTCCAGCACCACCACGGACAGCGGGTCGACCCCGCCGTCCGACGGCCGCGCCCCGCTGAGCGCGTCCAGCATCTGCTGCCGTTCGCTCGGTGTCGCGGCGATGAAGTAGCGGATGCGCCGCTTGTCCCGGCCCACCGCCGCCCGCCAGATCCGATCCTGCGCCATGACCAGCCGCTGGGGATCCGCCTCGGGGGACAGCGCCGCCCAGCCGGAGCGGCCGCAGTTGCGGCAGTACACCGCGGGCAGGTGCACCTCGGCGGGCCGGACCGCGGTGTCGGCCCCGGGCAGCGGCTGCGGCCGGGACGAGGGCGAGGGCCAGCCGCCGGACGATCCGTCGGCCTCCTCCTCGCCGGGCGGGGCCGCGTGCAGCGCGGCCCGGCGGGCGGCGGTGCGGTCGTCCTCGTACCAGCGGAACTCCGGCGCCGCCCCGACACCACGCAGGACACGGGTCACCGGCCGGACCCACAGATGCGCCTCGATGTGCAGCAGCGGGCGGGGACGGCGTTCGTCGGATTCCGGGTCCCGCGCCGCCGACAGCAGGGCGACGAACCGGGACAGCGCCTGCAGGACCAGCTGCGGGTTCTCCCGCGCGGTGCGCCCCCAGGCGTAGCCGAAGCGGGCCAGCCGGTCCCGCAGGCCCCACTCGTCCAGCGGCTCCCCGCCGAGCAGCGACAGCACACCGTGGGTGAAGTCGTGGCGCTTCAGCAGGCGCCCGATGCGGAAGGCGTCGAGACCGGAGCGGCCCAGCAGCCTGGTGGCCAGCCCGTCCAGGTCCAGCAGGGCGGGCTGGGCCTCCACGCCGGGACCGCCCGAGAACTCGACGACCTCCTGCGGCGTGGGCGGCTCGGGAAGCTCGTAGTCGACGGCGCCCGTGAACTCCTCGGCCGACATCCGCTCCTCGCCGACCACGGCGTCGGCCGGGAAGGGCATGCCGAACACCCGGGACGCCACGTCGAGGATGCCGCCGGCCTCCTTCCCCGGCGCGCCCTCGCCCAGGGTCGCGGACGTCGCCACCGGGCAGATCGACCCGAGCGGCCTGCCGGGCCGCGACGCCCCGGTCGCGGCGGCCAGCCGCCGCAGCAGCATCGCCACGTCGGTGCCCTGCGCCCCGTCGTAGGTGTGGAACTCGTCCAGCACGACGTACGCGAGGTCGGCGTCCTCCCACAGTGGGCGGTCCTCGCCGCGCTGCAGCAGCAGGTCGAGCATCTTGTAGTTGGTGATGAGCACGTCCGGCGGCGAGACGCGCATCTCCTCGCGCCGCGTCATCACCCGGCGGAAGTCGGTGTCGGGCCGGTCGCCGATGTAGAGCCCGGCCGTCACCTGGGCCAGCTCCGGCCGGGCCAGGTACTCGTCGATGCGGCCGGCCTGGTCGGTGGCGAGGGCGTTCATCGGGTACAGCAGGACGGCCTTGACGCCGTGGCGGCCCCGGGCCCGCTGCCGACGGCAGTGGTCGAGGACCGGGACGAGGAACGACTCGGTCTTGCCGGAGCCCGTTCCGGTGGTCACCAGCGTCGGCCGGGCGGGACCGTGCAGGGTGGACAGCCGCGCCCACGCGGTGGCCTGGTGCCGGTAGGGGGCGAAGCCGGGGAAGCCGGCCGTCCACTCCAGCTCCCGCCGCCAGGTGTCGTCGGCGAGGTGGAAGGGGGTCCTGATCCGCAGGTAGGGCCCCCGGAAGATGCCCGTCTCGGGGTGCCCGAGGAACCGCTCCAGGGCCCGGCGGGTGTCCTCGTCGGCGAGGGCGTAGGTCGTCGTGAGGTACTGCGTCAGACTGCCGCGCAGCTGGGCGGCGGCCATGGTGGGCTTCACGACGGTCCCCTTCGCCTTGCCGATGCCATGTTGATCCGTTCCACCGTAGAGCGCTGTGCGCGTCGGCCGTGAGCTGGGGCTATGTCGTTCCGCGGCCCACCGCGACGCCCCTCGCGGCGGGGACGGGGGAGCGGTTGCCGCCGGTGGGCGCGGGGCGGGCGGCCGAGGCGCACGCCGTGTGCGGGCGGGGCATGGCGGCGGGAGGGCCCGGATGCGGCCCGGCGTTCGCCGGCGCGCACACCTGCCGGACCGTCGGTCCGGGGATCCGGTGGTTCACGCGGGTGCCCAATCGTGTTGCAGCCGGGCGCGGCACGGCCGGGGTCGACAAGCGGGGCCACGGCAGACGCACGGTCAGGTACGTGCAGACGTCGTGGGGTTCGGCTGCCGAGCTTGACGAACAGTACCTCTCCGGTCACAGCGCTACCAGGTTCTTCCAGGTTTCGGCCAGGAAGGCCGAAAAGGCGCCATTCCCTGCGGCGGTGCGGCAGCGGACCCTGGCAGGAGCCAGGGAGACGACGAGGGAGCAGCGCGCGAGACGAGGACACCGGCCGAGCCGAGGGGGAGCCGCCATGTCCGCACCGCTGTACGTTCCCGTCCTTCCGGCGAGGCCGCACGCCCGCACGGCCTACCGGCAGCTGAGCCCATCCGTGCAGCGTGCCCTCGTGCCGCTGTGGAACCTTCCCTCCCGTGCGGGCCGGCCTCCGGACGTCCTCGCCGCGGGCGTAGAGAGGGACGTCTTCGCCGTCAGCAAGGTCCACCGCAACCATCCGGCCTGGGTGGACGCCCCGTTCGCCGACGAGGACCACCTGGCCGCACTGGCCCCGGTGCTGTCCGCGGTCGCCGAGGTGAGCCCGCTGCGCCCGGTGACCGGCCCCGAGCGCCCCCGGCACCACCAGGCCACCACGCTGGAGAGCGCGCGGCGCACGGGCAGCGGGCTCGCGATCCGGGTCATGGTGCCCAGCGAGTGGGACGACGCCCTCGGCCACGGCGTCCGCGACCTGCTCGCCCGCCTCGACCCCGCGGTCGAGGCGGACCTGCTGCTCGACCTGGGCGCCGTCCGCGCCGACCGCACCGACACGGCGAAGGAGGCGCTGCGGGCACTCGACGCCCTGATGCCGCTGACGCCCTGGCGCACGGCGGCGGTCCTGGGCGGCGGCTTTCCCGACGTGACCGCGGAACTCGTCGAGTACGGGAGGGCGGAAGAACCCCGCACGGACTGGCACCTCTGGCACGAACTGCACCGCAGCCCCCGTAGCTACCTCGGCCGCCTGGTGTACGGGGACTACGGCGCCGACTCCGCCCGCGGCATCACCCGCGGCCCCTCCTCGGGCACCGGCGGCCCGCCCTGGGGCGTGCTCCGCTACACCACCGGCGACTCGTTCGTCCTCGTGAAGGTGCCGACGGGAGGCCAGGACCGGGCCGCGGCGGTCCGGGCCGGGGCCCGGGAGCTCGTCGCGCTGCCGGAGTTCCGCGGTGCCGCGGCCAGTGCCGCCGAGACCTGGCTGCGCGACTGCGCGCGGGGCCAGGGCCCGAAAGGCACCGGGACCGCCGCGATCTGGCTGCAGCAGGCCAACGTCCAGCACCTGACGTACGCCGTCCGGAGCCTGACGCCCCGGACCGGGCCCTGAGGCCGGGACACCGCGCGGCACCCGACCTCCGGGACCGGGGACGCCCCGGACAGGCACTCAGCCGAGGAGCGGCTCCAGCGCCGCCTCACCGGCCAGGATCCGCCAGGCCGGCACCCGGACCGTCCGGGCCACCGGCCCGGGCTTCGCTCCCGCGCCGCCGGACGGCAGCCCGGGCAGCAGGTCACCGCGGGCGTGCGTCAGCCGCAGATGGCGGGCCGGGTCACGGTCGTGCTCCGCGCCGGTGTCGACGAGCACCGCGGTGTTCGCCCCGTCCACGGTGAACAGCAGGTCCACCGTGTGCCCGCCGACCACGGCCTCGCGCTCCAGATCGGTGACACCGCGGCCGCCGAGGTACTCCTGGAGCCGGTCCGCGAGTTCCGCGCGCATCCCGGTCCGCGGCTGCGCCGCCACGAACCCGCCCGCACCCGCCGAGGAGTCCGCGCCCAGCACCTCGGAGCGGTCCGCGAGGAGCGCCGGCAGCCCTGCCTGCCCCTGCCAGAAGCCCTGGCTGCCCACCGTGATCAGCTGCGACTTCGCCCGGGTGACGGCCACGTTCCACAGGTTGACCTGACGGGCCACCCAGTGCGTCGTCCGGGGCGGCGTGTTGCCGGTGGCCACCGGGCTGAGCACCATGACGTCGCGCTGACCGCCCTGGAAGGCGTGCACGGTACCGACCCTCACCCGGTCGTCGTCCGCCCACACGCGCGCCAGGGCCTCCTTCTGGGCGCGGAACGGGGTCACCACCCCGACCGTCGCCTCCTCGGGAAGCCGCGCCAGCAGCCGGTCCACCGTCTCCCGGACCCGCGCGGCCTCCGCCGCGTTCCGCCAGGACCGGTCGCCCGCGCCCCGCGCGGACTCGCCGTGCGGCACGTCCACCCAGCCCAGCACGGGAGCCGGATCCGCCGACCCCGCCGGGTCGAGCGCCGGGACCTGCCTGCGGACATCGGTGAGGACCTGCAACTGGCCCGCGTAGCAGTAGCCGTTGACGACCTCCGCGATCGCCGGATGGCACCGGTAGTGCTCGTCGAGGAGCAGCGCCGCCTCCCCGTGCTGCGCGGCCGCGTGGTACGACGCGTACACGTGGTACGCGAGCCGGTGGTCCTCCAGCTGCGCCGCGCTCAGCCCCGCCCGCACCCGGGCCTGCCGCTCCTGCTGCGCCGTGATCCCGGGAATGTGCCCGAGCTGCATGGGATCACCGATGACCAGCGCCCGCTTCGCCCGGAACAGCAGCGGCAGCACCGAGGGGATGGAGCACTGGCTCGCCTCGTCGATGACGACGAGGTCGAAGAGCTGCGGGGCGAGTTCGAGCTGGCGCACCGAGTGCGTACTGATCGCCCACCCCTTCAGATGTGCCATCAGGTTCCGCTGGCTCTTCTGGAATCCGGACCGCCGGCGCAGCGCCTGGAGCCGCTGGCCCATCAGCGAACGCCCCCGCGCCATGGCCTCGGCGGCCACCGCCCGCGCCAGTTCGGCCGAGGTCTCCGACAGCCCTGCACCGCCGGCCAGCCGCGCCTGCTTCAGCGCCTCCTCGTCCCGGCCGAGGAGCTGCGGGACGAGCTCCCGGACCGCCCCTTCCACGGCCGACAGCTCCGCCAGGTCCAGCAGGAGCCCGGCCGGTACGGGCCGCTCCGCCGCCCAGGCCGGCCACGGGCTCGCCGGGGCCTCCCCGGCCGAGGCGGCGAACGCGGCCAGCGCCCGCCCCCTGCGCCATCGGCCGAGGGCGAACCAGCCCGCGGCGGCGGCCTTCCGCGCCCGCTGCTCCCAGCGGGCCAGTGCGGCGACCCCGTCCTCGGCCCACGCCCCTTCCACCAGCGCCACCGGCAGCCCGAGCCCGTCCGCCCGGTGGTCCCGCTCCCGCAGCAGCTCAAGCAGTCGTGCTTCGTCACCGACCAACCGCGCCGCCTCCGCCCGCAGCGCGGCGGCCCGGCCGTGCCGGTTCCGCAGCTCGCCCGCGACCGTCGCCGCACCCCTCGCGGGGGCCTCGACCGGCTCGGCGAGCAGCCGCTCCAGCTTCGCGGCCTCGCGCTCCAGCGCCTCCGCGTTCCCCGTCCGCATCAGCAGCCCCGGGGAGATCGCGTCGCAGCGCTCGGCCACCACGTTCACGGCCTCGTTGTTTGTGGAGGCGACCAGCACCGACTGGCCGGCGGCGACCGCGGTGGCGACCACGGCCGTCACCACCTCGCTCTTGCCCGTCCCGGGCGGTCCCGTGGAGACCGTGAGCGGCCGGGTCATCGCGGAGGCGACCACCCGCTCCTGGCTCTCGTTGCACGGCCCCGGCGACACGACGACCGGGGCCGTGCCCGCGCCGCCGTCCTCACCCCCGCCGCCGCCCGTCAGGAGCGCGTCCAGCGCGGTGCCGGGGATCTGCCCGGTGCGCGTGGAGATCTGGAGCAGGTTGTCCACCAGGGCCTCGGTCGCCAGCCGCTCCACCCCGGAGGGCGCGAGGAGCACAGCGGCGTTGTGGGCGCCGGGCCGCAGGGAGTCCATAACGGACCGCTCGCTGAGCGCGGACAGGTCCAGCGGCTCCAACTCCGGGAGCCCGAGCCGCGTCAGGAGCTCCCGCACCGCCTTGACCATCTGCGCGCCGTTGCCCTCCTGCCAGCTCGGCTGCCAGTCGGCCAGCAACTCCGCGGCAGCGTCGTCCGCCAGCAGCTCCGTCACGATCCCGGTGTGCAGCGAGGGCACCCCGCTCGGCCGCAGCCGGTCCCGGCCGTCCTCGTCCGGCGCCAGCTCCATCGGCTGGATCAGCAGGGGCGCGATCTGCACCGCGGCCCGCCCCCGGCCGCCTTGGCCGCGCTCGGGCAGGGTGACGGCCGGATAGCCGTACCAGTACTCCTGCAGCGCGGACGCGTCGACCTTGGCGCCGCTGCTCTTGGGCCTGGGGAGCTGGGCGGGGGCGGGAAGGCCGGACCCGAGGCCGGACTGGATCGTCTCCGACCCCTGCCCGAGCAGGAAGTACGCCGAGCCGCGGCCGCTGTCCCGGTCGGGCCGCATCCCCGCCGCAGCCTGCGCGCCCAGACAGTGTGCGTAGTAGCGCAGCAGCCGCGCCGGGTCGACGCCGTCCTGCGCGTCCTGCCCGGCCAGCAGCCGCGCCTTCCGCAGCGCCGGGGAGACCGGGGCGGGCCCGGCGGCACCGGCCGGTGGGGCGGGCAGCTGGACGGACCGGGCCACCGAGCGGGCCAGCGGGAGGGAGTGCGTCGCGCGGATGGTGGACTTGGTGGGGCGCTGCTCCTCCGGGACGCCGTTGCGCACCATCTGCGCGGTCAGGTACTCGAACAGGTCGTCGGGGGTGATCCAGCCGCTGTCCTTGATCCGCCCGCTGCGCAGCCCCTCGACGATCTCGCCGGTGAACCGGGAGGTGCCGAGGGAGGACCCGGACGGTGCCATCGCCGAGGCGGCCTGGAGGGCGTCCGAGGCGGTGATGAAGTACACGCCGGTCGGCCGCAGCAGCGTGCTGGGCGCGGGCCGCTGACCCTCGTCCGAAGCGCCCTTGGCCGTCCAGCCCTGGACGACGGAGCCGCTGGAGCAGCAGTCCAGGAGCACGACCTTCGAGGAGGCCCGGCAGGACTGGAGCATCCGCTCCAGGAACTCGGCGGGCACGGCGGTGCCCGGCAGGTCCTCCGGGTCGGCGTCCCGGGTGAGGAAGTACAGCTGCCCGTCGGCCTCGCAGAACTCCCCGTGCCCGCTGAAGTAGAGCAGGGCGGTCTCACTGGACTGCCGCTCCTCCAGGAACTCCTCGATGGCGTGCAGCATGTCGGCGCGCGTCGGCTCGGCGACCATCGCGCACTCGTTGTACATGCCGATCTCGGTGCTCTCCAGCACCGCCCGCATGTAGTGCAGGTCCGCCCGGACCGGCGGCAGATCGTGGTAGCGCTCGCTGTCGTACGTGGATACGCCGATGAGCATGGCGTACCGGTCGTTGCCGCTCACGCCGTGCCCGGCCCGTCCTCGTCGCCGCCGGTGCCGGTGCTGGTGCCGGTGCCGGTGCTGGTGCCGTCGCCGTCCGCCGGGCCCTGGGGGTCTTCGAGGAAGCGCTCGATCCGCGCCTCGTCCGCGCGGGCCTGCTTGCCGGTGATGGTGAGCGTCGCGCCGTCGGGCCGGGTGACGACCACGGTCCGCTGCGGGACCCGGGCCAGCCAGACCTGGATACCGGCGGCGGCCAGCGAGCCACCGCTGAACACCAGCCCGATGAGGTCGGCGACCGAACCGCCCTTGTCGGTGGCACGGACGCTCTCCTGCGGGCCGCCCGGAACGTCGAGGGCGGCCTCCGGGTCGCTCTCGGCCAGGGCGGCGAGCAGTTCGCGGGCTTCGCGCCGGGCGCGCAGCGGGTCCTCGTCGACGATGGAGACGCGGTAGCCGGCGGCCGGGTCGCTGTGGGTGGTGCGCACGTTCGGTGTCCCCCTTGGTTCCCCGTGCGGTGTACACGGGCACACGGACCGACGACGCTAGCGGCAGCGACCGACAGCCGGGCTGCCGCTTGCCGAAAACCCGCTGGTCATTGGCCTGAAATGGACAGCTCCGCCCAGACGGTCTTCCCCGGGCCCCCGACCCGGGGCGCGACCGCCCACCGGCTCGCCAGCCGCTCCACCAGGAGCAGACCGCGCCCCGACTCGGAGTCCCCGGGCGGCTCGTGGGAGGAGAGCGGCGGTACGCGTTCGGTTCGGGTGTCGCTGACCTCGACCCGCAGGGTGTCGGCCGTGCCGGTCAGCCGGAGGTGGAAGTCCCGCCCGGACACATGCCCGTGGCGCACGGCGTTGCCGGTGAGCTCGGCCGCGATCAGCGTCAGGGACTCGTTGGCGGTGGACGCGTAGGGGTGGCCCCAGCTGTCGAGCCGGTGCGAGACGAGACGGCGGGCGAGACGGGCGCCGCGCGGCGAGGACGTGAAGCGCATCGAGAACTCAAGGACCACTGGTACGGGGGATGTTTCGCTGTTCATGGGGCCTACGCTCCCGTCGCCCGCCTACGGTCGGTAAGACACGACGCGCCTACGCGCGGTAGCGGTAGGCGGCGTGAGGCGGTGTGTAGGCGAGGCGGAGCGTGACGGCCGACGAGCAGCGGCGTTGGCCGGTGGAGGTGATCCAGGGCATGAGCGAACCCACCCGGCGACCGGACGGCGACACCGGCGACGGCACAGGCGACGACACGACTTCCGGGCACGCGCCGGACCCCGGCTCGGGCATGCTGCGCGTCTTCGGACGGCAGCTGAAACGCTTCCGGTTGCGGGCGGGCCTGGAGCGGCCCGAGTTCGGCGCGCGGCTGGGCTACTCCGTGTCCACGATCGCGGCGTACGAGCAGGGCCGCCGTGTGCCGCCGCCCCGCTTCATCGACCAGGCGGACGAGCTGCTGGACGCGGGCGAGGTCCTGAAGGAGATGAAGGAGGAGGTCGCGCGGGCGCAGTACCCGGCGTTCTTCCGCGACGCGGCCAGGTTGGAGGCGGAGGCGGTTGAGCTGCATGTGTACGACACACATGTGGTCAACGGCCTGCTGCAGACCGAGGAGTACGCCAGGGCCGTCTTCACGATGCGGCGTCCTCTTCTGGGTGAGGAGACGATCGATGAGCGTGTTCAGGCCCGATTGGCCAGGCAAGGCGTCCTCGCTCGCCAGCCGCTACCTACGATCAGCTTCGTCATCGAGGAGTCTGTGCTGACGAGGCCGCTCGGTGGCGAAGCTGTGATGCGCGGCCAGCTGGAGCACCTTCTGCTCTGCGGTCAGCGGCGCAACGTGGAGATTCAGGTGATGCCGAACAGGCGTCAGGAGCATGCTGGTTTGGCCGGACCCTTCACCTTGATCGAAACGGTTGAGGGGCGGAGGATTGCCTACGTGGAGGCGTACAACCATAGTCGTCTCTACACGGAGCGGAAGTCTGTCCGGGAGCTGGAAGAACAGTACGGCCTTCTCCGCGCCCAGGCCCTCACGCCTCGCGAATCGCTGGACCTCATTGAGAAGTTGCTTGGAGCGACATGAACAAGGCAGCGGCTGAACCGATCGTGCGAGACCTTCAGTGGGTGAAGAGTAGCTACAGCAGTGGCGAGGGTGGTCAGTGCGTGGAGGTGGCTGAATGCGCGAGCAGCGTCCATGTGCGTGACTCCAAGGACACGAGCCGCCCTGGACTCGTGGTCGACGCATGCGCCTGGACCGCGTTCGTCGGCTTCGCCAGCCGGTAGAACCACGACGTGGCTGCCCCGGACCTCTGGGTCCGGGGCAGCCACGCGTCACGCTGCGTTCTCCCCGGCTGCCTTGCGTGCCGGGGGTGTCCACCGCCCGGCCGCGATCTCCGAGTCCAGCCGCGCCTGGAAGTGCGCGTGCGCTGCCCGCATCTCGGCTTCACGGTCGGCCTTGTAGAAGGGCGCGACGTACCCGGCGGGGGGCGGAGTGTTGGCGGGGTCGGCGAGGTGGGCTTCGAAGTCGAGCCAGTCCTGCTTGGTCTGACCGTGGCCGTAGGTGTTGAAGTTCTCGGCAATCTTACGGCCGTTGGCGTCGAACCAGGTCTTCGCCTCGTAGTCGTGCAGCTGCGGGTAGCGGGACTTGAAGATCGCGACCAGCTGGTCAGCGGAGATACCTAGCCACACGGATACCAGCGCATCGAGTTCGACGAGCACAGCACGGCGTTCGTCCTCTGCTCGAAGCGGGGTGGTGTATTCCCAGGTCGGCTTGAGGCCGGAAGCGAGGGGTTTCAGGCGCGGCCAACCTTGGTTGGCCCAGTCCTCGTAGCCCGCCCAGCGGGGGTCGAACAGCTCCTCCCAGAGAGGGGCGTAATGGTTCGTGAGGGCATTGAGGCGGAGGGTGCGGAGGAGGAGAGCAGGGGCTAGGGGGTGCTGAGGATCCGGTGCGGGCATCTTGTGGGCTTCTGCGACCTGGAGGTTCGAGCGGCTCGTGATGCGGAGCAGGTAGTCGAGCGGTAGAGAAGCCCAGAAGCCGACGTTGAGCGTAGTGCGCCGGTCGTCCGGTAGAGCTGCTGAGAACACGGTGTGGATATGGGCTGGGCCGGGGGGGATAAGGGCAGCGTGCAGGCAGCGACTGCTATCGAAGGGGATCATCCTTCGCCAGGACAGTCGGAAGTACTCTGTGGGCGGCTTTCCATGCCAATTCTCCTGTGGCTTGGAACCGATCTCTCCGCCAGGCGCGCGCACGTAGTTTGTTACGGGTACATAGTCCTCGGGAAGCTGCGTTGGGGTGAGCAAGTCCCAGTCCCGGTTGCTCCGACAGGGGATTCTCGGTTCCTTGGAGAAGGGGAGTGATGCAGCGAAATGTGGCCCTTGGAGGATGACATCTGAAAGAGAGCGCACTCTCTGATTGCCCCAACGGATCAGACCTTCCCGCTTAGAGTTAGCTTCGTCGTAGCCTCTCGTGATCAGCGGATCGAATTCCGCCAGGCTCATGCCGTATGAGGCCAGCGCTTCGATGGCGCCTTGCTCACCTTGTAGAACGGCGTACAGCAGTGGACTCTCTGCGCTTGAACCTGCCGAGCCGGTAAGGGTCCGCCAACTGGTCAATAGTTCCTTGTTGACATGTACCACGCGCTCACGGTGTGGGCGGATATCCCAAGAGCCGTTGTGCTTGATGCCGGGTGCCTCGCCGCTCCCGTCGTGGGCAAGCGAGTCGGGCAACACGTCAGCGCCGCGCAGCTCGCTCAAGTGCAGGAAGTCAGGCTCCCGTGGACTCCCGTAGATGTGCATTCCGAATTCTTGGGACCAATTTAGGTCATCGAAGGCCCACCTAGATGAGTTCACGAAATGTCCGTGCACTCGAAGATGCCGGTATGCGGCAGCCCGGATAGCTCCCTCCCTCGCGCCGCCAAAGTGCGTGTCAGGATGGATCAGACCCGCGTTACCGCGCGGAGAAAGGTGCTGCCATACCTGTGCAATGAACGCTCGGTACAGGTCGCCCTGCGTTCCTACCAGCAGGGCGTACGATGCTGCGCTGCCCAATGTGGCTACAGAACCTGCATGCACTGCCAACTCGCCGAGGAGGAAACGCTGGTAGCGCTCCTCGGCGCTCAGCAACTCACTCTTTCGCAACCTCCAGTATGCCGCACTGGGGTTCTCTTCCAATACGAACCACGGGTCCAGCTCCGCCAGAACCAGGTCCTCCTGCCATCGAGGCCGCACCCACGGCGGGTTCCCCACCTGCAGATCGAACCCGCCCCGCCCCCCGAACACCTGGGCGAACTCCAACTCCCAGTGGAAGAAGCCCTGCTGGGCTGCCACGTCATTCGCGACGCCCACCCACGGGAACCGGCTCTCCAGCCAGTGGGAGCGGTCCATGCCCATCCAGTCCGGCAGTTCGTCCTCGTACTGCTCCAGCGCGCCGAGCGAGTCGAAGGACGCGACCAGGGACTCCGCCGGCACGTCGTGGGTGCCGAGCAGCGCCTCCGCGAAGTCCAGCCAGTCGTCCAGGTCCGCCAGCGGGATGACCTCGCGGCGCTGGCCCGCGAAGGCCTGCTCGCCCTGCCGCTTGCCCTTGCGTCGCTTGTCGATGTCGCCGCGCTTGACCTCCTTCACGGTGACGTTGCCGAGGAAGTCGACCTCCTCGTACGTACGGATCACGTCCGACGCCGCCGATGCCCCCGCACCGGCCCCGCCCCGCGCGGGCGCGGCCTCCGCCCGCTCGTACCGCCCGTCCGTGCCGTTGAGCAGCCCGGCCTCCTGCACCGGCCAGAACCACAGCGCGCACCACGCGTCCATGATCTTCTTCAGCCGCCAGTACGGGGTGTCCACCGCCGTCAGGTCGGCCAGCACCTTCTCCCGGGGCACCGCTTCCTTCGGCGAGCGCAGCCAGTCCGCCTCCGCCTCCCACACGTCGACGCGCCGGGAGATCTCCCGCTCGGAGATCGTCAGCCGCTGCACCACCAGGTCCCACAGGTACTCGGCCCGCCGCGCCAGGCCCTGCAGCCGGGCCGTCTGCTTCGCCGTCGGGGACTTGGCGACCGCCTTGCGCCAGGCGGCGAGCGCCTTCGCCGCCTCCGGTGCGAGCGCCTTCGCCTCCTTCTCCGCGGCGACCGCGCCCCACTCCTTTGCCGGGAGCAGGAAGTGGTGCACCGCCCCCTCCGGCAGGGTTACGCCCGCCTGCGCGTCCGCCAGCGGGTGGCGCTCCGGGGTGGTGCCCAGCCAGCCGCCCTTCTTCAGGCGCTCGGGCCCGTACACCTCGCGCCGGCCGCCGATCAGCGAGTTGCCGCGCCGCAGGTGCAGGCCGAACCAGGGGGCCTCCATGCCCGGGTGCATGGTGTTGAGCCACAGGGAGACCTCGGCCAGCTCCACCGCCGTCTCGTTGAGGTCGACGCCGTAGGAGTTGTGCAGGGCGATGTACGCCTTGGCCTTCTGGAGTTCGACGGCGTACTGCTCGGTGTCGATCGAGCGGCCCAGCTCCTTCTGGCGGCGGCGCAGGTACTCGGCGGCGACCTGGTTGATCGCCTCGTTGAGGAACGCGCCCGAGCCGAGGGCCGGTTCGCAGATCTTCCAGTCCAGCAGCTCGCGCGCCTCGGTCACCGTGCCGTCCTGGTCCAGGCGGTGCTGGAGGGCCAGCTGCACCGTGACCTTGGTCAGCGACTCCGGGGTGTAGTACGAGGCCGAGGTCTGGCGGTCGCGGCCGGACAGCCGGTAGACGAACGAGCCGGGGGCGTAGCGCACCCGCAGCTCCTCGCCGGTGTTGCGGTCCTGCCGCCGGACGAAGACCGCGTCCGGGTACTCGTCGGCCTTCGACTTGGGCACCAGCCAGGAACCGTCCTTCGGGTCGCCGCCCTTGGCGACCTCGTACAGCTCCTCGCCCGCGATGAAGCCGGAGTACGACATCAGGCCCTCGTAGACCGCGCCGAGCTGGTTGATGCCCAGCTGCGCGTACGAGATGAAGCCCCCGCGCTCGCCCCTTTTCCCCTTGGTGAGCATGAGCTTGTGCAGGACCTCGTACAGGGTCGCGTTGCGCAGCCGGGTGTCGAGGTAGCGGACGGACTCGCCCCGGGCGAGGGCCTCGTCGGCGTCGTGGCGGGGGTCGGTGACGGTGTCCGCGCCGATCAGTCGGATCGAGTCGCGTTCGAAGAGCGTGGAGTGCAGCGGCTCGAAGCGCAGCCCGAGGTCCTCGCTGGTCTTCGAACCGGTGGCGTCGGCGGCATCGCCGGTCTCCGCCGTCCCGGTCGCCTCGCCGTGCGTGCGGCGCGGCCGGTAGCCGTCCTGGACCTTGCGGAACAGCAGGTCCAGGGATTCGTACAGGTAGAAGCCGCGGCGTGACTTCTCGTCGACGAGGTCCCGTTCCGCGACGAGTTCGCCGAGCCGCCCGAGGCCGTAGCCCAGCTGGTACTCGGGGTAGTCGGACGGCAGGATGCCCAGCTCGGGGCGGGCCTCGGCGTACAGCAGGAACAGGATGCGGTACAGGTAGCGCAGCGACTCGCGGGTCAGCTGGCGTCCCAGTTCGGGGAGTTCGCCGATGTCCTGCGGGTGCACGCCCTGCTCGCGCAGGCGCTCCAGGACCTCGTTGGCGATGAGCTCCACGCTCAGCCGCAGTCCGTCGCGCAGTTCGCCGGAGACGCCCACCGCGTGCTTGGTGGACTTGCCGACGAGGGCGGCGAGGGGGTTCTCGCCGCCCTCCTCAGGGGTGCGGAGCGAGTCGGCGCCGAACAGGGCGGCGACGGTGTCGAGTTCGCCGCCCGCCCGGGTGTCGTTGCGCTGGAGCGCGAGGTCCAGGGAGACCGCGAGATAGCGGCCCTCGCCCCAGACCATGCGGTCGGCGAGGACGACGACGCCGCCGACCAGCAGCAGGACGTAGCGGGGGGCGTCCTCGCAGGCGAAGAGGAACGAGGCCAGCTTGGAGCCGGTGGCCAGGCTGGTCGAGCCGTCCAGGGCGACCGGTTCCAGGAGCCGGCCGGGGCCGTCGGGGTCCAGGGCGGCGTCCGGCTCGGCGGCCCAGCCGCAGTCGAGGGCGACCAGGCCCTTCTCGGCGTGGGCGACCGTCACCTCGTAACTCTGGCCGGCCCGCTCCACGGTGAGCGTGCCCGCCTTCGCGTCATAGCCCAGCGCGCGCAGCACGTCCGCGTTGAGCGTGCGCACCCGTTCGCGCCAGGCGGGCGCGCCGTACGTCACCGCGTCGTTCCCGGTGTCGGGCGTGGCGGCGGAGCCCTCGGCGTCCTCCGGGAGGGCGAAGAAGGACCGGGCCCGGAAGTAGTCGCGGCGCAGGGCCCGCAGCCCGGCCCGCGGGGTGACGGGCAGGGCCGTGGCGGCGTCCTCCCGCGCGGTGCCCGGGTCCTCGGCGGGGGCCGTCCCACCCGCCCCGGACGGGGGCCCGGCCGCCTCCTCCCGCTCCTTCCACGTCTGGAGCAGGCCCGTCTTCAGGTCCTTGGGCAGCACCTCGGCCAGGTAGTGGGCCGAGAAGTAGTCGCCGCGGTTCACCAGGGAGTCGTACGTCATGGCAGGTGCTCTCTCAGCGGGCGGCGGGCGCGGCGGACGGGGACACGGAGGCGGCGGGCGGGGCGTCGGGGTCGGGCAGCAGGACGGCGAGGACCCGCAGCATCGGGCGCTGCCCGGTGGTCAGCAGATCGTCGGCCAGGTCCGTGAGCCGCCGCTTGGTGTGCTCGCCCGCGAGGGTGGGCTGCTCCCAGTCGCCCAGCCGCAGCTTGTGGTGCTCGATCGACTCGCGCAGCGGACGGTCCCAGGCGTCCCGGTGGCGTTGCATGAAGGCCTCGGCGGCGGCGAGCGCGTCCGGGACGGCCTCGGCCAGCGGCGCCGGGTCCCGGTAGCGGAGCTTGTTCGCCATCGTCGGGCCGACTCCGGAGCGGCGCAGCAGGGACACCATGTCGTCGTCCACGGCCCCGTGCCGCGTCACGCCCATCCACCTGACGACCGTCGGCCTGCCCAGGGTGTTGGCGTACACGCCCTGCACGAGGAAGACGGGCTCCGTCACGTTGGCCGTGATCATCGGCGCCTCCTGGCGCCCGAGCCGGACCAGCACCTTGTCCGTCAGCCATTCGACGACCGGATGCAGATCGGTCAGCAGGGAGATCTCCGGCCAGCTGGAGGTGGAACCCGCCTCGCGGGCCCGCTGGAGCGAGTGCTGGGCCAGGCGCCGGTTGAAGGTGACCAGGAGGCGTTCGCGCAGCCGCTGTTCCCGCAGGTAGTCCACGGGCAGGGCCTTGAGGCGGTGCAGCAGGTCGGCCGGCGGGCGGAAGGACAGCAGGCCGGACTGCTCGTCGCGGTCGAGGTCCAGCCGCTCGCGGGCGTCCGGGTAGACCTCGCGCAGCGCCTCGTCGAGGAAGTGGGCGGTCGAGTCGAAGAGGCGGGGGAGGACGGAGCCCGTCGCCGTGCCCGCGTCCGCGGCCGTTCTCTCTCCGGCCGCCTCGCCCGGGGCCCCGGCGGCATGGGCCTGCGCGTCCGGCTCCTCGCCGACCTCGCCGACCTCGCCGACCTCGCCGACCTCGCCGAAGAAGTCCGCGAGGAAGTCGTCCATCGCCGCCGTGCCGGAGCCCTCGTCGGACCGGTGTCCGTCGAGGGACTCGTCCACCGTCCGCCCGCGCAGCAGATCCTGGATCAGGGACTTCTCCTCGGCCTCCGCGCGGTACAGGCCGGTGACGGCCTCGGCGGTGCCCAGCGAACGGTGCGCCTGGTCCTCCCGCTCCAGGAGCCGCTCGGAGACCAGGGTGTCGTCCTTCGCACCCTCGATCCCGCTGGTCAGGATCAGGGCGTGGAACTGCGGCGGACGGGCCTGCCCGTAGCGGTCGATGCGGCCGTTGCGCTGCTCGATGCGGATCAGCGACCAGGGCACGTCGTAGTGCACGAGCTGGTGGCACTGGCGGTGCAGGTTGACGCCCTCGGAGGCCACGTCGCCCGTCAGCAGGATCCGTACCGGTGCCCCGGCGAGCCCGAACTCCTCCACGACCCGCATCTGCTGCTCGTCGGAGAGACCGCCGTGCATGACGCGCAGTGAGTCCTTCGCCGCGCGGCCCCGGAAGCCGAGGGCCGCGGGCAGGACGCCCGCGAGCCACTCCAGGGTCTGGACGCGCTCGGAGAAGACCACGACGCGGGTGTCCGAGGCCGGGCCGACCCCGATGTCCTTCAGCTGCCGCACGAGCGCGCCGAACTTCGCCGAGTCGGCCTCGGTCAGGTCCGCGGTCAGCTCGGCCAGTCGGTGCAGGGCGGCGAGCTCGGCCGCCGTGCCCCGCGGGTCGTCCTTCTTCTGAAGGGTCCTGGTGCGCGCGGTGACCGTGGCCCTGAACGCGGCGTGGGAGGAGAGGAAGGACTTCAGCAGGGTGTACGGGAAGAGCGGGACCGAGCTCACCGACGGGCGGCCGTCCTCGGGCAGCCAGACGGCGGCCAGCTCCTCGAAGA
The DNA here is from genome assembly GCF_043203115.1 of Streptomyces sp. NPDC048001. Taxonomy (NCBI): domain Bacteria; kingdom Bacillati; phylum Actinomycetota; class Actinomycetes; order Kitasatosporales; family Streptomycetaceae; genus Streptomyces; species Streptomyces sp. NPDC048001. The sequence continues at coordinate 249,316 of NZ_JBIDBN010000005.1, forward strand.
CCTTCTCCTCGGCGGGGGTGGCCGGGCAGTGCACCGCCTGCGAGGGGCCGCGGTCCGCCCACTGCCCCTTCATCTGCTCCCGGACCTCGGTGCTGATCTTCGTGCGGCGGATGAAGAGGTGCTCGATGTCCTCGGCCCGGTAGTTCTCCGGATCACGGATCGCCGCCGGGTCCAGCAGCCCGATCAGCTCGGCGAACGAGCGGGCGTCGCCGTTGTGGGGGGTGGCGGAGGCGAGGATCAGGGCGTCGGTGCGCGGTGCCAGGGTCTGGGCGAGCTGGTTGCGCAGCGAGCCGCGGTTGATCAGGTTGTGCGACTCGTCGATGACGACCGCGTCCCAGCGGATCTGCTCCAGGTGGTGGCGGTACTGGTCGGTGTTCTTGAGGGTGTCGATGGAGACGATCACGCGCTTGAAGTACGTGAACGGGTTCCGCCCCGCCGGGATCTCCCGCTGGATCCGCTCGATGCCCACCGAGTCCAGCCGGACCAGCGGAATGGAGAACCGCGTCCACAGCTCGTGCTGGAACTGCTCCAGGACGTGCTGGGGGGTGACGACGAGGATGCGCTCGCCCCGGCCACGGCGGATCAGCTCCGCCAGCGTCAGACCGATCTCCAGCGTCTTGCCCAGGCCCACCACGTCCGCGATCAGCAGCCGCGGCCGCAGATTGGCGCCGGACAGGGCCAGCTCGGCGGGCCGCCGCTGATAGGGGAGCGCATCCAGCAGGAAGGAGTCCGCGAGGGCGAGCCGCCGCTCCGACTGCGGCAGGGCGGTGCGGCGCAGCACCGCCTCCAGGAACAGCCGGGAGCGCCGGTAGTTGGGGGAGTCGTCCGCGATCAGCCGGGTGTCCCGCGGGTCGATCAGCTCGACGGTGTCCAGGCGGGTGAAGAACACGGCCTCCTGGTCCCGGACGAAGTCCGACACCCCGACCACCTCCACCCGGCTGCCGTCGTCCCTGGTCGGCACCGCGTTCCTGACCAGCCACACCTCGTCGCGCACGAGGACCTGCGCGCCGGCCGGGAACTGCTCCCGCCCCGCCGCGTCCGGCACGTCGCCGTTCTGCTCGGGGCTGGTCTGGACGGCGGTCACCCGGCGCCTCCTGTGCTGTCTCGTGACGGATGGGGCAGGCCCTCCAGTATCGCGGGTCTGCCAGGGGCGGAATGCCGGGTTCAGAAGGACGCGGTCGCCGCGTAGACCTCGCGGAGCCGCTGCGCGGTGATCCGGGCCTGGGCGGAGTGCAACCGCTGCCCCGAACGGCTCCGGGCCGGGCGGGCCGGGGCGGGCGTGGCAGCCTGCTCCGGCACCGCGTCCGTGTCCGGGGCGGGCGCCGGGGAGGCGGGCGCGGCCGGTGCGGCCGGAGGCGTGGCGGCGCGGGAGCCGGGGCCCTGTGCGGGGCGGTCGACGCGGGTCGGGGTCGGTTCCGGGGCCTCATGGGGGAGGACCAGCGTCGCCACCGGCGGTGCGTACGGCTCGGTGTCCGGCAGGCCGGCCGGAGCGGTGGGCGGGGCCGGTGCGAGGACCGTGGGGAGCAGGACCTCCCGCTCGGAGGCGGGGGCCGCCGTGTGCGTCGTCAGCCGCCGCCGCGCCTGGGCGACCTTGACGCCCTGGGCCTCGATGAGCGACCGGCAGCGCCGGACGACCTCGGCGAGGGCCGGCCGGTCCCCGGCCCGGTGCGCCAGCATGGCGGTCAGCAGCGGCACCAGGTCCTCCGGCATGTCCGACAGGTCGGGCGCCGTGTCCGGATCGGTCACCTGATGGAAGAGGACGTTGATGTTGGCCGCCTGGTAGGGGAGGTGGCCGGAGACGGCGAACAGCATCACGGCACCCAGCGCGTAGACGTCGGCCGCGGGCGTCAGCGGCCGGTCGCCGCGCGCCTGCTCCGGCGGCATGCACGACGGGGTGCCGACCACCGTGTTGGGCGCGGTCAGCGACACGCTGGACTCGGCGAAGACCGCGAGCCCGAAGTCGATGATCTTCGGCCCGTTGGGGCCGAGCAGCACATTGGCCGGCTTCAGGTCGCGATGGAGCAGGCCCTGCTTGTGCACGGTCGCGAGCGCCTCGGCGAGCGTCGCCCCGAGCGAGGCCGTGAGCAGGGAGGGGAGCGGGCCGTGACGTGCCACATGACGGCTCAGGTCGGGGCCCTCGATGTACTCGGTCGCGAGCCACGGCGGATCGGCCTCCGCGTCGGCGTCCAGGAGGGCGGCGATCCGCGCGCCCCAGATCGTCTTGAGGATCTCCACTTCCTGCGCGAAGCGCTGCCTGGTCTCGGAGTCCACGACCGACGGCTTGATGACCTTGATCGCGGCAGGCTCCCCGCCCGGCGACTCGCCCAGGTACACCTGTCCCATGCCGCCCTGCCCGATGCGGCCGAGCAACTCGAAACCGCCCAGCTCGGCGGGGTCGTGCGGGCTCAGGGGAGCGATGTGCACCGGTGGCCTTCCTGCTCGGGTCGGGTGGGACAGGGCTGACGGGCTCGTGCGTCCGCCCACCGTATCCGCCCGGGGATCCCTCCCGTACGGTCAAAGACGCACAAGGACGGGTCGGGGAGTGCCGTGGCGTGGAGGCCGTGCGGGCCGAGGTCCGGTCCGTGAGGACGCCGGCGGTGATCCGGAGCCGCGAGCGTCGCCCTCATCGGCTCACCACCGGTGCGGGCCGCGGCCACCGTCCTCGCGGGGCCGCGACGCCCGCCGGCAACGGCCCGGCCCGAAAGCCCGGCGGGGCTCCCCGCCCACAGGAACGGGAAGCCCCACCTGCCCGCCTGCACAAGAGGCCACCGCGACGAGCGAAAGGGCCCGTCAGCAAGCTGACGGACCGTCATGCACGTTCGAGGCTGGCGACTCTGGGAGCGCCCGTGACGCGGGAAGGGCCGCACGGGTTGGGCGGGTTGTGACGCATGCCTGAGCCCGTACGGCCTGTTCCCGTCCTGCCCTGTGCGGGATCTCCCGCGCACACTTCGGCGAGTTGCTCGAAGAACTCGCCCCGCGTCGGGAGGGTCCCCGCGAGTCGGCGCTGTGCCGCCGGCGCGGCAGGGACCCGGCGCCGGGCAGCGGGAGCCGGACCGAAACGGCGGTCGGCTCTCGTCGCTTCCACGGCCACCGTGTCGTGATACGTCGTCACAAACGCTCATGATCACGGTGGCCGTACCCCTACCCACCCCCGCCCCGACAACCCTCCGACCAGCACAGACACCGGAACTACAGCTGCCGTGTCAGCCCCGGCGGAACCGCGAGTTCTCCCTCGGTAGGCGGCCCTCGGCGGGCTCTACTCGACGGCGGGGACGGGGGGGCACGTCACTTGCTGGCCGGCGCCTGCCTCGGCGACGCAGCCGCCAGTAGTCGCCGTTGCCCTGCCGTCGTCTCCGTTGACGATCGCAGTGTTGTCGTCGCCGAGCCCCGCCTGGGCGCTGCTGCGGTCGCCGTTCACGACGGCCGTATTCCCGTCACCTGTTCCCAGGCCTCCGATCGAACCTGCAGACGCGCCGCTGGCATCACCGTTCACGGTCGCGGTGTTCCCGTCGCCGTCGGTGGCCCTGGCGCCGCTCCGCTCCCCGTCTACCGTGGCGGTGTTCCCATCACCGTTACCCGCTTCGGCCAGGCTTCCTCCGCCGTTCACGGTGGCGGTGTTCCCGTCACCGTTGGTTGCGAAGGCGCGGCTGGCGTCGCCTTCGACGGTGGCGGTGTTCCCGTCACCGTTGGTTGCATAGGCGCGGCTGGTGTCGCCTTCGACGGTGGCGGTGTTCCCGTCACCGATACCCGCTTCGGCAAGGCTTACCTCGCCGTTCACGGTGGCGGTGTTCGCGTCACCGTCATCGGCGCGCGCGGTGCTGAAGTCTCCTTGGACGGTGGCGGTGTTCCCGTCACCTCCACCTGCTGTGGCGTTGCCGCCGTTCCCGTCCACGGTGGCGGTGTTTCCGTCACCTCCACCTGCTGTCGTTGCCCTGCTGTCGTCTCCGTTGACGATCGCAGTGTTGTCGTCGCCGAGCCCCGCCTGGGCGCTGCTGCGGTCGCCGTTCACGACGGCCGTATTCCCGTCACCTGTTCCCAGGCCTCCGATCGAACCTGCAGACGCGCCGCTGGCATCACCGTTCACGGTCGCGGTGTTTCCGTCGCCGTCGGTGGCCCTGGCGCCGCTCCGCTCCCCGTCTACCGTGGCGGTGTTCCCATCACCGTTACCCGCTTCGGCAAGGCTTCCTCCGCCGTTCACGGTGGCAGTGTTCCCGTCACCGTTGGTTGCGAAGGCGCGGCTGGCGTCGCCTTCGACGGTGGCCGTGTTCCCGTCACCGTCATCGGCGCGCGCGGTGCTGAAGTCTCCTTGGACGGTGGCGGTGTTCCCGTCACCCCCGCTCGCCGTGGCGCTGCTCCCGTCACCAGTCACGATGGCGGTGTTCCCGTCACCCCCGGTTGCCGTGGAATGACTGTCGGCGCCTCTGACGCGGGCCGTGTTGTGAGCACCGTCGACCGTTGCGCTGCTGCTGTCGCCGTTCGCGAGAGCGACCGACCCTTGTCCGGAGGCTGAGCACGTCGCGGTGCCCGAAACCTGCTCCGGGGTTCGGACTTCGCCGTTGGCGGCAACGCATACGTTGGGACTTTCTGCCGCAGCCGCTCCGACACCTTCGAGTCCGAAAGTGAAGAGTCCCGCGGCCGCGGCTACGCCGATCCCGGCCCTCAAGGCCACACGATGCTTTCTCCGCCGCCCTGAGGATTCTTGGTGGTCTTCGGATTGAATTCCGCCGTTCATGATGAAGCCTGCTGATTCTTTGGGGTTTCTTGAGGCTGGCTGCGGAGCCTGTCTGAACCAGGCTTCCAGTCCGGCCACTTCGGTGAGTGAACAATCGCCACCATTCGCGGTCGGACTCCCCCTGCAGCTGGGGACAGAATATTACCCAGCGTACGCTTCCGCCATCGGGCAGGGTCGACGCTCCGTTCACCGGGGCCGGAGATCTTGAATGCGGGGTGGCACAGCCTGGACATGGCTCACGATTCGCGTGGTCGAGCTGCGGTGGTGATTTCTCACGTCCAGGGCCGGAGCGGGTTTCTCGTCCTGAACGGTTCCGGGTCGGCTGCGCGTGGGCTGCCTGGGCGGCGGTGCCGATGCGGCGAGTGGCACATCTGGCTCGCCGGAGCAGTCGCCAGGACTTCAGCAGGGTGAAGCGGCGTTCGCCGAGCGCCCGGAGTCGGGCGTAGCCGCCGTTGAACTGCCTCTACTGATCGGGCTGTTCGTGGTGGACGGAGTGCGGACGGGAGTGCCGGAGCCTTCGCCGACTCGGTCGGCGAGGACAAGGATCCGCCTGGCGAGTCTGGCGGGGAAGATGCCATGTCACGGCAGCTGCAGATAGCTCTTCCAGTGTTCATCGCAGCTGGTCAGGGCCTCGTCCCCCTCAGCAGCCGCGAACTCCTCCGCCTGCTGAGGGCCTTGAGCCTGCCCCCGCCCCGGCGAGACCGCGAGCACCTGCTCTGGTGGTCCACCTGGCGCCGCCGCTGTCAACACCACGCCCGCCTCTGCCACCAGCAATGGCACGCATACGCCGACACCACACCATGATCAGACAGCACACGAGCAGCTGTCTACAGCTGCCGTAAGAGAGCAAGAGGGCTCACTCCTGCCCCTCAGCCGGGTGCGCCGATCGAAGGCGGACGAACCCTTGATTACGCTTCGGCTTCAAAGGCCCTCCGGAGTGGTATAGGTACTCAATGAATTCCAGGCGGCGGTGGTAGCACATCGTCGATGACGAGGTCTGCAAGATTTGCGGCGATGCGAGGAAGAACGGAAGTTCGGCAAGTATGTAATCCAGGGGTGGATCATCGAGATGTGGGATCTGGCGTCCAGCGTGCAATGCCCAATGGGCGATCGCATCTCTCGTTACTCCTTGACACATGGTACGGAATCGCAAATCTCGCTGCATTTGCTCTTCCGCTGTCTTCAGTACGGAGCGGTAAGCCGGATGGTTCATGAATTCGGAGACCAGCACTTCAAGGCGTCGCTGTATCGGAACGTTCGCTTGATCCCAAGCCCTGCGTACGCGGCGCCTGCTCTGGCTGATCTCGCGGCGAGCGCGAAGCCGGGCGCGGTCAGGGGAATATCCGATGGCAGTGAACGAGCACTCCAGTCCCGTGTCTGGGTGGAGTACTGCGACGTGCCGGAAAGTGCGGTCAGCCCAGTCCAGAAGCCTGGTCATAATGGGGGTGCGAAAGTAGCTGTTGCCGGGACTGACAACGACAACAAGGTGTTCACGCCGCCTGTAGATCGATCGACAGTTAGATGTGATCGGCTCTGCAGTGAATTCTGAGATGTACCCGTCTGATTCTTCTTCTCGGGGCATGTATCTTCCTTGAACAGCGGGCGTCTCGGCAAGTGGGTTTGAGGCCGGACATGCCCATATATAGCCTATCACTCATCTTGCCCTCGATGATGAATGGCGGTCCGCCGGCGTAATCGGTGGACTTTTTCGTCCTCTGCGGCTGGAGTCCGGACCGGCGCCCCGAGTGTCGCGTCGGGTGAGAATCCTTTTCTGGTCCCAGCTGCCCGGACCAGAGCGCGGGGGGCGCATCCTGGCAGCGTGAGGACACCGTGCTGGCGGCCCGTGATCAGCTCGTGGGTACGAGGTGGGCGGCTCTCGCCGCGGCCTGACTCTTGGTCAGGTTGTCGGTCAACTGGCGAACCTCGCGCTCGGTGCGGCGAGTGCCCTCGAACTGTGTGAAGAGCCGACCGAAGCCGTTCATGCCGATCGTCTTCGCCTTGCGGGTCATGTCCTTGGGCCCCCAGCCCACGAGAAGTTCACGCGGCACCACGATCGGTACCTCCCCTTCGCCCAGGCGCCTGAGCCGGGCGATGTCCGCGGGGTCGGTGAGCGGCGGGCCGTGCACGATGACCTCTCCCGAATCGAGGTCCTCGTGCAGGGACGGGCAGCCGTTGACGCCGCTGCCCGTCCCGTTGAAGCGTAAGCGTCGCACCCTCGTCCGTTCCTTTCGCCGGGGATCGATGCGCCAAGCCTCCCCTCGGGCAGTGCCCCGTGTGTGCTGTTCAGCCGAGCCCTATGAGGAACTTCGGGGAACTCCTCGTGCCCCTCCGCACCGACGGGCGACCGCACCGCTCGGCAGGGCGTCCGGCCGGGCCGCGTCACGCCGGTGAGTGCGGTGCCGCGCCCCGGGCCTCGACGTCGAACAGCGCCAGTTCCGGCTCGGCCCCCACCTCGCGGAAGAGCCGGGGAGCGGCCGGGCCCTCCGGGCCCCGGCGCATGGCCTCCAGGGCCGCGCGGTCGCGCCACAGGGTCTGGATGCGCCAGCGGCCGTCCCGGCCGCTCAGCAACTCCGTCCGCAGCACCCCGTCGGGCAGGGGGCCCGCGACGAGCGCTCGGTAGGCCGCCACGAGTTCGCCTTCCCGCTCCGGGGCGACGACCGCGCTGACCTCGCTCAGCACCTGTCCGGTCATGACCCTCGCCTCCACCTCCCCACGCTACGCGCCGTCCCCGGAGGCTGCCTGCGGCGCATCCGTGACCGATGCGCCGCCGTCCGGGCGGGGGAGGCGCGGTCCCGGCCCGCCCGACACCGGGTCCGAGATACCTCACTCGCTCCGTCCGGAAGAGCATCATTTGTCATGCATCACGGCCCCTCCGCCCCGGCCCTCCCGGCCAGGCCGCGCGGCGGCCGTCCGAGCACGACGCCTACACGAGGAGAAGCCGGCATGTCGGGACGCATCGCGGTGGGAGTGGACGGCTCCGAGGAGAGTGCGGCGGCGGTGGACTGGGCCGCCGACGAAGCCGCCCTCCGCGGCGCCGAGCTGCGCCTGGTGAACGCCTCGCTCTGGCAGGAGCACGCCGTCGTGGCCGTCCGGCCCGCCCGGGACGTCCGCGCCCAGCGCGCCCGGGACCTGCTCGCCGCCATGAAGGAGCGGGCCCGGGCCCGCCAGGGCGGAGTCACCACCAGCGAGGAGGAGGTGGAGGACGCGCCCGCCACCGTGCTGGTGTCCGCCTCGGCGGACTCCGAGCTGGTGGTGCTCGGCTCGTACGGCGTCGGTGCCTCCGTGGGCTTCACCGCCGGATCCGTGGGCCAGGAGGTGGCGGCACAGGCGCACGGCCCCGTCGTGCTGGTGCGGGGGACCCGGGCGGACCCGGGCGGCCGTGTCGTCGTCGGCGTGGACCTCCGGTCGGCCGGCGAGGAACTGCTGCGCTTCGCCTTCGAGTTCGCCGCCCGCCGCTCCGCCCCCCTGCGCGTCGTGCACACCTGGCACCTGACTCCGGTGCACCACGCCCTGCACCCGCACGAGGAGGAGAGCACCGAGGCGGCCAGGACGGCGCTGAGCGAGGCGGTGCGGCCCCATCGCGAGCGGTTCCCGCAGCTGGAGGTGGAGGAGGAGGCCGCCGTCGGACGGGCGGCCGGGCACCTGGTCGAGGCGGCCGCGGGAGCCGGGATCGTGGTGGTGGGGCGGCGCACGACGGCCCGCAGGGGCCACCTCGGCGCCACCGCCCACGCGGTGATCCACCACGCCCCCTGCCCGGTCGCCGTCGTCCCGCACACCTGACCGGGGCGTCCCGCACACCTGACCCGAGCGGCCTGGACCAGCGGACCGGAGGGGCCCGCACACCTGACCCGGGGGGCCCGCACCGCGGACCGGAGGAGCCCGCACCGCGGACGAGACGGGCCCGCGCACCTGACCCGGGGGGCCCGCGCCGGGGCCGCCGCCGCGGGCATGCGGCCACCGGCGATGTGGCGTGTACTGGAAGGGCAGATGTCACGAACAGATCGGACCGCTGCCCATGACCGATCAGGACACGCTGTCGGTGAACACCATCCGCGGCCTGTGCATGGACGCCATCCAGCAGGCCGAGTCGGGCCACCCCGGGACCCCCATGGGCATCGCCCCCGTGGCGTACACCCTGTGGCAGAGGTTCCTGCGCTTCGACCCGCAGGACCCCGTCTGGCCCAACCGGGACCGCTTCGTCCTCTCCGAGGGGCACGCCTCCGCGCTGCTGTGGTCGCTGCTGCACCTGTCCGGCGTACGGGCGGTGGACGCGGACTACGAAGTGCTCGGACGGCCCGCCGTCTCCCTCGACGACCTCAGGGCCTTCCGGCAGCTCGACTCCCGCTGCCCCGGGCACCCCGAGTACCGCTGGACCAGCGGGGTGGAGACGACCACCGGCCCCCTCGGCCAGGGAGTCGCCACCTCGGTCGGCATGGCGCTGGCCGGGCGCTGGCTCGCCGACCGGTACAACCGGGACGGCTTCGACCTCTTCGACTTCGACGTCTACGCCCTCGCCGGGGACGGCTGCATGATGGAGGGCATCTCCTCCGAGGCCGCCTCCGCCGCCGGGCACCAGGGGCTGGCGAACCTGTGCTGGATCTACGACTCCAACCGGGTCACCATCGAGGGCCACACCGACATCACCTTCACCGAGGACGTGGCGGCCCGCTTCCTGGCCTACGGATGGAACGTCACCACCGTGGCGGACGCCAACGACCTGGACGCCGTGGCCCGCGCCCTGCACACCTTCCGCGCGGAGACCGAGCGCCCCACCCTGGTCGTGGTGCACAGCCACATCGGGTACGGCTCGCCCGTGGAGGACTCCCCCCGCGCCCACGGCACCCCCTTCGGCGAGGAGGGGGTCCGCAGCACCAAGCGCTTCCTCGGCCTGCCGCCCGACGAGCGCTTCCATGTGCCCGAGGCGGTCCGCGAGGACTTCGCCCGGGGCATCGGGGCCCGCGGGGAGCGGCTGCGCACCGCCTGGGAGGAGCGCTTCGAGGCCTACCGCCGCGCCTGGCCCGCGGAAGCCGACGAGATCACCCGCATGCAGCGCCGGGAACTCCCCGAGGACTGGGAGACGGCCCTGCCCCAGTTCCCGCCGGACCCGAAGGGCCTGGCGAGCCGGGACTCCTCGGGCCGGGTCCTCAACGCGCTGGCCGAGCGGGTGCCCTGGCTGCTGGGCGGCTCCGCCGACCTGTCGCCGTCCACCAAGACACGGCTGACCTTCGACGGCGCGGGGGACCTGGAGCCCGACGAGCCGGGCGGGCGCAACCTGCACCTGGGAGTGCGCGAACACGCCTCCGCGGCGATCGCCAACGGCATGGCGCTGACCAAGCTGCGGCCCTACTGGTCCGGTTTCCTCATCTTCTCCGACTACGCCAAGGGAGCCATCCGGCTGTCCGCGCTGATGGAGATCCCCGTGGTGCACATCTTCACCCACGACTCCATCGGCGTCGGCGAGGACGGCCCCACCCACCAGCCGGTCGAACAGCTCGCGGGCCTGCGGGCCATGCCCGGCCTGCTGGTCTTCCGCCCCGCCGACGCGGGGGAGGTCGTGGAGACCTGGCGGGCGGTGGCCGCGCTGCGCCACGAGCCCGCCGCCCTGGTGCTCTCGCGCCAGGCCCTGCCCACCCTCGACCGCTCGGTCCTCGCTTCCGCCTCCGGCACGGCCCGCGGCGCCTACGTCCTGGCCGACGCGCCCGACGGCGCCCCGCAGGTCCTGCTGCTGGCCACCGGCTCCGAGGTCTCGCTGGCCCTGTCGGCCCGGGAGGAACTCGCCGCCGAGGGCATCGCGGCCCGCGTGGTGAGCATGCCCTGCTGGGAACTGTTCGACCGGCAGCCGAGGGAGTACCGCGAGGCCGTGCTGCCACCGGGCGTCACCGCCCGCGTGGGGGTCGAGCAGGCGTCCACCTTCGGCTGGGACCGCTACGTCGGCGACCGGGGAGCGGTCGTCGGCATGCACACCTACGGCGCGTCGGCCCCGCTGAAGAAGCTGATCACGAAGTTCGGGTTCACCCCCGAGCGGGTCGCCCAGGTCGCGCGGGACGTGCTCGCGGGCCGGGAGCAACCGCGGTCCGCCGCATGACCGCGCCCGCGTCCCCGCGGCGCGCGGCGCAGAGCGTACGGAGGAAGGCCACCATGAAGCGACGGGGAGGATCACCGTGACCACCAACACCCCCATGCAACTGGGCATGGTCGGGCTCGGACGCATGGGCGCCAACCTGGTGCGCCGCCTCATGCGCGACGGCCACACCTGCGTGGTGTACGACCTCGACCCCGACACCGTCCGCGAGGTGGAGCGGGAGGGCGCCGTCGCGGCCACCTCGCTGAAGGACCTCGTCGGCCGGCTCGACCGGCCCCGGAACGTCTGGCTGATGCTCCCCGCGGGCGTCGTCCAGCGCACCGTCGACGAACTGGCCGACCTCCTCGACACGGACGACGTCGTCATCGACGGGGGCAACTCCTACTACCGCGACGACATCGCCCGCTCGCGCCGGCTCGCCCCGCAGGGAGTGCACTACGTCGACTGCGGCACCTCCGGAGGCGTCTGGGGCCTGGAGCGCGGCTACTGCCTGATGGTCGGCGGCGACGAAGCGGCGGTCCGGCGCCTCGACCCGCTGCTGCGCACCATCGCCCCGGGCAGGGGCAGCGCGGAGCCCACCCCGGGCCGGACCGCGACCACCGGCACCGCCCCCGAGGGCTACCTGCACTGCGGGCCCAGCGGCGCGGGCCACTTCGTGAAGATGGTCCACAACGGCGTGGAGTACGGGATGATGGCGGCCATCGCCGAGGGCCTGAGCATCATCCGCCACGCCGACGCCGGTCTGCGCGAGCGGACGGTCGACGCGGAGACCGCCCCGCTGCGGGACCCCGGGGCCTACGCCTACGAGATCGACGTCGCCGAGGTCGCCGAGGTCTGGCGACGCGGCTCGGTGGTCGGCTCCTGGCTGGTCGACCTGGTCGCCGACGCGCTGGCCCGGTCGCCCGGGCTGGACGGCTTCGCGGGCCGGGTGTCCGACTCCGGGGAGGGCCGCTGGACGGTCCTGGCGGCGGTCGACGAGAGCGTGCCCGCACCCGTGATCACCGCCGCCCTGTACGAGCGCTACGGCTCGCGCGGACTGGGCGAGTTCACCGGGAAGGTGCTGTCGGCGATGCGCGGCGAGTTCGGCGGGCACGCCGAGAAGGCGGGCTGAACCGTGCCGCTGCCGACCCCGGCGACGGGCCGCGGCCCCCGCCCGGACGACCATGTGATCGTGCTCTTCGGCGCGACCGGGGACCTGGCCCGCCGCAAGCTGCTGCCCGGCCTGTTCCACCTGGCCCACGCCGGGCTGATGCCGGAGCACTACCGGATCGTGGGCTCCGCCCCCGCCGCCGTCGCCCTCGGCGACGAGGAGTTCCGCGCCCATGCCCGCGAGGCGGTCACCGAGTTCGGCCGGAGCAAGCCGGAGGGCGGGGCCTGGGAGGAGTTCGAGGCGGCGCTCTCCTTCGGCGCCGCCGACGCCGAGGACCCGCAGCCCCTGCTCGACGCCGTGCGGCGGGCCGAGCAGTCGCTCGGCGGCCGCCCGGGCCGGCTCTGCCACCTGGCGGTGCCACCGGCCGCGTTCGCCTCCGTCGTCCAACTCCTCGGCGACACCGGGCTGGCCGAGGGCACGCGGGTGATCGTGGAGAAGCCCTTCGGCACCGACCTGCCGTCCGCCCGGTCCCTGGACGCCACCCTCCACGCCGTCTTCGACGAGTCGAGGATCTTCCGCATCGACCACTTCCTGGGCAAGGAGTCGGTGGACAACATCCTCGCCCTGAGGTTCGCCAACGGCATGTTCGAACCCGTCTGGAACCGGGACCACATCAGCCATGTGCAGATCGACGTGCCGGAGCGGATCGGGATCGAGGGGCGGGCGGGGTTCTTCGAAGGCACCGGCACCTTCCGGGACATGATCGTCACCCATCTCTTCCAGCTCATGGGGTTCGTGGCGATGGAACCCCCCACCTCCCTCACGGCCCGCGCACTGCGGGACGAGAAGGAGAAGGTCTTCCAGTCGCTGCGCCCGATCGACCCCGCCCACGTGGTGCGCGGCCAGTACACGGGCTACCGCGACGAACCCGGGGTGGACCCGCACTCCGACACCGAGACCTTCGCGGCCCTGCGCGTCGAGCTGGACAACTGGCGCTGGGCCGGGGTGCCGTTCTTCCTCCGGTCCGGCAAGTCCCTCGCCCAGGGGCGGCACATGGTCACCCTGGGCTTCCGCGAACCGGTGCTGCGGATGTTCGCACCGGACGCCGGTGCGGACGGCCCGCACGGCAACGTCCTGGCGATCGACTTCGACGACCCCGGGAGCATCACCGCCCGCTTCCGGACCAAGCAGCCGGGACCCTCGATGCGCCTGGAGCAGGCCGAGATGGTCTTCGGCTACGCGGGCTCGTTCAACGAGGCGCACGCGCTGGAGGGCTATGAGCGGCTGATCCTGGACGCCATGCTGGGGGACCAGTCCCTGTTCACCCGCTCCGACGGCATCGAGCGCCTGTGGGAGGCGGCCACCCCGCTGCTGGAGGAGCCTCCGCCCGTCGAGCCCTACCCACCGGGCTCCTGGGGGCCCGAGCGGATCGACCGGCTCATCGCTCCGTACCGCTGGAGTCTTCCGGACCGCTGAGCAGCGGATCGGGCAGCAGCTCGCCCTGGGAGTCCAGACGGTAGAGCAGCACCAGCGCCGGACCCACCAGCACCACCGACACCAGCGAGACGACCACCAGCCAGCCCATCGTGGCCTCTGCGCCCGCCCCCTCGGCCACGGTCAGCGAGGTGGGCAGCAGATACGGGCGCTGGGCCAGGCCCCAGGCGACGACCACCGCGCCGACCGAGCCGACGGCGGCCGCCCGGGTGGGCAGCGTGGGCGCGTCGCGCACCAGCAGCCAGGCCGCGGCCAGCGCGCACAGCGCGGCCGCAGCCACCAGCACCAGCCCCCAGCCGCCGGTCAACCGCTCGTGGACGTAGGGCGCGTCGTCCCGGGTCAGCACGATGCCCACGCCGGCCAGCGCGGCCAGGGCCACCAGCGTTCCCAGGGCCCGCCGCCGGAAGTAGCCGACCAGGTCCGGGTCCCCGTAGGTGCGGGCGTCGCCGGAGAGGAAGACCGCGCCGAGGAACGCGGCGGCGGCCACCGTCATCAGCCCGGCCAGCACCGAGGTCGGGTTGGTCCAGGCGGACACCGAGGCGCTGCCGCCCGGCGCGACCCGTCCCGAGGCGACGCCCCCCACCGCCGCACCGAGGAAGTACGGGGTCAGGACCGAGGCGATCGCGAAGGCGGCACCGTAGACGCGCCGTTCGGCCAGTCGCCGGGTGGGCTTGCGGAAGGCGAACCCCGCCCCGCGGAGCACCAGCCCCGCCGCCGCCAGCGTCAGCGGAGCCCAGAGCACGGTGAACACCGCCTGGAACATGGCCGGGAACCCGGTCCACATCACCACCAGCACGAAGATCAGCCAGACGTTGTTCACCTCCCACACCGGCCCCATGGAGTGGTCGATCAGCGCACGCGGACGCCTCCCGCGCCGCGCCCCGCCCGCGAGGAGGTCCCAGAACCCGGCGCCGTAGTCGGCGCCGCCCCCGCAGGCGTAGGCGAGCACGGCCAGCACCAGCACCCAGGCGACGAGATCGGCCATCACCGGCGGCCTCCGGAGGACGGGGCGTGCGGGGGACGGGGCCCGTAGGGCGTGGCGTGCTCCGGGGACTCGGCCGCGGCGGGCCGGCGGCCCTCGCGCACCCCGCTCCGCTCGTCCTCCAGGCGCCAGCGGGTGCGCATCCGCAGCAGGACGGTCAGGAACACCGCCAGCATCGCCGCATAGCCGGCCACCACCACGCCGAAGACCACCCACAGGGTGCCGGCGGGGGTGTCGGTGACGGCCTCCGCGACCCGCATGTGGCCGTAGACGATCCAGGGCTGGCGGCCCACCTCGGTGGTGATCCAGCCCGCTTCGACGGCGACGAGGCAGGCGGCGCCCGACCCCGCGGCCGCGATGAGGAACCAGCGGGACCGGGGCAGGTCGCGGCGGCGCCACCACGCCCACGCGTACCAGAGCGCGAGGAGCAGCAGCACGCTGCCGATGCCGACCATCACGTCGAACGCCGTGTGCACGATGGTCGCCTGGCCGGGTGTCGGGCGGTCCCCCGGCGGCACCGAGGTCAGCCCCGTCACCCGGGTGCTCGGGCTGAACCCGGCGAGGATCGAGTCCAGTTGGGGGATCTTGATTCCCCCGGACACCGAACCGTCCGGGTTCAGGCGGCCGAAGATGTACTCCGGGACATGGGTGTCGGTCTCCCAGACCAGCTCCATCGCGGCGAACTTCACCGGCTGCTGGTGGAAGACGGACCGGGCGATGAAGTCCCCCAGGAACATCTGCACGGGGGCGAGCACCGCGGCGGCCGTGAAGGGCACGGTGAAGCCCAGCCGGTGGTAGCGGTCCCGGCGCCCGCGCAGCATTCCGGTGGCGTAGACGCCCGCCACCACGAAGCCCGCGGTCATGAACATCGCCACCACGAAGTGCCAGTACTCCGGGCCGAACATGGGCGTGAACACGGCCTGGCGCACGTCCACGTCCACCGGATCGCCGTTCGCGTCCAGCCGGAAGCCCCGGGGCGTGTTCATCCAGGAGTTCGCGGCCAGGATGCCGAACGCCCCCAGCAGCGCCACCAGCGGCAGCGGCACCCCGAGGGCGAAGTGGGTCCGCCGCCCCAGCCTGCGCCACCCGTACAGGTACACGGCGATCAGCACCGCCTCCAGGAAGAAGGCCCAGGCCTCGACCCCGAAGCCGAGGCCGAAGACATCGCCCCAGCGCCCCAGCAGCCCCGGCCACAGCAGCCCGAGTTCGAAGGAGAGCACGGTGCCGGTGACCACGCCCACCGCGAACTGCACGGCCATCACCGCCGACCAGCGGCGGGCCAGCAGCCAGGCCACCGGGTCGTCGGTGCGCAGCGCCCGGTAGTGCATCAGCAGGGTGATGAAGGGCAGGGCGACCCCGAGCGGCACCAGCAGGATGTGGGTGCCGAGGCTGAAGGCCATCAGCTCCCGGGCCGGCAGCAGCTGCGGCGGGTCCTGCGCCAGCAGCTGCAGGGCCCCGGTCACCGGGCCCACCGGGCGCCGGACCCGGCCCCGCCGCGCACGGGGCCCGCACCCGTGCGTACCTGCCCTGCCTGATAGTCCACCGTGAAGGTCCTCCCCGCGTGGGTGCGCCGTCGCCGCTCACCCAAACACCGCAGGCAGGACTCCGGCGGGCTCACCCGGCCGCGTTGCTCCGGATGCCGCCCGAGCCTCCACCGGGCGGGTTCCCTCCCGGCGCGCCGCGCGGGCCTCCTCCCGCCGGAGACCGCCCGGCGCTCCTAGCCTCGTCGGCATGCTGGGGCTTCCTGACCACGTACGCGCCTGCCTGTTCGATCTCGACGGGGTGCTCACCCGGACCGCGAAGGTGCACGCGGCCGCCTGGAAGGAGATGTTCGACGGGTTCCTCCGCGCTCGCGCCGAGCGCGAGGGAACCGTGTTCACGCCCTTCGACGCGGTCGAGGACTACGACGAGTACGTCGACGGCCGGCCGCGCGAGGACGGGGTGCGCACCTTCCTCGCCTCGCGCGGGGTACGGCTGCCCGAGGGCTCGCCGGAGGACCCGCCGGGTGCCGAGACCGTGAACGGGCTCGGCACCCGCAAGAACACCCTGGTGCTGCGCCGGATCCGCGAGGACGGAGTGGAGCCCTACGAGGGGTCGGTGGGCTACGTCCACGCGGTGCGGGCCGCCGGGCTGCGGTGCGCCGTGGTGTCCTCCAGCGCCAACTGCCGGGACGTGCTGGCGGCGGCCGGGATCGAGGACCTGTTCGACGCTCGGGTCGACGGCGTGGTGGCGCACGAGCGGGGGCTGCGCGGCAAGCCCGCCCCCGACACCTATCTGGAGGGCGCCCGCGTCCTCGGGGCGGAGCCCGCCGAGGCGGCGGTCTTCGAGGACGCGCTGGCCGGTGTCGAGGCCGGGCGGGCCGGGGGCTTCGGCGTGGTCGTCGGCGTCGACCGCGTGGGGCAGGCGGAGCGTCTGAGGTCACACGGGGCGGACGTGGTGGTCCGCGACCTGTCCGAACTCCTGGAGTCGCGGTGATCACCCATTCCTGTTTCGCCGTCGAGCCGTGGTGCCTGCGCGAGACCGAGCTGAACCTGGACGTGCTGGCGCAGAGCGAGTCGGTCTTCGCCCTCTCCAACGGGCACATCGGCTGGCGCGGCAACCTCGACGAGGGCGAGCCCCACGGGCTGCCGGGCGCCTATCTCAACGGCGTCCACGAGCAGCATCCGCTGCCCTACGCGGAGGCCGGGTACGGCTATCCGGAGTCCGGGCAGACGATGATCAACGTCACCGACGGCAAGGTCGTCCGGCTGCTCGTCAACGACCACCCCTGCGACCTGCGCTACGGCCGGCTGCTGGAGCACGAGCGGGTGCTGGACTTCCGCACCGGGGTGCTCGCCCGGACCGCGCGCTGGACCACTCCCGGCGGCCAGACCGTCCGCATCACCTCCCGGCGCCTGGTCTCCTTCACCCAGCGGGCGGTGGCCGCGCTGGTGTACGAGGTGGAGCCGCTCGGGGGCCCGGCCACGGTGGCCGTGCAGTCCGAGCTCGTCGCCAACGAGCAGCTGCCGCACACCGAGGGGGATCCCCGGGTGGCCGCGGTGACCCGGTCGCCCCTGGTGGCGGAGGAGCACTTCGCCGAGGACACCCGGCTGCGGCTGGTGCACCGCACCGAGCGCAGCGGGCAGCGGGTGGGCGCGGCCGCCGACCACCTCGTCGAGGGCCCGGACGGCACCCGGTGGACGGCGCAGAGCGAGCCGGACGTCAGCCGCCTGACGGTGACCGCGGACCTGGTCCCGGGGCAGCGCCTGCGGCTGGTGAAGTTCGTCGCCTACGGCTGGTCCGGGGAGCGCTCGCTGCCGGCGGTGCACGACCAGGTCGACGGCGCGGTCGCCGCGGCGCTCAGCGCAGGCTGGGACGGGCTGGTCGCGGAGCAGCGGGCCTTCCTGGACCGCTTCTGGGCGGGCGCCGACGTCGAGGTGGAGGGCGACGCCCAGATCCAGCAGGCGGTGCGGTTCGCCCTCTTCCATGTGCTCCAGGCGGCGGCCCGCGGGGAGGAGCGGGCGATCCCCGCCAAGGGGCTGACCGGAACGGGGTACGACGGGCACTCCTTCTGGGACACCGAGTCCCTCGTCCTGCCGGTGCTCACCTGCACCGCCCCGCGCTCGGTCGCCCCGGTGCTGCGGTGGCGGCACCGCACGCTGCCGGCCGCCCGGGAGCGCGCGCTCCAACTGGGCCTGGCGGGTGCGGCCTTCCCCTGGCGGACGATCGACGGCGCGGAGTGCTCGGCGTACTGGCCGGCCGGGACGGCGGCCTTCCACGTCAACGCCGACATCGCGATGGCCGTGGTCCGCTACGTGCGGGTGACGGGCGACGAGGACTTCGAGCGCGCCGAGGGGCTGGAACTGCTGGTCGAGACCGCCCGGTTGTGGCGGTCCCTCGGCCACCACGACGCGGGGGGCGTCTTCCACATCGACGGCGTCACCGGGCCCGACGAGTACAGCGCGGTCGCCCGCGACAACCTCTACACCAACCTGATGGCCCGCCGGAACCTGCGGGCCGCGGCGGACGCGGCCACCCGCCATCCGGACCGGGCCGAGGAGCTCGGCGTCGACGAGGAGGAGGCCGCCTCCTGGCGGGATGCCGCGGACCGGATGGCGGTGCCGTACAACGAGTCCCTGGGCGTGCACGAGCAGTCGGCCGGGTACACCCGCCTCCAGCGCTGGGACTTCGACGCGACCCCGCCCGAGCACTACCCCCTGCTGCTCCACTACCCCTACTTCGACCTGTACCGGAAGCAGGTCGTCAAGCAGGCCGACCTGGTGCTGGCGATGATGGAGTGCCCGGAGGAGTTCACCGACGAGGAGAAGGCGCGCAACTTCGCCTACTACGAGGCCCTGACCGTCCGGGACTCGTCCCTGTCGGCGTGCTGCCAGGCGGTGCTCGCCGCCGAGACCGGTCATCTGCGGCTGGCCTACGCCTACCTCCGCGAGGCCGGGCTGATGGATCTGGCGGACCTGGAGCACAACACCCGCGACGGGCTGCACATCGCCTCGCTCGCCGGGTCGTGGATCGCGCTGGTCGTCGGTTTCGGGGGGATGCGGCGGCACGTCGGGCGCGACGGGGAGCCGGACCGCCTGGGCTTCGCCCCGCGTCTTCCCGAGGCGCTGACCCGGGTGGTGTTCACCCTGACGGTGCGGGGGCGCAGGCTGAAGGTGGACATCTCCTCCGCGGGCGCCCGGTACGTGCTGCTGGAGGGCGAGCCGCTGGAGGTGCTGCACCACGGGGAGCCGGTGACGGTGGCCGCCGGGGCGCCGGCGGACCGCCCGGTGCCCCAGGTGCCCGCACGCCCGGAGCCCCAGCAGCCCCGGGGCAGGCATCCGGCGGGACTGGCGGAGGCGGAGGAGGCCGGGGGAGGGGAGCAGGTCGGGCCCTGAGGCCCCCTCCGTCCCGTCCGGGGGCCGGGGCCGACGGACGCCGTGCGTCGGGGCGGGCGCCGGCACGCTGCCCCGGCCCGCCGCCGCGGCCGGCGTCCGCTCCGGCGGTCCCGGGGCGGGTGCCCGGGGCGCGTCGGACACACGACCTACCGCTCAGTCTGTGACCTTCGTCTCACTGTGTGGTTGAACGGGAATATAGTGAACGGAGAGTCAGGAGAGGTTGCCGCGGGCGTATTCAGGGGTGGCCGAATCCCTCACTTAGAGGGCCCGGGCTCCGGGTGGGCTCCGGGGTCGGAGGAACGTGTACCGGTCACCTGCACGCTTGCCCGGGCGGACCGGAATGTCCGTTCTGGAAGTGACGGTGTGTCAGATTCCGCTCTCCGGCGTGGTGTTGTGCTGCGCTGTCCGTCTCCCCGGGTGTGACGGCCACTTCGACGCGAAAGGAAACGCTCGCGTAGTCGTCTGTTCCCTTTCGGACAGTACGGTCCGGTTGCCAGTCGTCCCCGGATGGGTGTCTCATCTGTCCTCGGCTCTGGAGTAGACGCGGGTCTCCCGTCCCGGGGGACGTGCGGTCGGATCCATCTGCAGCGGTGTCGTCGGGGGGTGAACGCACGCTTGTCCGCCGTGTGCGCAAGGTCTTTCGCGTTCGGACGCGGGGGTGGCGCCGCCGCCCTCGCCGCGCGGGCCGTCCCTGCAGGCCGGGAGCTGTACGTAGTGCGTCCCGCCACCGCGGGCGTGGGCTCGCGCGCTCGTGGCGCGGGCTGAGTCGGACCACTGTCTCGGATCAGCGCATCGGACCGGAGCGATCGACGGCGGACCCGCGTTCCCCGTCCGCTCCACGTCCCGTTTTCCGCCCCTCCCGTGCGCGGCCCCGGGCGTCCCGGGGGCCGTCGGCACGGACAGCGAAGGAAGGACTCGAGGAGTCACATGCACAAGCACCCTGAACTTTCCGCCGACCACACCGGCCGGGACTGCGCGGCGCTCTGTGGCCGCATCTGCCCGATGTGCGTCGAGCGCTTACGGGGGCAGCTGCTCACGGTGCTGGAGCTGTTCCGCGAGAGCGACCACGCCCTGGTCGCGCGCTCACCCCGGATGCGGGAACGGGTGAGCGGGACCAGATCCGTCGGCATGGTGCTCGACGAACGGACGGTGGAGCTGCGGACGGAGGCGGCGGACGTGCTGGCCTCCTGGGCGCGGCTGGTCGTGGAGGAGCGCGGGGTGAAGGGGCTGCAGGGCTGCGGCGTCGAGTCGCTGGTGCCCTTCCTCCGCGAGGAGGTGGAGTGGATAGCCGGGCATCACGCGGCCGTCGCCTTCGACGACGAGGTGCGTGATCTGCTCCAGCGGCTCGGTGCCCTGTTCGGGCCCGCGCCGGTGCGCGGGGTGGCGCTCGGGGCGTGTGTGGAGCCCGAGTGCACGGGCACCCTGCGCGCCGTGGGGCGCGAGGCGGGGGGACCGGCCGCGGCCCCCGGCCGGATCAGTTGCGACGCCGGACACGCGCTGCCGCCGACGCAGTGGCTGATGGTGGCCGGCCAGTTGGAGAGGGGGACGCGATGACGGGGCAGAGGCGCAGGACGGTGTCGACCGAGCTGGCCGCGCTGGCGATGGGGGTCAGCGAGGCGACGATCCGCAAATGGGCGTCCCGGGGCAAGATCACCCGCTACGGCAGGAAGCAGCGGGCCGAGTACGACCTCGACGAACTCATCGCCCTGAGGCAGCGGGCGGCGCCCCTGTCCGCCGGGGGGCCAGGGGTCTGAGGGAGCGTCATCACCCCTGACGAGCTGCGGAGACGTGCTGCGTGTAGGCGCCGGGGATCCCGGAGGCTCATTACCGCATAAGCGGGTTGACGGTTCAGAAGATTGAGTGTCACACTTCTTCCGGCGGCTCCACGTTCTGATTCCATGATCGCTTCGCGATCGGCGGGTCGGACGTCTCGGCGGCCCCCGCTCCGACCCGAATCCGCGTCCGGCCCCGTGCCGGACGCGGATTCTTTTTGTCTGCAGCCGACAGAGGAAGTGTGGTCGATGTCTGTTTCCCCCAGTACCCCCGCCGGACAGTGGGCCGGTACGGTCACGCACGACGGTGAGGTGGACGACTACACCGTCACCTTCCAGGAGGACGGTTCGCTCGTCGTCGTCACGAAGAAGAGCACGGGCGCCGGCTCCTGGACGGCCACCGGCGACGACACGTTCACGTTCTTCCTGAGGGAGGACTTCAACACCGACGTCACCCAGATCAGCCCCACCGGGTTCCGGGCCGCCTACATCAAGATCGACTTCGAGGCCCGGCTGGAGGGCGACGGCACCTTCACCGGCAAGGGCAAGGCGGTCGTCCACGACACCCACGACAAGGTGATCTACGCGACGGACGCCCGGACCGACGCGCACCGGGTGCCGTGACGGGGGCCCCCGGGTCCGGGACCGGCGATCTCGCCGCCGAGGTGGCGCGGTTGGCCGACATCGCGGCCCTGAACAACCTGATCGACCGCTATCTGACGAGCCTGGACGAGGGACTCGCCCCGCCCGGGACGGACCCGCGGCCGGGCTCCGGCGAGGGCGGTCCGGTCCGGTCCGGCTTCGACGAGGAGTGGGCGGCGTCCCTGTTCACCGAGGACGTGGAACTGCAATTCCCGGTGGGCAGCCACCAGGGCCTCGCCGGGGCGGACCGCTTCCTGAGGGAGATCATGGAGCGCTGGAGCCGTACGCACCACCACGGCTCCCTCGCCTTCGTCGAGCCGGACGGCGACCGCGCCGAGATCGGCTGGAGCCTCCTCGCCTCGCATGTGCACTTCGGCTCGCCCCTGCCGCCGCAGCCCTCCGCCTACTTCCAGATCGGCGGGCGGTTCACCGGTACCGCGCGGCGCACCGCCGCGGGCTGGCGCTTCGCACGGCTGCGGCTGCGGATCGTGTGGAGCACCGGCACCCCGCCCGGCGGTGTCACCGAGGTCGACGCCCGGAGCCTGGAGCACCCCCGCGTCCGCTCGTGAGACCGCGCCGTCCGGCGCCCTCTCCCGTCCCACCCATCCACGAGTTCACAGGAGAACCGTCATGCCCACCAACCTCACGCCCGAACAGCAGCGCGCGCTCGTCGAGAAAGTCTTCCACGAGGGACTGGACCTCGGGGACCTGACGGCCGCCGACCGCTACCTCACCGAGGACTTCCGCAACCACGGCAGCCACGACGACTCCATGCGCGGCCCCGAGGCCTTCAAGCACACCATCCGCATCCAGCAGTCCGCCTTCAGCGAGATCAAGTACGAGATCCTCGACTTCATCTCGCAGGGCGACCGGGCCGCGATCCGCTGGGTGATGCACGGCAAGCACACCGGCCCCTTCATCGGCATCCAGCCGACCGGGCTCCAGGTCCAGCACCAGGCCATCATCTGGTTCCGCTTCGAGGGCGACAAGATCGCCGAGCGCTGGGGGATCGTGGACAACTTCACGCTGGAGCGCTTCCTGAAGTCCGGCGGGAAGCCGGTGGGGCCGCTGACCCCGAAGGCCGGCGCCCCGCAGCAGTCCTGACGGTGCACCGATGACGACGGGGGCGGCTCCGCCGGGAGCCGCCCCCGCCCCTGCCGCCGCGGGGGCGCGCCCGCGGGCGCGCCCCGGGCGGTCCCCCCGAACGACGGAGGAAGAGGAGGCAGCTGTGCCGATCGACAGACGCGTCGCCCGCTTCAACAAGGCGGTCGCCAACCACCTGGTGGGCCCCGTCCTGAGCCGGATGCCCGGCTTCGGCAAGGTCCACCACCGCGGCCGCAAGTCGGGCCGCGCCTTCACCACCCCGGTCAAGCTGTTCCGCCGGGGCGGGGACATCATCATCACCCTGCCCTACGGGCCGGGGTCCGACTGGGTCAAGAACGTGCTGGCGGAGGGTGGTTGCGAGATCACCACCCGGGGCCGGCGGATCCGGGTCACCGATCCGGTGGTCTTCACCGACGACGGTACGACGAAGATGCCGGCGCTGACCCGCCGCATCCTCTCCCGGGTCGACGCGACCCAGTTCCTCTCCCTCACGCCCGTCGCCGCGCGCTCCGCGGCGACGGGCTGAGGAGCCGGGGATGGGTGCCCCGGGGGCCGCGCAGGGCGCGGGCGCACCGGGCGGCGGGCCGCCCGTCGGGGTGGCCGTCGTGGTGGCCTCGGCGCGGGAGGGCCGTCTGGCCCCGGACGTCTCCGGCTGGTTCACCGCGCTGGCCGGGCGGCGGGACGACCTGGTCCTGGACGTGGTCGACGTGGCCGCGCACACGCTGCCCGGCAGCCTCGACGCGCAGGACCCGGTCGCGCTGGCCCTGCGTCCCCGGCTCGCCGCCGCCGACGCCTTCGTCGTGGTCGTGCCGGAGTACAACCGCAGCGTCCCCGGCCCGCTGAAGACGCTCATCGACAGCTTCCAGTCCGAATGGGAGGCCAAGCCCGTCGGCTTCGTCGGCTACGGGCTCTCCCTGTCGGGCGGAGTGCGGGCGGTGGAGCACCTGCGGCAGATCTTCGCCGAGTTCCACGCGGTCGGCATGAAGGACGCGGTCTTCTTCCCCCGCATCCTGGAGCACTACGACGCGCAGGGGCGTTTTCCGGTCGACTCCGAGGGCGCCGGGGCCGCGGCCAAGCTCATGCTCGACCAGCTGCTCTGGTGGGCCCGGGCGCTGCGCGACGCCAAGTCCGTCCGCCCGTACGGCACCTGAGCTCCCTCACCTCCTCCTGAAGGACCGATGGCCATGGCCGCTGCGAGTGACCCCCTCCCCGATCTCCTGGTCGCCATCCCCGTGGTGATCATCCTCTGCACCCTGGGTGCGCGCCTCGTCCGCAGGGCCGGACAGCCGCCGGTGGTCGGCGAGATGGCCGTCGGCCTGCTGCTCGGCCCCTCCTTCCTGGGATGGCTGTGGCCCGGCGCGCAGGCGTGGCTCTTCCCGCCGTCCGCCCTGCCCTACCTGGGGCTCCTGGGCAACCTGGGACTGCTCGTCTTCATGTTCCTCGTCGGGCACGAACTGAGGATCGGCTCCCTCGTCACGCAGACCGGGACGGCGGCGCTGGTGTCCATGGCGAGCGTCGTCCTGCCCCTGGGGCTCGGCACGCTCCTGGCCCTCGGGATGTACGGGTCCTTCGCGCCCGAGGGCGTGGCGCGGCTGCCCTTCGTCCTGTTCATCGCGGTGGCCATGAGCATCACGGCCTTCCCCGTGATGGCGCGGATCCTGGCGGACCGGGGCATGGACCGGACGCGGGTGGGCGCGCTGGCGCTGGCCTGTGCGGCCTTCGACGACGTGACCGCCTGGTGCCTGCTCGCGGGGGTGGTCGCCGTGTCCACCGCCGGCTCCCCGGCGGAGGCGCTGACCACCGCGCTGCTCGCCGTCGGCTTCGCCCTCCTCATGGGCGGGGTGCTGCGGCCGCTGCTGGCACGGCTGGCCGCGCGCGCCGGGCGGGCGTCCACCGACGGCCGGGTCCTGGTCCTGCTCTTCAGCGGGCTGTGCCTGAGCGCCCTGACCACGGACCTGATCGGGGTGCACGCCCTGTTCGGGGCGTTTGTCTTCGGGGCGGTGACACCGCGCGGGAACCCGGTCATCGAGGACCAGGCCGCCCGGCTGAGGGCGTTCGCCGTCCCGCTGCTGCTCCCGCTGTTCTTCGTCACCACCGGGCTGCGGGCGGACGTCTCGCTGCTCGCCGCCGACCCGGTGCAGTGGCTGTGGGCCGGGGCGGTCCTGGTCGTGGCCGTGGTGGCGAAGTGGGGCGGCGGGGCGGGCGCGGCACGGCTCTCCGGCCAGTCCTGGCGGGACGCGATGTCCATCGGCGCGCTGATGAACTGCCGCGGGCTGACCGAGCTGATCGTGCTGAACGTCGGGCTCGGTCTGGGGGTGATCGGCCGGGACCTGTTCACGATCCTGGTGCTGATGGCCCTGGCCACGACCGTGGTGACCTCGCCCGCGCTCAACCGGATCCGCAGGGGGATGCGGGACGGGGAGGAGCGGCGCCCCGAGGAGGCACCGGCGGGGACCCGGCCGCCGGAGGGCGCCCGGGCCGCGGGAGCGGTCCCGGCACCCTGAGTCTTTGGAATCCTGATGATTCTCAAGTTGATAGATAGGTGGATTGACGATACTGTCGTCCCAGGACGGACCCGTGCAGGGAGAGGGATGGGACGATGGGCGACTTCAGGAACCTCGACATGACGATGATGTTCGCCATCCACGACGCGCTCCGCCGCGAACTGGAGCGCATCGCGCGGATCACCTCCCGGGTGGACGAGGACCCGCGGCACGTGCTCAGCACCGCCGTGGGATGGGAGCTGTTCAAGAAGTTCCTCGTCGCCCACCACACCTCCGAGGACCGCACGGTGTGGCCGGTGATGCACAAGGCGCTGGCCGGACGCGAGGCCGAGGCCGAGATCGCGCTGCTGGACGCGATGGAGGCCGAGCACGCCGTCATCGACCCGCTGCTGGCGGACATCGACGCGGCCCTGGCCGACCGCGACTCCGGCGCCGCCCGCCTCGGCGGCCTGGTCGACCAGCTCTGCACGGACCTGCGGGCCCATCTGGACCACGAGGAGCGGGAGGCCCTCGCGCTCATGGACCTGACCATGAGCCAGGAGCAGTGGTCCGCGTTCAGCGCCGAGCAGAAGGACCGGATCGGGAGCGACGCCAACCGCTACCTCCCCTGGCTCCTGGACGACATCGACGCCGCCCGGGTCGCCACCGTCCTCGGCAAGCTCCCGCCTCCCCTGCGCGCCGCCTACGACAACGAGTGGCGCGCCGCCTACGAGGCCCTGGACATCTGGGCGGCCGCGGACACGTCGGAGGCCTGAACCCGTTCCCCGGGCCCGACCCCTCCCTCCCCCGGGGCGGGGGCGGGCGGATCCACCCCCCGAATCACCTCTGGAGACGTTCATGTCTATGCAGGACAGAACCGAAGCCTCCCCGCCGGGACCGGTCGCACCCCCGGGCTCCGGGGCGCCGGCCCCCTCCGGCGAGCGGCTCGGCCTCGCGCTCGCGGTCATCGCGGCCGCCCAGCTGATGCTGGTGCTCGACAACACGATCGTGGCCGTGGCCCTGCCGAGCATGCAGAGCGCACTGGGCCTGTCCGACGCCAACCTCGGCTGGGTCGTCACCGCCTACGCCCTGGCCTTCGGCGGCCTGCTGCTGGCCGGCGGCCGGGCCGGCGACCTCTTCGGACGCCGCAGGGTGTTCCGCACCGGCCTGGTGATCTTCACCCTCGCCTCGCTGCTCGGCGGCCTCGCGGGCAGCGGGGAGATCCTGCTCCTCGCCCGCGTCCTCCAGGGCGTGGGGGCGGCCATCGCGGCACCCACCGCGCTCTCCCTGCTGGCCTCGACCTTCCCGGCGGGACCGGCGCGCAACAAGGCGCTCGGCGTCTACGGGGCGATGGGCGGGCTCGGCTCGGTCGTCGGGCTGCTGCTCGGCGGCGCGCTCACCGAGTACCTCAGCTGGCGCTGGGTCATGTACATCAACATCCCCATCGCCATCGCCGTGCTGATCGGCACCGGCGTCCTCAAGGAGGGCGAGCGGGACCGCGGCAGGGTCGACGTGCCCGGCGCCCTCACCGCCACCTTCGGCTTCGGCTCCCTCGTCTTCGGCATCAACCGGGCCGGTGAGAAGGGGCTCGACGACGGCCTCACCCTGATCGGCCTGGCCGCCGCGGTCGTCCTGATCGCCGCCTTCGTCGCCATCCAGCGCTCCAGCCGGGCGCCGATGGTGCCCGGCGCCGTCGTCGCCGACAAGAGCCGGGCCGGGGCCAACGCGGTCATGTTCCTGGTGGGCGCGGGCATGTTCGCGACCTTCTACTTCCTGACCCTCTACATGCAGATCGTCAAGGGGTACGAGCCGATGATCACCGGCCTCGCCTACCTCCCGTTCGCCATCGGCATCGGCTTCGCGGCCGGCGGCGTGGGCCCGCAGCTGCTGGCCAAGGCCCCCGAACGCTCGGTCATCTCCCTCGGCCTGGTCATCGGCATCGTCGGCATGGTCTGGCTCAGCTTCCTGGAGCCCGGCCAGAACGCCCTGGCCGTCCTGCTGCCCGCCCAGCTGGTCTGCGGATTCGGCCTCGGCCTGGTCTTCGTGACCGTCACCGTCATCAGCGTCCGCGGGGTCTCCCCGGAGGACACCGGCATCGCGGCCGGCCTGATCAACACCAGCCAGCAGATCGGCGGCGCGGTCGGCCTCGCCATCCTGGCCGCGACGGCCTCGGTCATCACCGAGGCGAACCTGCCCGGGGACCGCTCCGAGGCGCTCACCACCGGATACTCCTACGGGCTCCTCATCGGCGGCGGCATCTACCTGATCGCCCTCCTCGTGACCCTGGGCACCATCAAGGCCGCGGCTCCGCAGCCGCAGTCCCACTGACGGACCGGCCGCGGCCCGCCCCCGGGCCGCCGCCGGTTCCCCCGCCGCCCCGCCCGGGCCATCCCCCCTCCGGGCGGGGTTCGGCGTCGGAGCGCTCGCGCGCCCGGGCCGCACCGCGGCCCGGGCGGGCGGCGCGGCCGGGCCGCCGCCCGCCCGGGCGGCCCGCCGTATACTCGGTTACCCGGTTCCGAAGGGGAGATGACGATCGTGCGAGGCGAGCTGGACGCGACGCGAGGCCCCGTCTCGGAGACGGAAGCGACGGCCGAGGTCGCCGGCGTCCTGCCGGAGGCCCTCACCGGTTTCGTCGGCTACCTCCTGCGCCGCGTCCACGCGCAGTTCGCCACCTTCGCCGACGGACCGGCCGACGACTCCCGGGACTTCCTCGTCCTGGACGCGCTGACCCGCGGCGACTGGGTCTCCCAGCTCGACCTGGCCGAGCGCCTCGGCATCAACCGGACCATCATGGTCGCGGTCATCGACCGCCTGGAGGGCCGAGGGCAGGTCCTGCGCACCCGCAACCCGGAGAACCGCCGCCAGTACGTCCTCTCCCTCACCGACGAGGGCCGCGCCGCGGTCGAGGCGGGCCGCCGCGCGGTCGCCGCGCGCGACGCGCGGCTGACCGCCGCCCTCGCCCCCGAGCAGGTGGCCCGCCTCAACACCCTGCTGGCGAGACTCCTCGCGCCCGGCGCCGAGGGCCTCGTGCGGGGCACCGAGCACCTCGTCGAGCAGGCCCACCACCGCCTTCGCCGCCTCGGCGACGAGAAGCTGTCCGGGACGGGCCTGCGGGTCCGCCACTACGGACCGCTGGCGATCCTCGCCGACCACGGCCCCTGCCCGCAGCAACGGCTCGCCACCGAGCTGGCCATCACCGGGCCCGCCACCTCGCAGCTCGTCGACGAACTCGTCGACGGCGGCATGGTCCACCGCGGCCGGGACCCGCACGACCGGCGCCGGCACGCCCTGGAGCTCACCGAACTCGGGCACACCCGGCTCAAGACCGTCGCCCGTGCCGTCGACGAGTTGGCCGAGGACGTCGCGGAGCTGCTCGGGCCCGGTGGCGACGAGGAGTTGCGCGCCCTGCTCGTCCGGCTGCTGGAACCCGCCCACCCCGGGGTCTCCCAGGGAGCCGGGCGGCGCGGCTGAGCTCCGGGCCCGTCCCGAGGCGCACCGCCTCGCCCCGCCCTCGGCCAGGTGCCGGGGGCCGTCCGATCCCACATGGCCGTCCCCACCCGGCGGCCGTCCCACCGACGTCCGTACGCGGCGGCCGTCCCCACCCGGCGGCCGTCCCGGCCGGAGCCGGCGGCGCGTCCGGCCCGTGCCCGGTGCCTCGGGGCCCCGTCGGCGGACCGGTGCTTCTACGCGTGTCATGAGCCGTGACGGCCGCCCGTCCGCGGCGCCGCCGGGCTCCCCCCGGCCCTGTGCGCAGGGCGCCCCGGGGGAGCGAACCCCGGCGCAAACCGGCCCCCCGGGGCCCGTGGGTCGACCGCCCCGAAGGCCGGCATCCGAGGCCGGAGGGCAATTCCCCGACGGGGGTTGACCGTCCGCCCCATTCCTGTCACGCTTTCTCCGGTAGTACAGTCGTGCCGTTTTTCGGGCTCCTCCCAAAGGTCATTTCGCAGACCACCGGAAGGGCCCCTTTTTTGTGCCCTCTTCGCACCCGATCGCACCCACCTGACGAAGGAGAAGGCCCGTGGTCGACCAGAAGAAAGAAAGGCCCGAAGGAGCGGACGGCATTCCCCCGGAGGCGACGTACGATGTCGTCATCCTGGGCTCCGGGATCGCCGGATCGGTAACCGGAGCGATTCTCGCGAAGCACGGGGCGAGGGTTCTTCTCGTCGACGCGACCCTGCATCCGCGATTCGCGGTCGGTGAATCGATGACTCCGCAGCTCGTCGAGTGGATCCACATCCTCTCCGAGCGCCACGACCTTCCCGAGCTCAAGAGCCTGGCCAGTGTGCAGCAGAGCACCCGGGACATCGGCCCCACCTTCGGGACCAAGGCCCACTTCGGTTTCATGAAGCACGAGGTCGGCAAGGAGCCCGACCCGCGTGAGGCGACGCAGCTGGCGCTGCCCAAGATCTTCCACCAGAACAGCCATATGTTCCGGCAGGACAGCGACTCGTTCATGTTCCATGTCGCCGTCCGGTACGGGTGCGTGGCCAAGCAGGGCTGGCGGGCCGAGGACGTCGACTTCGACGAGGACGGCGTCACGGTCACCGGCCGCAGCGGCGCCCCGGGTGCCCGGCCCGAGTCCTTCCGCGCGAAGTACGTGGTGGACGCCTCCGGGTTCCGCTCCCCGCTGGCGCAGAAGTTCGACCTGCGGGACAAGCCGGCCCGCTTCAAGCACCACTCCCGCTCCATGTTCACCCACTACGTGGGGGTGAAGCGCTTCGACGACGTCAGCGGCCACCCCCGGGCGCTGCGGCCCCCGGCCGACTGGCACACCGGCACGATGCACCACCTCATCGAGCGCGGCTGGTTCTGGATCATCCCGTTCGACAACCACAAGGACTCGCGCAACCCGCTGTGCAGCGTCGGCCTCACGATGGACGAGCGCACTTACCCCAAGCCCCAGGACCTCACCCCCGACGAGGAGTTCGCGCTCTTCCTCGACAAGTACCCGGCGGTCAAGCGGCAGTTCGACGGCGCCGCCAGGGTCAGGGAGTGGGTGTCCACGGACCGGCTCCAGTACTCCTCCAAGCAGACCATCGGCGACCGCTGGTGCCTGATGTCCCACGCCGCCGGCTTCCTCGACCCGCTGTTCTCCCGCGGCCTGTCCAACACCCTGGAAGTGGTCGACGCCCTGACCTCCCGCCTGCTGGAGGCCCTGAAGGACGGCGACTTCTCGGCCGAGCGCTTCGCCTACGTGGAGCGCCTGGAGCAGGGACTGCTCCGCTACAACGACGAGATCGTCAACAGCTCCTTCATCGCCTTCTCGCACTTCCGCCTCTGGAACGCCGTGTTCCGGGTGTGGGGCTCGTTCATCACCCCGGGCACGATGCGTCTGACCCGGGCCCG
Organism: Streptomyces sp. NPDC048001; assembly: GCF_043203115.1. NCBI lineage: Bacteria > Bacillati > Actinomycetota > Actinomycetes > Kitasatosporales > Streptomycetaceae > Streptomyces > Streptomyces sp. NPDC048001. The sequence continues at coordinate 279,917 of NZ_JBIDBN010000005.1, forward strand.
GCTGAAGCACTTCCGGGACAAGGACCAGCGCCACTTCCGGGAGCTGGAGGAGAACGACTACCCCGGGCTGTGGTGGCCGCAGAGCGACAGGTTCAAGATCCTGCTCGAAACCACCTCCGAGACCTGCGAGAAGTACGAGGCGGGGGCCCTGAGCGGAGACGAGGCCGCCGACATCGTCTTCAAGCTCCTCGAGGAATCGCCGATCGTCAATCCCGTCTTCGGCTGGAAGGACGAGAGCAAGCGGTTCATCTACCCGTCCACCGCGACCATGGCCCGATTCCTCTACTGGGCCTCGGTGCAGGCGCCCCCGGAGATGAACAACGTCGGCAGGGAATTCCTGCTCGGGATCCTCAAGGCCGGATCCAAGGTGCGGAAGCTCCTCTGAGGGGCTGCCGATCACGACATGTCAATGATCCGCAGTCACCAGGAGCCGTCCCGCCGGTCCATCGGGAACCGCGGGACAGCCCTCGGGTATGCGCGCGTTCCCCGAGACCGGTAACCGTCATGAAAGGGATGCACATGTCCGCAGCGCGCTCACTGATCGACAGTCGCGTGAAACAGCCGATCGAAGCGAAGGAATTCCGGCGCGTCTGCGGACTCTTCGCCACGGGGGTGACGGTCATCACCGCCGGAACCGAGGGCCAGGCCGAAGGCACGACGGTCAATTCCTTCACCTCGGTCTCCCTCGAACCGTCGCTCGTGCTGTTCTGCCTGCACCGGGAATCCCGGATGCATGCGGTGATCGGCCGGCACGGCACCTTCGCCGTCAACGTCCTCGCGGGGAGCCAGCAGGAACTGGCCCGCTCCTTCGCCCGCCGGCGGCCCGAGGGCTTCGACGGCGTCCCCCACCACTTCGCCCCGGACGGCCCCCCGGTCCTCACCGAGGCCCTGGCGTATCTGGCCTGCTCCACCGTGGCCGTCCACCCGGGCGGCGACCACGACATCGTGGTCGGCGAGGTGCTGGAACTGGCGGCGCCGGGCAGCCCCCGGGAACCGCTGATCTTCTACGACGGGACACTGGGCCCCCTGGACGCCCCGGACGGGCGCTTCGCCCGGACCGGGCCGAAGGCCCCCGCGGCGGGCCGGACCGGGGCCGGCCGCGATGCGTAGGGTGCTCATCGCCAACCGTGGCGAAATCGCTGTCCGCGTGGCCCGGGCGTGCCGGGATGCGGGGATCGTGAGCGTGGCGGTCTATGCGGATCCGGACCGGGATGCTCTGCACGTCCGTGCGGCGGACGAGGCGTTCGCTCTGGGCGGTGACACTCCGGCGGCCAGTTATCTGGACATCGGCAAGGTGTTGCAGGCCGCGGCGGACTCGGGTGCGGACGCGGTGCATCCGGGGTACGGGTTCCTGTCCGAGAACGCGGAGTTCGCGCAGGCGGTCCTGGATGCGGGGCTGACGTGGATCGGTCCGCCGCCGCAGGCGATCCGGGATCTGGGTGACAAGGTGGCCGCGCGTCATATCGCCCAGCGTGCGGGTGCCCCGCTGGTGGCGGGCACCCCGGACCCGGTGGCCGGTGCGGAGGAGGTGGTGGCCTTCGCGCAGGAGCACGGGCTGCCCATCGCGATCAAGGCCGCCTTCGGTGGCGGTGGCCGGGGTCTGAAGGTCGCCCGGACCCTGGAGGAGGTGCCGGAGCTGTACGACTCCGCGGTCCGTGAGGCGGTCGCCGCCTTCGGTCGCGGTGAGTGCTTCGTGGAGCGCTACCTGGACAAGCCGCGTCATGTCGAGACGCAGTGCCTGGCCGACCGGCACGGCAACGTGGTCGTGGTCTCCACCCGTGACTGCTCGTTGCAGCGCCGTCATCAGAAGCTGGTGGAGGAGGCGCCGGCGCCGTTCCTGACGCCGGAGCAGAACGCGGAGCTGTACGCGGCGTCGAAGGCCATCCTGAAGGAGGCCGGGTATGTGGGTGCGGGGACGGTGGAGTTCCTGGTGGGGCTCGACGGCACGATCTCGTTCCTGGAGGTGAACACGCGTCTGCAGGTGGAGCACCCGGTGACCGAGGAGGTCACGGGGATCGACCTGGTGCGGGAGATGTTCCGGATCGCGGACGGTGAGGAGCTGGGGTACGGGGACCCGGCGGTGCGGGGTCACTCTTTCGAGTTCCGTATCAACGGTGAGGACCCGGGCCGCGGGTTCCTGCCCGCTCCGGGCACGGTCACCCGCTTCTCCCCGCCGACCGGTCCGGGTGTGCGGCTGGACGCGGGGGTGGAGTCGGGTTCGGTCATCGGCCCGGCGTGGGACTCGCTGCTGGCGAAGCTGGTCGTCACCGGGGCGACCCGGGAGCAGGCGCTGCAGCGGGCGGCCCGGGCGCTGGCGGAGTTCGAGGTCGAGGGCATGGCCACGGCCATCCCCTTCCACCGCGCCGTCGTCGCCGACCCGGCGTTCACGGCCGACCCCTTCCGCGTCCACACCCGCTGGATCGAGACCGAGTTCGTCAACGAGATCCCGCCCTTCGCCCCTGTCGGCGAGGGCCCCGGAGCCGAGGCGGAGGCCGCCCGCGAACGGCTGGTCGTCGAGGTCGGCGGGCAGCGCCTCGAAGTGGTCCTCCCCTCCCTTCCCGCCCTGGCGCGCGCGGGGGCCGCACCCCCCGGACGCGGCAGGTCCCGCCCCCGCGCAGCCGGAGCGCGCAGGGCCGCGGTCTCCGGCGACATGCTGGCGTCCCCGATGCAGGGCACCGTCGTGAAGGTGGCGGTCGAGGAGGGCGAGAAGGTCGAGGAGGGCGATCTGATCGTCGTCCTGGAGGCCATGAAGATGGAGCAGCCGCTGAACGCCCACCGCTCCGGCACCGTCAAGGGCCTGGCCGCCGAGGCCGGCGCCACCGTGAGCACGGGTGCCGCCATCTGCGAGATCAAGGACTGACGGCCCGTGGCACCACTGACCTACCACGATGCCGTGAGCGGGGCCCTGGAGCGGCTGCGCGGAGTCGGGTTCGAGCACGGCCCCCGGTTCGTCAACCACGCCCCCATGGCGGCCGAGGCACTGGCCTGCATGGGATACGCGGACGCCGTGCCCGGATGGGTCGACGGCAACCTCCGCACCCACACCTACCACGACCCGCCCGGGGCGCGGTGGACCATCGACCCGGCGGACCCGGAGGACTGGCGCTCCGCGCTGGGCCGGTTCGACCGCGTGGCCGACTGGACCGCCCTCTTCGCCCGGGAACTCGCCCTCGACCCCTGGCGCGAGGTGCTGGCGCGCTGGTGGCCGCGGCTGCTCCCCGGGATGTCGGGCGTCCTCACCCACGGGGTCATCCGCACGGCCCACGCGGTCCGGGCCGTCTCCCGCGCGCAACCGGGCGCCGACGACCGGCTGCTCCGCGACGAACTGGCCCAGGGGCTCGGCTACTGGGCCGCACGCTACGCCACCCACACCCGGATCAGCCCCGGCGACGCCTACCCCGCCCCCGGCGAGGAGGCGGAGTCCGGCGGGAGCGCGACCGCCCTGCTCGACGGCCTGGTGGCCGAGTACTCCGGCGTGTACGCCTCCGTGCCCCAGCAGCACCCGGTGCCGCTGATCCACTCCATCACCGGGCCCGCGGCCGTCCGCCTGGTCGTCGAGCACCTGCCGGCCGCCCAGCACCACGTCTCCTACCGGGTGGCACGGGACGTCAGCGCCTCGATGCTCGGCTGGTTCTCCGTGACCCGGCCCGCCGGCACGACGGCCGTGCCCTCGGGAGCGCCGGACCTCCCCGAGGTGTTCGCCACCGCCGCGGCCATCGGCGACGAGCACGCCATCAAGCTCGCCGAGGTCGCCGTTCGCCACCAGGCGCTCGCCCCCGACCCCCGCCACGCGGCGGCCGCGCACGCGGCGAACCAGGGGATGGCCCGCTTCCGCCGTTGATGCGGCGACCCCCTTGCAGCGCACCGCAGGATCCGTTCCCCGCCCTCGGCGGGATCCCACGAGGAGGACCGATGGATGCACAAGTGATCGTCGCGGGCGCGGGACCGGCCGGCATGATGCTGGCCGGCGAACTGCGTCTCGCGGGCGCCGACGTCATCGTGCTGGAGAAGCTGCCCCGGCGCACCGGGGAGTCCCGCGGTCTGGGCTTCACCGCCCGGACCATGGAGATCTTCGACCAGCGCGGCCTGCTCTCCCGCTTCGGGGAGATCGAGCTCAGCAACGTGGGCCACTTCGGCGGCCTGCCCGTCGACTTCGGGGTCCTCAGGGGCGCGCACCAGGCGGCGAAGACGATCCCGCAGTCCGCCACCGAGACGGTGCTGGAGGAGTGGGCCACCCAGCTCGGTGCCGACATCCGGCGCCGCCACGAACTCCTCTCCGTCACCGACAAGGAGGACTGCGTGGAGGTCGAGGTGCGCAGCCCGGACGGGGTCCGCACCCTGCGCGCCGACTACCTCGTGGGCTGCGACGGCGGCCGCTCCACCGTGCGCAAGGCGGCCGGCTTCGACTTCCCCGGCACCGCCGCGACCATGGAGATGTTCCTCGCGGACGTCAAGGGCATCACCCTCGAACCGCGCATGATCGGGGAGACCCTGACCGGCGGCATGGTGATGGTCGGCCCGCTCCCCGGAGGCACCACCCGGCTGATCGTCTGCGAGCGGGGCACCCCGCCCCGCCGCCGCGAGACCCCGCCGAGCTGGCAGGAGGTGGCGGACGCCTGGCAGCGGCTGACCGGGGACGACATCTCGCACGCCGAGCCGGTGTGGGTCTCCTCCTTCGGCGACGCCACCCGGCTCGTCACCGAGTACCGGCGCGGCCGGGTGCTCCTCGCCGGGGACTCCGCGCACATCCACCTCCCGGCCGGCGGCCAGGGCATGAACACCAGCATCCAGGACTCCGTGAACCTGGGCTGGAAGCTCGCCTCGGTGGTCCGGGGCCAGGCCCCGGAGCCGCTGCTGGACACCTACCACGAGGAGCGCCACCCGGTCGGCAAGCGGCTGCTGATGAACACCCAGGCACAGGGGCTGCTGTTCCTGAGCGGCGCGGAGATGCAGCCGCTGCGCGACGTGCTCCACGAGCTGATCCGCTACCCCGAGGTCAGCAAGCACTTCGCCGCCATGGTCGGCGGCCTGGACATCCACTACCCGCTCGACGGCGGCTCCCACCCGCTGCTCGGCCTGCGGCTGCCGCACGTCCCCCTCGAAGGGGCCGGGCAGCCGGCGTCCAGCACCGAGGCCCTGCGCACCGGCCGGGGCGTGCTGCTGGACCTCCGGGACAACACCGAACTGCGCCGCCGGGCCGCCCCCTGGGCGGACCGCGTCGACATCGTCACCGCCACCGTGCCCGGCCCCACCGCCGGCTGCCTCGGCAACACCAGCGCCCTGCTGCTGCGCCCCGACGGCCATGTGGCGTGGGCCGCGCCCGGCAGCTTCGCCGATCTGCCGATGGCGCTGGACCGCTGGTTCGGCCCGGCGCGCTGAACCGGCGACCCGCTCCACGAGACGCCCGACACCTACGGAGACCCCATGCACAGCACGTTGATCGTGGCCAGGATGAACCCCGGGTCCGCCCAGGAGGTCGCCCGGCTCTTCCGGGAGTTCGACGCGACCGAGATGCCGCAGCTGATGGGCACCCGGCGCCGTCAGCTCTTCTCCTACCGCAACCTCTACTTCCATCTGCAGGACTTCGACACCGACAACGGCGGCGAGCTGATCGAGGCGGCCAAGACCGACCCGCGCTTCCAGCGGATCAGCGAGGACCTCAAGCCCTTCATCGAGGCCTACGACCCCGCCACCTGGCGGTCCCCGGCCGACGCCCTCGCCACCCGCTTCTACGACTGGGAGGGACGGGGGTGAGCGCCCGACGCGTGGTCATCACCGGGGTGGGCGTCACCGCCCCCGACGGCATCGGGGTCAAGAACTTCTGGAGCCTGCTCACCGCGGGCCGCACCGCCACCCGCGGCATCACCTTCTTCGACCCCTCCCCGTTCCGCTCGCGGGTCGCCGCCGAGATCGACTTCGACCCGGAGGCGCACGGGCTGGGCCCGCAGGAGATCCGCCGGATGGACCGGGCGGCGCAGCTGGCCGTGGTCACGGCCCGGGAGGCCGTCGCCGACAGCGGCCTGGACCCGGCCGGCGCGGACCCCTACCGCACGGGCGTCACCATCGGCAGCGCGGTCGGCGCGACGATGGGCCTGGACGAGGAGTACCGCGTCGTGAGCGACGGCGGCCGGCTCTGGCAGGTCGACCCCGCCTACACGGTCCCGCACCTCTACAACTACCTGGTCCCCAGCTCCTTCGCGGCCGAGGTCGCCTGGGCGGTGGGCGCGGAGGGCCCCGCCACGGTCGTGTCGACCGGGTGCACCTCCGGCATCGACGCCGTCGGGCACGCGGCCGAACTCATCCGGGAGGGCTCGGCCGACGTGATGGTGGCCGGGGCGACGGACGCGCCGATCTCCCCGATCACCCTGGCCTGCTTCGACGCCATCAAGGCGACCACCCCCCGCAACGACGACGCCGAGCACGCCTCCCGGCCCTTCGACGGGACCCGCAACGGGTTCGTCCTCGGGGAGGGCTCCGCGGTCTTCGTCCTGGAGGAGCTGGAGGGCGCACGCAGCCGCGGCGCGCACATCTACGCGGAGATCGCCGGATACGCCTCCCGGTGCAACGCCTTCCACATGACGGGACTGCGCCCGGACGGGGTGGAGATGGCGGAGGCGATCAGGGTGGCGCTGCAGGAGGCCCGGCTGGACGCCGAGGCCGTCGACTACGTCAACGCGCACGGCTCCGGCACCAAGCAGAACGACCGCCACGAGACCGCCGCGCTCAAGAAGAGCCTGGGCGAGCACGCCTACCGGACGCCGGTCTCCTCCATCAAGTCGATGATCGGGCACTCGCTGGGCGCCATCGGCTCCATCGAGATCGCCGCCTCCGTCCTCGCGATGGAGCACCACGTCGTGCCGCCCACGGCCAACCTGCACACCCCCGACCCGGAGTGCGACCTCGACTACGTGCCCCTGACGGCACGCGAGCACCGCACCGACACGGTCCTGACCGTCGGCAGCGGCTTCGGCGGCTTCCAGAGCGCCATGGTGCTCGCCCGGCCGGAGAGGAGAGCGGCATGAGCACGGGCACCCCGCGCGCCGTGGTGACGGGCCTCGGCATCACGGCACCCAACGGGCTCGGAACCGAGGCGTACTGGGCGGCGACCCGGGTCGGCAAGAGCGGCATCGGACGGATCACCCGCTTCGACCCCTCGGCCTACCCGGCGCGGCTGGCCGGGGAGGTGCCGGGGTTCACCGCCTCCGAGCACCTGCCCAGCCGCCTGATGGCCCAGACCGACCACATGACGCGCCTGGCCCTGGTCGCCACCGACTGGGCCCTGGCGGACGCGGGGGTGGTCCCCGCCGACCTGCCCCCCTACTCCATGGGCGTGGTCACCGCCAGCTCCTCCGGCGGCTTCGAGTTCGGCCAGGGCGAGCTGCAGAAGCTGTGGGCCGAGGGCAGCCAGTACGTCTCCGCCTACCAGTCCTTCGCCTGGTTCTACGCGGTCAACAGCGGCCAGATATCGATCCGCAACGGCATGAAGGGCCCCAGCGGGGTCGTCGTCTCGGACCAGGCGGGCGGCCTCGACGCGCTGGCCCAGGCCCGCCGACAGATCCGCAAGGGCACCCGGCTGGTGGTCTCCGGCTCGGTGGACGCCTCGATCTGCCCCTGGGGCTGGGTCGCCCAGCTCGCCGGCGGCCGGCTGTCCACCGGCGAGGACCCGGGCAGCGCCTACGTCCCCTTCGCCCCCTCCGCCGCGGGGCACGTCCCCGGCGAGGGCGGCGCCATCCTCGTCGTGGAGGACGAGGCGGCCGCGACCGAGCGCGGTGCCACGGTCTACGGGCACCTCGCGGGCTACGGCTCCACCTTCGACCCCGCCCCCGGCAGCGGCCGCCCGCCCGGTCTGCGCAAGGCCGTCGAACTCGCCCTCGACGACGCGGGGCTGGCGCCCGGCGACATCGACGTGGTGTTCGCCGACGCCGCCGCGGTCCCGGAGCTGGACCGGGCCGAGGCCGAGGCGCTGAACGCCGTCTTCGGGCCGCGCGGGGTGCCCGTCACCGCCCCGAAGACGATGACCGGGCGCCTCTACTCCGGAGCCGCGCCCCTCGACGTGGCGACCGCCCTGCTCGCCATGCGGGAGGGCCTCGTCCCCGCCACCGTCAACGTCGAGCCGGACCCCGGCTACGACCTCGACCTGGTCACCGGGCAGCCCCGGGTGATGGCCGTCCGCCACGCCCTGGTGCTGGCCCGCGGCCACGGCGGATTCAACTCGGCCGCCGTCGTCGGCGCGCCGTAGCCCCTTCGGGACCCCTTTCCCCGACACCACAGAACGGAAGAGGACATGGACAACCAGACCTTCACCCTGGAGGACCTCAAGCGCATCCTGCGCGAGGGGGCCGGCGCCGACGAGAGCGTGGACTTCGACGGCGACATCCTCGACACCGAGTTCGAGGACCTCGGCTACGAGTCCCTGGCGCTCCTGGAGACGTGCGGCCGCATCGAGCGCGAGTACGCGATCACCCTCGACGACTCGGTCGTCGGCGAGGTGCGCACCCCGCGCCGCATGGTCGAGGTCGTCAACGAGCACCTGGGGCAGACGGCGCCCGCCTGACCCTCCCCGCCCGACCCCGACAACCCACCGGCCCCGCACGGCCCGTGCAGCCCCGCGGGCCGCTCCCCGCACGCCCTGCCGCATCCCGGTCTCCCGAAGGAGCAGCCATGCCCGAAAACCCCCGACCCGTCGCCCTCGTCTCCGGTGCCACCAGCGGCATCGGCCTGGCGGTGGCCCGGTTGCTGGCCGCGCAGGACCACCGCGTCTACATCGGCGCCCGTGACGCCGAGAACGTCGCGGCCACCGTCAAGACCCTGCGCGACGAGGGGCTGGACGTCGACGGCACGGCGCTCGACGTGCGCTCGCCCGAGTCCGTGGACGCCTTCGTGCAGGCCGCGGTCGACCGCTTCGGCACCGTCGACGTCCTCGTCAACAACGCCGGACGCAGCGGTGGCGGGGTCACCGCCGACCTCGACGACGAGCTGTGGAACGACGTCATGGAGACCAACCTCACCAGCGTCTTCCGGCTCACCCGTGCCGTGCTGAACACCGGCGGCATGCGCGGCAAGGACCGCGGCCGGATCATCAACATCGCCTCCACCGCCGGGAAGCAGGGCGTGGTGCTGGGAGCGCCCTACTCCGCCTCCAAGCACGGGGTGGTCGGCTTCACCAAGGCGCTCGGCAACGAGCTCGCCCCCACCGGCATCACCGTGAACGCGGTCTGCCCCGGCTACGTCGAGACGCCGATGGCCCAGCGGGTGCGGGCCGGCTACGCGGCGGCGTACGACACCTCCGAGGAGGCGATCATGCAGAAGTTCACGGCCAAGATCCCCCTCGGCCGGTACTCCACCCCGGAGGAGGTGGCCGGGCTGGTCGGCTACCTCGCCTCCGACACGGCGGCCTCCATCACCGCCCAGGCCCTCAACGTCTGCGGCGGACTCGGCAACTTCTGAGCCGCGCCCCGCTTCCCGAGCCGACCACCCGAGGAGACGAAGAGCATGTCCGATTCCCAGCCCCGCGAGGTGGAGCACGAGATCACCGTCTCGGCCCCGGCCTCCGAGGTGTACCGGCTGATCGCCGACGTGGAGAACTGGCCGCGGATCTTCCCGCCGACCATCTACGTCGACCACGTCGAACGCTCCGGCGACGAGGAGCTCATCAGGATCTGGGCCACGGCCAACGGCGAGGCGAAGAACTGGACCTCGCGCCGCCACCTGGACCCCGAGGCGATGCGCATCACCTTCCGCCAGCAGGTCTCGACCCCGCCCGTCGCCACCATGGGAGGGACCTGGATCATCGAGGCGCTCTCGGAGACCGAGTCCCGCGTCCGCCTCCAGCACGACTACACGGCCGTCGGCGACGACCCCGCCGGGCTCGCCTGGATCGAGGAGGCCGTCGACCGCAACTCGCGCTCCGAACTGGCCGCCCTGCGGACCAACGTCGAACTCGCCACCGCGTCCGGGGAGCTGACCTTCTCCTTCGAGGACACCGTCGAGATCGCCGGTGCCGCCAAGGACGTCTACGACTTCATCAACGAGGCCGGGCTCTGGTCCGAGCGGCTGCCGCACGTCGCGACCGTCAGGCTCTCCGAGGAGAGCCCCGGGCTGCAGACCCTGGAGATGGACACCCGCGCCAAGGACGGCTCCGTGCACACCACGAAGTCGTACCGGGTCTGCCTGGAGGGCGAGCGCATCGCGTACAAGCAGACCACCCTGCCCGCCCTGATGAACCTGCACACCGGTCTGTGGACCTTCCGCGAGACCGACGCGGGGACCCTGGCCACCTCCCAGCACACCGTGGTCATCCGGGCCGAGAACATCGGGCGGATCCTCGGGCCGGAGGCGGACGTGGCGCAGGCGAAGGAGTACGTGCGGTCCGCGCTCAGCACCAACAGCCGCGCGACGCTCGGCCACGCCAAGGACTACGCCGAAGCACGGCGCTGACGCGGTGCGGGCCCCCCTCGCCACGGACACGGACGTCGTCGTCGTGGGCGCGGGCCCCGTCGGGCTGATGCTCGCCGGGGAACTGCGCCTCGGCGGCGCCGACGTGGTCGTGCTGGAGCAGCTCGACGCGCCGACGAGCGAGTCCCGCGCATCCACCCTCCACGCCCGGACCATGGAACTCCTCGACCAGCGGGGCCTGCTGGAGGACTTCGGCACCCCGCCGGCCGAGCCCATGGGCCACTTCGGCGGGCTCCCGCTGGACCTGCGCCTGCCCGGACCCCACCCGGGGCAGTGGAAGGTCCCGCAGACCGGCACTGAGGCCGTCCTCGGCGCCTGGGCCGCGGGGCTCGGCGCCGAGGTGCGGCGCGGCCACCGGCTCACCGGGCTGGAGCAGCACCCGGACCGGGTCGTGGCCGCGGCGGCGGGGCCGGGCGGTGCGCCCGTCCGCGTCACGGCCTCCTATGTGGTCGGCTGCGACGGCGAGCAGTCCACCGTGCGGCGCCTCGCCGGGATCCCCTTCACCGGGACCGACGCCCGCCGCGAGCTGATCCGTGCCGACGTCGACGGCATCGACATCCGCGGCCGCCGCTTCGAGCGGCTGCCGGGCGGTCTGGCCATCGCGGCCCGGCGCGGCGACGGCGTCACCCGGGTGATGGTCCACCAGTTCGGCCGCACACCCCGCGCCGGGGAGGCGTCCTTCGCCGACGTGGTGGACGCCTGGCGCACGGTCACCGGAGAGGACCTGTCGTCCGGAACGCCCCTGTGGGTCAACTCCTTCGGCGACGTCTCCCGCCAGGCCGACCGCTACCGGCACGGGCGTGTGTTCCTGGCCGGGGACGCCGCCCACGCGCAGATGCCCATCGGCGGCCAGGCCCTCAACCTCGGGCTGCAGGACGCGGTCAACCTGGGCTGGAAGCTGGCCGCCGCCGTCCGCGGCCGGGCGCCCGCCCGCCTGCTGGACTCCTACCACGAGGAGCGGCACGAGGTGGGCCGCCGGGTGCTGTCCAACATCCGTGCCCAGGCCCGCCTGCTGCTCGGCGGTCCGGAGGTGACGGGCCTGCGGCAGGTGATCGGCGAACTCCTGCCCTACGAGGAGGTGCGGGCCCGGCTGGCGGGGATGATCAGCGGTCTGGACATCCGCTACGGCGCCGCGCTCCCGGACGCGGGGCGCCCGGGCAGCGGACCGCACCCGTGGGCGGGGAGCAGGCTCCCGCCCGTCCCCCTGGTACTCCGCCCGTCCCGGGGCCGTGCGGGGCCCCGGGACGGTGCGGCGGAGACCCCGTCCGCGCACGGCGACCGGCCGGAGCCCGTAACGGCGAGTCCGGCGGACCTGCTCCGCGGCGCCCGCGGGGTGCTGCTGCTGACGGCGGACGACGCGGAGCGCCGGGAGGTGCTGGCGCGGACCGCGGGCCCGTTCGCGGCGGACGTGGACCTCGTCGCGGCCCTCCCCCCGGAAACCGGCCCGGACGGGGTCGGCCTCGACGGGGCGGACGCCGTCCTGGTGCGGCCGGACGGATACGTCGCCTGGGCCGGCACCTCGGCCACCGGACTCGAAGCCGCGCTCACCACCTGGTTCACCCGGGGCGCGGGGACCCGGCCGGACGGGGGAGCCACCAGCGCCCCCGCCGCCGCCGTCCCCGAGACCGCCCCCGCCGCCCCGGCCCCCGCCCTGCGGGGCGCACCCTCGCGACGGCACCCGTCACACATCGGCTCAGACATCGGCTCACACATCGGCAGGAGAGAGAACATGGGCAAGCTCACCGGAAAGACGGCTCTGGTCACCGGCGCGAGCCGGGGCATGGGGCGGGCCACCGCAGAACGGCTCGGCCGCGAGGGCGCGCTCGTCGCCGTCCACTACGCCACCGGTGCGGACGCGGCGGCCGAGGTCGTGGAGGGCATCGAGCAGGACGGCGGACGCGCCTTCGCCGTCCAGGCCGAACTGGGGGAGCCCGGCGGCGTCCACGAGCTCTTCCTCGGACTCGAGCGGGGCCTGAAGGAGCGCATCGGCTCCACCGAGCTGAACATCCTCGTCAACAACGCAGGGGTGATGGGCGGAGTCGCCGCCGAGGACACCACGCCCGAGCAGTTCGACCGCATCTTCGCGGTGAACGCGAAGGCGCCCTTCTTCATCATCCAGCGGGCCCTGACCAACATCCCCGACGGCGGGCGGATCGTGAACATCTCCTCCGGGCTCACGCGCTTCGCCAACCCGGACGAGATCGCCTACGCGATGAGCAAGGGCGCCGTGGAGATGCTCGCCCTGCACTTCGCCAAGCTGCTCGGCCCGCGCAACATCACCATCAACTCGGTCGCGCCCGGCATCACCCGCAACAGCAACCCCGTGTTCGACATCCCCGAGGCGGTCACCGCCATGGCGGGGCTGTCCACCTTCAACCGCGTGGGCGAGCCCGAGGACGTGGCCGACGTCATCGCCTTCCTGGTCTCCGACGACGCCCGCTGGGTGACCGGATCCTTCGTCGACGCCAGCGGCGGCACACTGCTCGGCTGACCACCGCCGGCGGGACGCCGCTCGGCCGACCGCCGTCGGCGGGACGCTCGGCCGACCGCCGCCGGCCCCGGTGCGAGGGCCTGTCCGGCACATTCCGCCGGGGCCCCGGCGCCCGGCACGCGCGCCACCGCGCCGCCGGGCGCGGCCCGCCGCGCTCTCCCGGCTCCGCCGTGCGACCGCACGCACCGGGCACCGGGGCCCGCCCTCCGGGCGGGACGACGCCGTGTGCCGGACAGGTCCCCGGGGCGGCCGTGTGCCGGACCGGTCCCCGGGGCGCCGTCCCGCCCGGCGCCGCCGCCCTCCCACCCCGACCACCGCTGGAGCGCCGGACCATGACCAGCTCCTTCGTGCCACCGCACACCGCACCCGCCCCGGCGCACCCGGCCTGGAGCCCCCGCATGTGGGGGCTGCTGGTGGTGCTCGCCGGCAACATGCTCATCGACGCGCTCGAGGTGTCCGTCGCGCTCGTGGCGCTCCCCGCGATCGGCGCGGACCTGGGCGCACCCCTGACGACCACCCAGTGGACCATCACCGGCTTCGCCATCGGCTTCGGCGGCCTGATGCTCTTCGGCGCCCGGCTCGTGGCGCTCCTGGGACGGCGCCGGACCTATCTCGCGGCCCTCCTCTGCTTCGCCGCCGCCTCGCTGGCCGGCGCCCTCGCCGAGGACCCCTCGCTCCTCACCGCCACCCGGGTGGTGAAGGGCTTCTGCGCGGCGCTGACCGCGCCGACCGGGCTCGCGATCATCGCCACGGCCTTCCCCGAAGGCCCGCCCCGGAACCGGGCCCTGTCCGTCTACACCCTCTTCGGCGCCGCGGGGTTCACCACCGGGCTGCTCCTCTCCGGCTGGCTGACCGGCATCAGCTGGCGGCTGACCTTCGCCTTCCCGGCCCCGGTGGTCCTGGTCCTCTTCGCCCTCGGACTGAGGCTCGTCCCCGGCACGGAACGCGACGGGGGCCCGCGCCGACCGGACCCGGGCCGTCGGCACTACGGCCTGCCCGGCGCGGCGGCGCTGCTCTGCGGCCTGCTCGCCCTGGTCCAGGGCATCACCGCGCTACCCGCCCACGGATGGTCCGACCCGCGCTCCACCGGCGCGCTGGCACTGGCGGCCGTGCTGCTGGCCGCCTTCGCGGCCCTGGAACGCACCTCGGCGCAGCCGCTCGCCCGCCACGGCCTGCTGCGCAACGGCGCACTGAGCCGCTCGGCCCTCGGCGCGGCCTGCCTCAACGGGTCCTATCTGGGCCTGCTGTTCATCCTCGGCCACCAGCTCCAGACCCTGGCGGGCTGGTCCCCCCTGAAGACCGCGGCCGCCTTCCTGCCGGCCGCGGCTCCCCTCGTGGTGACCGCACTGTTCTCCGGCCGGATGGTCACCCGCTTCGGGGCACCGGGCCTGATCGCCGCCGGGGCGCTGCTGCCGCTCGCCGGCACGCTGCTGTACCTGCGGGCACCCTGGCCACCGGCGTACACCACCGGCATCCTGCCCACGCTGCTGCTGGTGGGGGCCGGATTCGTGCTCTCCTTCGCCGCGCTGAACAGCCAGGCCACCTCCCGGCTCGAACCCGCCGAGCGGGGGGCGGGCAGCGGCCTCTACCAGACCGGCGTCCAGGTGGGCGCCATGCTCGCGGTGGCCCTGGTGGCGGCCCTGCTCGCCGGGTTCGCCCCGCCTCCCGGCGCGGACCCGGCCGAGGCGGCCGCGGCCTGCCGCCCCGCGCTGGCCCTGGTCGCCGCGCTCGGCGGCCTCGGCCTGCTCACCGCACTCACCGGTCTCACCAGGGCGCGGACCGGCGGTGCGCGGGCACGCTGAGCACCGGTACCCGACCCGCGCCGACCGACCCGCGCCGACCGGCCCGCCGGGCGCGGCCCGCCCCCGGCGCGGCAGGCGGCACCGCCCCGCACCCGACACCGTTCGGCGGCTGCCCCGGGGGAGACCCCTTCGGCGACGGCGGCCGCGGGCGGCCCCGGCAGCACGACCACCCGAAGCCCACGTTGAGGAGCGTGCACCATGTCGACCGACGAGAAGACGACCCCACGGACCACCGTTCCCGGCAGCACGGCGCAGAGCACCACCACCCGGATCGCCGCACGGGGCCACTGGACGGCCATGGAGCGCCTGGAGGAACTCGGCCTCATCAAGGAGGAGGTCCGCAAGGGCCCCGATCCCCGTGCCACCGAACGCCAGCACGCCAAGGGCAAGCTGACGGCCCGCGAACGCATCGACCTGCTGCTCGACGAGGGCACGTTCACCGAGGTCGAGCCGCTGCGCCGGCACCGGGCCACCGGCTTCGGCCTGGAGGGCAAGCGCCCCTACACGGACGGCGTGGTCACCGGCTGGGGCAGTGTGCACGGCCGGACGGTCTTCGTGTACGCGCACGACTTCCGGATCTTCGGCGGGGCGCTGGGCGAGGCCCACGCGGCCAAGATCCACAAGATCATGGACATGGCCCTGGCCGCCGGTGCGCCGCTGGTCTCCCTGAACGACGGTGCGGGCGCCCGCATCCAGGAGGGGGTGTCCGCGCTCGCCGGGTACGGCGGCATCTTCCTCAGGAACACCAGGGCCTCCGGGGTGATCCCGCAGATCTCGGTGATGCTCGGCCCCTGCGCGGGAGGCGCCGCCTACTCGCCCGCGCTCACCGACTTCGTCTTCATGGTCCGCGGGATCTCGCAGATGTTCATCACCGGCCCGGACGTGGTGAAGTCCGTGACGGGCGAGGAGATCACCCACGACGGCCTCGGCGGGGCCGACGTCCACGGCTCGACCTCCGGCGTGGCCCACTTCCCGTACGACGACGTGCACAGCTGCCTGGAGGACGTCCGCCACCTGCTGTCGCTGCTGCCCTCCAACAACCGGGACCTGCCGCCCGCCGACCCCGCGGGCGACCCGGTCGACCGGTCCACCGACCGGCTGCTGGAACTGGTGCCCGCCGACCCCCAGCAGGTCTACGACATGCGCACCGTGATCGAGGAGATCGTCGACGACGGCGACTACTTCGAGGTGCACCCGGCCTGGGCCACCAACGTCGTCTGCGCGCTGTCCCGGATGGGCGGCGAGGTCGTGGGCATCGTCGCCAACCAGCCCGCGTCCCTGGCGGGCGTCCTGGACATCAACGCCTCCGAGAAGGCGGCCAGGTTCGTGCAGTTCTGCGACGCGTTCAACATCCCCCTGGTGACGCTGATCGACGTACCGGGCTTCCTGCCGGGTGTCGACCAGGAGCACAACGGCATCATCCGGCGCGGGGCCAAACTGCTGTACGCCTACTGCAACGCCACCGTGCCCCGCGTCTCCCTCGTGCTGCGCAAGGCCTACGGCGGCGCCTACATCGTCATGGACTCCCGCTCCATCGGGACCGACATCGCTCTCGCCTGGCCCTCGAACGAGATCGCCGTCATGGGCGCCGAGGGCGCGGCCAACGTCATCTTCCGGCGCGAGATCGCCGACGCCGACGACCCGGAGGCGGTCCGTCAGCAGAAGATCAAGGAGTACCAGGTCGAGCTGATGCATCCCTACTACGCGGCCGAGCGCGGGCTCGTGGACGACGTCATCGACCCGCGCCGGACCCGGCAGACCATCATCCGGTCCCTCGCGATGCTCCGCAACAAGCACGCCGACCTGCCGTCGCGCAAGCACGGCAACCCGCCCCAGTGAGCGCGCCCGGTACGGAGGCGCCGACGGCGGGCACACCGGCCGCGGCGCAGGACGCGGCCGCCGTGCGCATCGTGCGCGGGCGGCCCACCGCGGCCGACCTCGCCGCCCTGACCGCGGTGCTGCTGAGCCGGCTCGCGGAGCCGGCTGGCCCCCGCCGGGAGGACGGCGCCGCGGGCCCCCGCACGGCGGGCTGGCGCCGCCCGGAGCGAACGGCACCGCACCGCGACCCCCGCGGCTGGCGGGGCTCGCCGCGCGGCAGGGGCTGAACCGGACCCCGGCCCGCGGCTC
Organism: Streptomyces sp. NPDC048001; assembly: GCF_043203115.1. Taxonomy (NCBI): domain Bacteria; kingdom Bacillati; phylum Actinomycetota; class Actinomycetes; order Kitasatosporales; family Streptomycetaceae; genus Streptomyces; species Streptomyces sp. NPDC048001. Next base: position 296,792 of record NZ_JBIDBN010000005.1, read on the forward strand.
CGCCGCGCCGCCCCGCCATCCGTCCGCACGGAAGGAGTCCCCATCCGATGGCCCAGCTGCCCGCCACCGGCCGCGCCGCCCCCGCACCGCGGGTCCGCGCGACCACCCTGGAGGCCGACGGCCTCAGCCTCTCCGCCCTGCTCGCCGAGCCGGTGGGCGCGGCGCCGCGCGCGGTGCTCGTGGCCCTGCACGGCGGAGGCATGCGCGCAGGCTACTTCGACAACCGGGCCCGCCCCGGACTCTCCCTCCTCACCCTGGGGGCCCAGCTCGGCTACACGGTGCTCGCCGTCGACCGGCCCGGATACGGCAGCTCCGCCCTACCGCTTCCCCGCGGCCTGGCCGTCGAGGAGGCGGCCGTGGTGCTCGGCGCCGCGCTGGCCGGCTTCTCGGCGCGGCACGACACCGGCGCCGGGGTGTTCCTGGTCGCCCACAGCTTCGGGGGCAAGCTCGCCCTGGCGGCCTCCGACGTGCTCGGGGACGCCCTGATCGGCATGGACGTCTCCGGGCTCGGGAGCCGCCTCGCGGTCGCCCCGCACCAACTGCCGGGCCCGGGGCGGCAGGGCGAGTGGCGCAGGCACTGGGGCGCCCTGCGCCTCTACCCGCCGGACGCCTTCCGGCTGGGCCGGGCCCTGATCGCGCCGGTCCCGGAGAGCGAGGCGGCCGAGGGCCCCCGGTGGCCGGTGCTCCACCCGCACCTGGCCGCCCGGGTGAAGGTCCCCGTCCGCTTCACCTTCGCGGAGCAGGAGCAGTGGTGGCGGTGCGACGCCGCGGCCGTGGCGGATCTGACCGCGCCGTTCACGTCCGCTCCGGTCCGCGTCGACCACCAGCCGGACGCGGGGCACAACATCAGCCTCGGCTGGGCGGCCCGCACGTACCACCTGCGGGTCTGCGGGTTCCTGGAGGAGTGCCTCCTCGCACGCGCCGCGGCGCCGCCGCGGCGCCCGGTCGAGGCGGCGGCCGTATGACGACGGGAGGCACCATGGAGAAGCTCGTGCTCGACCGCGACCCCGTGGCACCGCCCCCGGGCGCCCGCCCGGCCGGGCCGCCGCGCGCGCTCCCCGGGCGCCCGCTGCGGCCGGCCCTGCTGGCGGGGGAGGACGTGGACGCCCCGGACCGGCACATCTTCCGGGGGACCGACTGAGGGACGTCGGGCGCCGCCCCGGCCCGGCGGGCGCCGTGCCGGGTGTACGTCCGGCCGTCGCACGCGAGGTGCTCTTCACGCCCTCGGCACGTGATCGGCACGTACTGTCCACTCGAACATGACTTGATCATGTCAAGCTGCTCTGGCTTGGAACCAATGTTCCGCACCCACCTGCCGGGCAGTGCACCGCAACCCGCCCGAGCGCCGGGCCGGGGCTTCTGCCCGCCCGAACGGAGAGGGCACCCCCACTCATGTCCGCTCACCGCACACGCCGCCCGTGGCTGCTTCCCGTCGTCGCGTGCGTGGCCGCCGCCGCGACGGCCGTCCCCGTCGCGGCATCCGCCACCGCCGCCCCGCGCGCCGCGTCCCCGGCCGCCGGGACCGCCGCCGGATCCTGGGAAGGCACCTACTACGAGGACGCCCTGGGCAAGACCGGCACCGCCCTCAAGGCGGCCTTGCACACGACGATCAGCGAGCAGACCGTGCTGTCCTACTCCCAGGTCTGGGACGCACTGAAGACCACCGACGAGGACCCGGCCGACCCGGACAACGTCCTTCTGCTCTACTCCGGCCGGTCCCAGGCGAAGAACACCAACGGCGGCGGCGCCGACGACTGGAACCGCGAGCACGTCTGGGCCAAGTCCCACGGCGACTTCGGCACCTCGAAGGGGCCCGGCACCGACATCCACCACCTGCGTCCCACCGACGTCTCCGTCAACTCCGCCCGCGGCAACCTGGACTTCGACGAGGGCGGTTCACCGGTCGCCGAGGCGGGCGACTGCTACCGGGACTCCGACAGCTTCGAGCCCCGCGACGCCGTCAAGGGCGACGTCGCGCGGATGATCCTCTATATGACCGTGCGCTACGAGGGCGGCGACGGCTACGCCGACCTCGAAGCCAACGACCAGGTGGGCAACGGCAGTTCCCCGTTCATGGGCCGCCTGTCCGTGCTGCGCCAGTGGAACCTGCAGGACCCGCCCGACGCCTTCGAGCAGACCCGCAATGACCGGATATTCGCCATCCAGGGCAACCGGAACCCCTTCATAGACCACCCCGAGTGGGTCGAGGACATCTGGGGGTAGCCGCCGCGGGGCGGGGCCCCGACCACCCGGCCACGTGGCACGGGCGCAGCGTCGGCGGGCCCACGTGCCGTCCCCGCCTTCCGGTTGCCGCCCCGCGCCGTGCGAAGGTCCTGCGTCGCGGTGGTGCTGGTGCCGTCCCGGCAGGCCGGTGCCGGGGCGCCCGGCGGGATCCCCGCCGCGGGGCCGTACGGCAGGCGGCCGCGGGCCACGGACGAGGGGCCGGGTGCGCGGCCGATCATAGAAGCGGTCCGTGCGGCGCACGTCGGGTTTCGGCCCTGTACGGCGGGCCGGTGTGGCGGCCTTGACCGGGGGAGCGTGCGGCGCCCACCGGCGCCGGTGCCCCGACGGCACGGGACGGCGCCGCGAGTCCTCGCGCCGCCCCGTGCGGTGCCTACGCCGGGTTTTCCGGCGCCGCCAGCCCCGGCACGGCCCGCGGGCGGCCCTGCTCGTCGACGGCCACGAAGGTCAGCCGGGCGGTGGCCACCTCGGTGGGGGGAGTGGTCGTGGCGTTCCAGCGCTCCGCCGATACGCGGACGGCCACCGTCATCGAGGTGCGGCCCGCGCGCTCCAGCTCCGCGTGGACGGTCAGCAGGTCACCGGCGCGCGCGGGGGAGAGGAAGGTCATCCGGTCCACCGAGACCGTGACGGCCGGGCCGTCGGCATGGCGGCCCGCCGACGCCGCGGCCGCGTCGTCGATCAGCTTCATCACCACGCCGCCGTGGATGGTCCCGTAGAGGTTGGTGTCGTGCTCGCTCATGATGGTGGCGAGGGTGACACGGGAGTCGGCCGGTGCCTTGTGGGCCCGTTCGCCGACGGTGGTGCCGGTGTTCATGTCGTCAGCTCCGTACGAGGCGGGCGGTCGCCGACCGTGCAGGCGGCCGCCGCCCGGTGTTTCGAGGGGCCGGGGCGGGTCTCGCCCCCGTCCCCGGGGCGGGGGTACCCGGACACGGTGGTGTGCGCGGTCACGCACCTCGCCTCCGCGGGCCGGGTCGGCGATCCCGGAAGGGGGCGCGGACGCGAAGGGGCGATGGGCGCGGAAGGCCCCTGCCGCCGACCCGCCCTCGAGGTCCCGGGATCTCCGTGCGCGTCGTCGGGCACGGGCAGCGGCAGGTCTTCGGACTCGCGGGCCCGGCCTGCGGACGCCGGGGCGCCTGCGGGCCGCCTAGTGGCCGTCGCTTCCCGGGCCCCTTCCTACGGGCCCAGTGCGTGAGACGGCGTTCGTTCCCACTCACCGCTGCGGGGCAGTCCCGGATTCCCACCGGGTTCCCTCTTGCGACGCATCCCGCCTGGCGGACGGGGCGAACCAGCTGCAGGGCACACTCTACGGGCTGTCCCGTCCGTCCCGGCGGGCGATCCTCCGGGCGGCACGGGCCGGCCCGTGCCACCGCCCGGCGCCGCGGCCCCGCCCGGCACGGCGGACGAGCGCGCGGCCCCCGCCCGTTGCCGACGGGCGGCGCACCTCAGCCTCAGTGGTCGGCTCAGGAGTCCCAGCGGTGGACCCAGGTCCGCCGCCCGAGGATCTCGTGGACGGCGTGGTCGCGCAGCGTGGTGTGGCCGCTGCGGACGAGGTCGTCCGGGCAGAAGGCGGCGTGCTCGGCGGCCACGGCCTCGGCATGGGCCTCGGTGGTCGGCGGCGCGGCGACCGAGAGGACGAGGTGGTCCGCGCCGAGCGCGACGACCCGGGTGCCGAAGCGCTCCCCCCAGCTGCGCAGGACGGCGCTGAGGGCGCCGGGGTCGTCCTCGTGGCTCAGGGAGCCCGACCAGCCGCAGGCCGCGGGGATGTCCGCGTTGCACTCCGCGGACACCAGGGCGGCACGCGGGTCCCGCAGCCAGGAGCCCGCACCGGCCAGGGCGTCGGCGGTCCGGGCCGCCAGGGCGTCGGGGTCGTCCCCCGGCCCGGCCGCGGGGGCGAGCCCCGGCCACGGCACGTCGAAGGGGGCCGCCGTCCCGCCCGGCCCGGGTACCCCGGCCTCCCTGCGGGCCCGCTTCTCCCGGACCTCCCCCCAGAGATAGCCCAGCACCTCATCGGCACCGAGGTCCTCCGGGTAGGACAGGTTCCCGCACAGCAGGTCCCACTTCTCCGGACCGCCCGCCGGGCCGCCGACGTCCACCAGCACCGGGACCAGATCCGCCGCGCGCAGCGCGGGCCCCTGCGCCGACCACTGCCCGGGCTCCGCGCGGGTGTCCGCCAGCCACAGCAGCGGATACGGCCACTGCCCCTGGTACGTCTCGTCCACCAGCCTCCCGGGGGGCAGTTCGAGGCCGAGGGTGCCGCCGCTCGGATCGGCCGCGAGCGTGATCAGGTTGTTCGTGTCCGTCAGCATGGACAGTGACAGTAGAGGCCGGCGCCGACAGCCGGGTGGCGGGGCCCGGGACTCAAGGGCTCCCCGGGGCCCGGGCGTTCTGGTCCCGCGGTGGGAGGCGGCGCTGCGGACCGCCTCCGGCAGGCACTCCTGCGGGACGGGGTGCGGCCGCCGCGGTCCCGGCGGGCGCCGCTCACCGCCCGCGGGTGCCGGGCGCGGGGTGGGCCGGGAGGTCCGGCCGGGGGAACACCCGGGACTGCTTCACGCTGCCGAAGGCGAAGCTCGACTCGATCGAGGCGATACCGGGGATGGCGTGGATCCGGGTGCGCACCAGGACCTCGTAGGCCTCCAGGCTCTCGATGACGACCCTGAGCAGGTAGTCGCTGCTGCCCGCCATCAGATAGCAGTCCTGGATGTGCTCGATGAGCCCGACGTGCTCCTCGAAGACGTTGACGGCCTCGGCCGTGTGGCGCTCCAGCCGGACCCGGACGAACACCGTGATCGGGAGGCCGAAGGCGACCTGGTCCACCATCGCGGTGTAGCCGCTGATCAGGCCGGACTCCTCCAGGCGGCGTACCCGCCGCAGACAGGGCGAGGGGGACAGCCGCACCCGGTCGGCGAGGTCCTGGTTCGACAGGCGCCCGTCCGCCTGCAGCGCGTGGACGATCTGGAGATCGACGGCGTCCATGAGGTACTCCTTGGCAGATCCTGCCCCAAAACTACGCCTGGGAGGCAGAACTAGCAATCGCCTGCCCCTCCGTCTGGTCTAGCGTTGCTTTCCAGGTCAGGGTCGGGACGGTTCCGCCCGGTGTGTTCGACAGGCGGAGGGAAACCCGTGGCGGTCGTGACGAAGAAGGGCCCCGCCCGGGCGGGGGGCGCGCCGCGCTCCGGCGTGCGCCCGGGCCCCGGAATCTCCCCGCAGGCGGCGGGGCTGCTGGCCCTGCTGCTCACGGTGGCGATCTGGGCCGGGTTCGCGCTGAGCGCCCGCGCTCTCGGCTCCTCCACGCTGCTGCCCGCCGACGCCGCCCTGCTGCGCTTCGGCGTCCCCCTCGTGGTGCTGGCACCCGCCCTGTGGCGCCGCCGCCGGAGGCTGGCCGCCGTGCGCCCGGCCACCGCCGCCAAGATCGTCTGCGGTGCGGGCGTGCCCTTCTTCCTCGCCGCGATGTTCGGCGGCTCCCTCACCTCCGCGGCCTTCGTCGGGGCGATCGTCCCCGGGATGGTCCCGCTGTTCGTCAGCGCCCTCCTCGTCGCGGGCGGCGGGGCCGTCCCCCGGGGGACGCAGCGGGCCGGACTGGTCATGATCGTCGCCGGGGTCGCCGCGCTGGTCTGCCGCTACACCGTCGCACTCGACGGGGACGTGCTCCTCGGCACCGGCACCCTGCTCCTGGCCAGCGGGCTGTGGGCGCTGTACACGGTGGGGCTGCGCGAGGTCGACCTGGACCCCGTCGGCTCCATCGGCCTGCTGTGCCTGCCGTCCTTCGCGGTCGTCGCCCTGCTGGTGCTCACCGGTGTGCTGCCCGCGCACCTCCACCGGGCCGAGGGCGGCGACGTCCTGACCTTCCTCCTCGTCCAGGGCCTGGGCGTCGGCCTCTGCGCCGGGCTGCTGTACGCCTTCGCGATCCGCCGGCTCGGCCCGGAGCGGAGCTCCGTCGTCGGCAGCCTCAGCCCGGTCGTCGTGGTCCTGCTCGCCATCCCCCTGCTCGACGAGTCGCCGACCCTGCCCGTGCTGGTCGGAGTCCCCCTGATCACCGCCGGTGTGGTCCTCGCCAACCACCGTCCACGAACCAAGGTTTCCGCAGATGCTTGAGCTCCTCGCACCCCCTCCCGCCGACCCGCTGTGGGACCTCGCCGCCGAGTTCGCCGCCGACACCCGGCCCGAGCGGCTCGACCTCGTCCTCGGCGTCTACCGGGACGCGACCGGCGTCACGCCCGTGATGTCGGCCGTACGGGAGGCGGAACTGCGCCTGGCCGAGCGCTCCGCCTCCAAGGAGTACCGCGGCCTCTCCGGCAACACCGCCTTCAACCGGGCCATGCTCCAGGAGGTGCTGGCCACCCCCGAGCGCACCGCCCGCGCCACCGCCGTCCAGACCGTGGCGGGGACCGGCGCCCTGCGGCTGCTCTCGGACCTGGTGCGCCGCACCCGCCCCGGTGCCACGGTGTGGATCAGCGACCCGGCGTACGTCAACCACGGCCCGATCCTCCGGGCGGCCGGCCTGGCCGTCCGCACCTACCGCACGCGGGACGCCGCGGGGCGCCCGGACGAGGCGGCGCTCCTCGACGACCTGCGCGAGGCGGGCCGCCACGACGTGGTGCTCCTCCAGGGGTGCTGCCACAACCCCACCGGCGTCGACCCGTCGTTCGCCTGCTGGGAGGCGCTCGCCGAGCTCGCCGCGGAGGCCGGCTGGGTCCCCTTCCTCGACCTCGCCTACCACGGGCTCGGCGACGGCTTCGACGCCGACCTGCGGGCCACCCGGATGCTGGCCGACCGGCTGCCCGAGCTGCTGATCGCCGTCAGCTGCTCCAAGAACTTCGGCCTCTACAGCGACCGCACCGGCTGCGCGATCGTCCTCGGCCCCGGCGCCCGGGAGCTGCGCCATGTGGAGACGGCCCTCCAGAACGCCGCCCGGACCCTGTACTCCATGCCGCCGGAGCACGGGGCGGCCGTCGTCGCCTGCATCCTGGGCGACGAGCGGCTGCGCGCCGACTGGCGGGCGGAGCTCGACACCATGCGCGGCCGGATCGCCGCCAACCGCGCCGAGCTGGTCGGCAACCTCCGGGCCCTGGACCGCGGCGGTCTCGCCGAGACCCTCGCCCGGCAGAAGGGCATGTTCTCGATGCTGCCGCTGGGGCCCGGGCAGATGCGCGAGCTGCGGCAGCGCCACGGTGTCTACGGCACCGCGGGCGGGCGCATCAACATCGCCGGCGTCGCGGCGCACCGGATCCCGTACCTGGCCGTGAGCGTGGCCGCGGTGTCCGGCGGCCCGGACGCGCCGCCCGCCCCCGAGGCCGCGGCCGTCGCGGCGCTCTGACCCGACGGCCCCCACCGTACCGGCGCGCAACCGCCCGGGCCGGTACGGGCGGGGCGCTCAGCGGGTGCGCACCGCCGTGACGGTGAAGCGCTCCACGGTGGCGACGTGCCCGCCCGTGGAGGCCACCACCGTGAGCACCGCGTCGCGCGCCCCGGAGTAGGGCACGGTCACGCTCCAGGGCTGGTCGGTGCCGCCGCCGGGGGTGCAGCAGGGGGAGGTCCCGAGCGGGGTCTCCGAGGAGGGCTGGCGCACCTGGACGGCGATGCTCTCGTCCACACCGGTGATCCGCCCGCCCGCCGTCAGCGGGGAGCGGGCGACCGACCCGTAGGCGGGCGTGGTGAGCGAGAAGGTCGTGTCGTCCGTCCCGACCACCTCCCAGGGGGCGTCCGGTCCCGCGCCGTAGCGCACGAGGTGGATCACGGCCGCGGTCCCGCCCTCCGGCCCGGTGGGGGCCACGCCGATGCGTGCGTCGCGGCCGGAGATCCTTCGCGAGGTGATCCGGTCGATCTCGGTGAAGCCGAGGTAGTCCCGGGTGAAGGCCAGGGCGGTGTGCTCCGCGTCGAGGTGCCAGGGCTGGTGGCCGCCGGAGCGGTAGGCGCGCTGCCACTCCTCGGCCTGGGCCGGGGTGGTGAACGGCCACAGCGGCTGCAGCCCCCGGGAGCCCAGCGGCGGTACGCCCCCCGGGTCCGCCGTCGCCGACGGGGGTGCCGGTGAGGAGGGGCCCGTGCCCGACGGTGCGGGTGAGGGGGACGCGTCCGGCGGGGAGGCCGTCGGGCTCGCGGCGGCCGGTGTCGCGGTCGATGCCGATGTCGCGGTCGGCGGGGCGGACGCGTCCGGGGACGCGCCGGAGCCGTCGCAGCCGGTGAGCGCGAGGGCGGCCACGGACGCCGCGGCGAGGAGACGGAACGGCAGCCGGATGGTCATAGGTGCCCCAGACGGACGACGACAGGGAAGGGACCGCCCGTCGGGCCGCCCAGGGCCCGTCCGGGGCTGTGCCCGACATCGTCCCATCGGCGGCGGTCCGGGCACAGGGCGCTCCTGTACCGGTCCGGCAACGGCGGACCCCCGATCCGGCCCGACCCGACGTCGTGCGCGGCGAGGCGGGCGGCGGCTGCTCAGCGCGCGCCGTCCGCCGCCCGCCCCCGGTAGACGAACCCGCCGCCCTCCACCGCGAAGAGGTACAGCGCCTCCAGGTTGTAGGCGGCCGTGTCGGGGTCGAAGTACAGCGCCTTGGTGATGCCCTCGTAGCGGGTCTCGCGCAACTGCCGCACCAGGCCGCCCCGTTCGTAGCCGATTGCGCCGAGCTCGGTCACCGCCCGGGCGAGGAAGAGCGCGGCGTCGTAGGCCTCGGCCGCGTACCAGGGCGGGTCCGCTCCCTCGAAGCGCCTCCGGTAGGCGGTGGCGAACGCGCCGGTGGACTCCTCCGCCAGGGGGTCGAGGAACGGCGTGGCGAACACCCAGCCCTCGGCGTCCCGCCCCGCGAGGCCGAGGAAGGAGGATGTCACGGCGTGGTGGGTGCCGAGCCGGGCGCCCTCGAAGCCGGCGGCCGGGAGGGCGCGGGCCAGCTCGGCGGTGCGCCGCGCGCCGCCGACGAAGACCACCGCGTCCGCACCCGAGTCCACCACCCGCCCGGCGAGCGCGGCGAAGCCCCGGGCGTCGGTGTCCTCCTCGACCGTCCACCGCTCCGAGCGGGTCGAGGCCCCCAGCGCGTCCGCCGTGCGGCTGCAGACCGTCCAGCTGGTGGCGCCGAGTTCGGCGTCGGCCAGGAACACCGTGTGGCGGCTGTCCACCGTGTGGGCGAGGTGCACGGCCAGCGGCCCGCCCAGCGCGTCGTCGACGGGGCGGGTGGCCACGAACACCCGCTGGGTGTGCAGGCCTTTGGCGGGGAGGCGGCCCAGCGACACCGACACCATGGACAGCAGCGCCTTCTGGTAGCGATCGACCACGGCCGCCGCGCAGTCCTCGTCGCTGGGCCCGAGGACCGCGAGGACCTTCCCGTCGGCGGACAGCTCCTCGGCCACCTCCTGCGCCCGCCGGGGATCCCCCCGGTCGTCGCGGACCAGCAGGTCGAGCCGGAGGCCGTGCTCCGCACGGGAGTTGAACTCCTCCAGGGCGAGGCGCACCCCGCGCTCCTGGGCCGTGCCGAGCGCCTTTCCCGGACCGGAGAGGTCGGCGTGCAGGGCGAGGACGAGCGTCTTCCGCACCGCGGCCGCGGGCTTCCGCCCCCGGCCCCACGCCCACCAGGCCCCGGCCCCGCCCCCGGCGGCCAGGACCCCGGCCGCGCCCAGCAGCAGGCGCCGCCGGGGGAGCCCGGGACGCGGCGGCGCGATGGCCGGCTCCGTCGGCGCACCGGCGGCCTCCTCCGCGGCGGGCCCCGCGCCCGCGTCGCCCGCCGCCCGCGTGGCGGCCGCGCCCCGGCCGTCCAGCGTCGTCGGCGGCACGGCGGGCAGCGCGAGGGCCGCCGCCGAGCGCCGGGCGATCAGCCGCACCACCGGCCCGGGCAGCCAGTCCTCCGCGGGCGGCGCCCCGCCGAGGGCGGCGCGCAGCTCCGCCGCGGTGGGGCGGTCGCCCGGCTCCTTGGCCAGGCAGGAGCGCACCAGGGCCGCCATGTCGCCCGGCACCCCGTCGAGTTCCGGCTCCTCGTACGCGGTCCGCACCAGGACGGCGGCGGGGGAGCCGTCGCCGAACGGCCGGTGTCCGGAGACGGCGAAGGCGAGCAGGCAGCCCAGCGAGAACACGTCGCTCGGCGGGCCGACCCCCGCACCCGTGCCCCGGGCCTGCTCCGGCGAGAGGAACCCCGGCGAACCCACCACCGTGCCCGTGGCGGTGAGCGCGGTGCCCGCCTGCTCGCGGGCGATGCCGAAGTCGATCAGGCGGGGGCCGTCGAGGGCGAGGAGCACGTTGGCGGGCTTGACGTCCCGGTGCACCAGCCCGGCCGCGTGGACGTCCCGCAGCGCCTCGGCGAGCCGGGCGCCGAGCACTCTCGCGGAGCGGAGGGGCAGCGGCCCGCACTCCTCCACCGCCTCCGCGACCGAGGGCCCCGGGACGTACGCGGTGGCCAGCCACGGCGTGGTCTCCCGCGTCCCGGCCCCGAGCAGCGGTACCACCCAGGGGCTGCGCACCCGGCCCGCGGCCCGCACCTCGCGCGCGAAGCGGGCCCGGAAGCCGGGGTCGTCGGCGTAGGCGGCGCGCACCACCTTGACCGCCGCCAGCGCCCCCTGGTCGGTGCGTCCCAGGTAGACGACGCCCATGCCGCCCGCCCCGAGTCGTCCCAGCAGCCGGTGGCGCCCCACCCGGGCCGGGTCGGAGGGGAGCAGCGGCCGCATCAGCCGGGGATCACGGGTGTGCCGGGCCCGGTGTAGCGCAGGCGCCCGCCGGTGACCCGCCACAGGTGCACGCCCGTGCCGTCGATGGTGCGGGCACCGTTCTTCTCGGAGAAGCTCAGCGTCTGGGTGATGCCGCGGTAGCTCGTCCCGCGGATCGCGGCCGTGAGGTTCCCCCGGGTCCTGCGGCGGGCGGCCAGGCCGCGCAGCGCGTGGGCGACGAGCCCGGTCGCGTCGTACGCCTCCGCCGCGAACGGGGCGGGCGGGGCGTCGAAGCGGGCGCGGTGGGCCGCGGTGAACCGCTCGGCGCCGGGGTGCTCCGCCGGGTCGAGCGCGGGAGCGGCGATCACCCAGCCCTCGGCGGCCTCGCCCGCGGCCTCGACGAACCGGGGGTCGAGCAGCCCGTGGGCGGCGGCCCGGGGCCCGGTGAAGCCGCGTTCGTGCAGGGCGCGGGCGAACCGGGCACCGCGTTCGTGCAGCCCGGCGAAGACCACGGAGTCCGCGCCGCCGGAGAGCAGGGCGTCGATCGCCGGCCCGAAATCGCCGTACCGCCCGCTCACCACCTTGGGCACATAGGGGTGGCCGCCCTGGTTCAGGAGCTTGCTGAGCGTGCCGGCGATCTCCCAGCCGTGGTCGCCCGCCGCCCGGTCGTTGACGATGCCGATGGTGCGGGACCCGGCGGTGCCCCGCAGATGGGCGCTGAGGAAGAAGGGCAGCAGCGAGTTGTGCGGCCGGGCCTGCACGAAGGAGCGGGCTCCGAGCACGAGGAGCTTCACCGCGCCCGCCGTGACCGAGACCAGGGGCAGCAGGGCGCGGTCGTAGACGGGCAGCACGGCCTCGGCGGCCGCCTCCGTGGTGGGGCCGATGACGGCGAGGACGGAGGAGTCGGCCGTCAGTTCCCCGGCCGTCGCCGCCGCCCGTTGCGGGTCCCCGCCGTCGTCCCTGACGAGCAGGGAGAGGGTGAAGGGGGCGTCCTGCCGGGCGTTGAACTCCTGGACGGCCAGCCGCACCCCGCGCAGTTGGGCGGTCCCGGTGCGCCGCGCGTCGCCCGAGAGGTCCGCCTGGAGGGCGATGGTGTGGGCGGGCCGGGCGGCGGAGGCCTCCCCGTCCCCGTCCCGCCACCGCCACAGGGCGAGGGCCCCGCCGCCCGCCGCGAGGGCCCCGCCGCCGGTGAGCAGCAGGAAGCGCCGCCTCCCCGGTCCGGCCGCCCCCTCGCGCTCCGCCTCCTCGTCCCCGTCGGCGGCTCCGCCCTCGGCAGGGCGCCCGGCGGCCCCGTCCGTACCGGTCCCGTCCGTACCGGTCCCGTCGGTGCCGGTTCCGTCCGCGTCGGTGGCTCCGCCCTCGTCCCGCCCGGCCGCCCCCGCGTCGACCGCGGTCGGCTCGATGTCCGGGAGCGCGGCCCCCGCGGCCGCGCGGTCGGCGACCAGCCGGGTCACCGCCTCGGGAAGCCAGTGCGGGTCGTCCGCTGCGCCGTCCTGCGGCGCGGCGAGCGCCCGCGCCACCTCCGCCGCGGACGGCCGCAGCGCCGGATCCTTCTCCAGGCACCTGCGCAGCAGCTCCGCCGGCTCCTCCGGCACCCCGTCCAGGTCGGGGCTCTCGTGCACGGCGCGGAACAGCAGGGCGTCGACCGGCCCGGTGCCGAACGGGGGCCGCCCCGTCTGCGCGTACGCCAGGACGCAGCCCAGCGCGAACACGTCGCTCGGCGGCCCGATCGCGTCCGGCCCGCCGCCGTGGACCTGCTCCGGCGCGAGGAAGCCCGGGGTGCCGACGACCAGGCCGGTCGCGGTGAGCGCGGTGTCCTCCGGTGCGCGGGCGATGCCGAAGTCGATCAGGCGGGGGCCGTCGAGGGCGAGGAGCACGTTGGCGGGCTTGACGTCCCGGTGCACCAGCCCGGCCGCGTGGACGTCCCGCAGCGCCTCGGCGAGCCGCCGGCCCAGGGCGCGCACCGAGGCCGGCGGCAGCGGACCGTGGGCGGCGACGGCCTCCTCCAGCGAGGGCCCGGCGACGAAGGCGGTCGCCAGCCACGGCGCCGGGGCGTCGGGGTCAGCGGCCACGAAGGGGACGACCCAGGGGCTGCGCACCCGGCGCAGCGTGTCCACCTCCCGGCGGAAGCGCTCCCGGAACCCGCCGTCCTGCGCGAACTCGGCGTGGACCACCTTGAGCGCCACCAGCGCGCCCCCGGCGGAACGCGCCAGGTGGACCACGCCCATGCCTCCCGCGCCGAGGCGGCCCAGGAGCCGGTGGCCCGCGATCGACGCCGGGTCGGAGGGGTGCAGCGGGCGCATCAGGGCTTCTCCCCCAGCAGGTCGACCAGGCGGGACCGCATGGTCACCGTGCCGTGCGAGGAGACGGACGTCGCCTCCGGGGAGCCCTCGCCCGTGGTGCCCCGGACCGAGACCGCGATCGTCACCGGGCCCAGCCGGTCCACGGTCCAGTGGTAGGGGCTGGTCAGTGCCCGTCCGTCGACGGTGCGGACATGGGTGCCCATCTCGAAGACGGAGTCGTCCGCGTAGTTCTGCCCCTGACCGGCCGGGCGGCCCACCGAGTTGAGCTCCGTGATCCGCTCGCCCGCGCGGATCTCCTGCTCCGGGCAGCGCATCGCCTCCTCCAGGGTGGTGCTCAGCCGCGCGTCGGCGCCCGCCTCCGTGGTGTGCACGGTGACGGCGGCCGTCACCCGGACCGCTCCCCGGCCCTGGCCGAGCGGGAGTTCGCTGTAGCGGGACACGGCGGCGAGCACCCCGTCGGGCAGCGGCTCCCGGCTCCAGCGGCAGTCGTCGTCCAGGACCGCCCAGGTGCCCGGGTCGCTCTCACCGGGGGCCAGGGCGACGAAGTCGGCGCCCCACTCCTCGGGCCGGAACGCCACGGCACGGGCGAGGGCCAGCGCCTCGGCCCGGGTCCGGGGAAGGCGGTCGGCATCGGGCACGAACGCCCCCTTGGACTCGGCGGACCGCGAGGGTTCCGGAGCCTTCGCCGAGGGGGAGCCCTTCGACGGGGATGCGCCCTCGCCGCCGTCGTCCGGTGCGGCCGAGCACCCCGCGGCCAGCACGCAGAAGGCGAGCAGGAGCGCCGCCGTGCGCAGCGCCCCGGGACGGACTGTGGTCACCCTGCATCCCCCCGTGCCGGTGTCGGTCGCGTACCGCCCCCGCGGTACGGCTGACGGCTCCTGCCGGTCCGTCACCTGCCGACACTACCCCCGGCGCGGCAGGTCCCGCAGGGTGACGTCGGAAGCTTGGCCAAGGGGAGCGGGTCTGCGGCGCCCGCCCCTCAGGGCAGCAGCGGTCCGGTGGCGAGGGGCAGCACCGCCCCGGCCGCCAGGCCGAGGGCCAGGGACACGGCGGCGGCGGTGTACGCGGTTCCGGCCGCCCAGCGGCCGAGTGCCGCCTGCGTCCCGGCCGGGGCCGGTCCGGTGCGCGCGAACACCGGCCCCAGCCAGCGCAGGTAGTAGAAGAGCGAGGCCACCGTGTTGGCGACGGCGAGCACCGCGAGCCAGGTGTAGCCGCCGTCCACGGCCGCGCTGAAGATCTCCAGCTTGCCGAGGAAGACCCCGGTGGGCGGGGTGCCGACGAGGCCGAGCAGGCACACCACCAGCACCGCGGCGAGGCCGGGGTGACGGCCCGCCAGGCCCCGGTAGCCCTCCAGGGTCCGCGCCCGGGGCAGCCCGGTCACCACGGCGAACGCGCCGAGGTTGGTGGCGGCGTAGGCGGCCAGGTAGAACAGCAGCCCGCGCTGCGCCAGGTCGCTGCGGGTGGCCACCGCCAGGGCCGTCAGCAGGTACCCGACCTGGCTCACGGCGGAGTAGGCCAGCAGCCTGCGCACGTCGGTCTGGAAGAACGCGGCGAGGTTGCCGAGGGTCATCGTCGCGGCGGCGAGCACGGCCAGCAGCAGCGGCCAGTCCACGTCGCTCCCCGGCAGCGCCTGGTGGAGGAGCCGGTAGCCCGCGATCAGCGCGCCCACCTTGGGCAGGGTGGTCACGTAGGCGGCGACCGGGGCGGGGGCCCCCTGGGCGACGTCGGGCACCCAGAAGTGCGCGGGGACCCCGCCCGCCTTGAACAGCAGCCCCGCGAGGACGCCCACCAGGCCGAGGGCCACCACCGCGAACGGCGCGCCCGGCAGCGCCTCGCGCAGCTCCCGGTAGAGCGTGCCGCGGCCCCCGCCGTAGAGCAGGGCCGTGCCCGCCAGCATGGCCGTCCCCAGCAGCGCGCCCAGCAGGTAGTACTTCAGCGCGGCCTCGGTGCCCCGGGGGTCCTTGGCGAACCCGGCCAGGGCGTAGGCCGGGAGGCTGGAGAGCAGGTAGGCGGCGAACAGCATCAGCAGGTCGTTCGCGCCGACCAGGGCGAGGGTGCCGGCCCCCGTCAGCAGCAGCAGCACCCAGTACTCGCTCTCCCGCGGATGGCCGCGGACGGTCTCCACCGACAGGCCGATCACCAGCAGCAGCGCGCCCAGGACCGTCAGGCGCCCGGCCCCCGTCGCCGTGTCGACGGCGAACACCTCCGCGAAGACGCCCTGCTCGGTGCCGCGGGCCAGCGCGATGCCCGTGGCCGCCAGCCCGACCGCGCAGGCGGCGGCGGCCAGCACCGCGACCAGCCACTGGCGGCGGCGCGGCAGCCAGGAACCGGCCAGGAGCCCGAGGACGGCCGCCGCGGCCAGGGAGAGTTCGGGCAGGAGCGCGGCCACGTCCTGGTTCACCGGGCCACCAGCCCCACGACGGCACGGCCCGCGGGTTCGACCACGTCCAGCAGCCAGCGCGGGGCGACGCCGATCGCCAGGGCGACGGCCATCAGCGGGCCCGCGGACCACGCCTCGTGGCGGGCGAGGTCGCCGAACCCCCCGGCGGAGGCGGCCTCCGGCAGCCGCGGGGCGCCCAGCAGCATCGACCGCAGCGCGCGCAGGAACAGCGCGGCGGTCAGCAGGATCCCGGTGAGGGCGACGGCGGTGGCCACCGTCTGCTGGCCCAGCGAGCCGGTGAAGATCTGGAACTCGGCGATGAACCCCGAGAACCCGGGGATGCCGAGGCTGGCGAACGCCGCCGCGAAGGTGAGCGCCGCGAACCGCGGGGCGTGCGCGGCGACGCCCGCGTAGGCGTCGATCGCGTACGTCCTGCCGCGGGCGTAGAGGACCCCGGTGAGCAGGAACAGCGCCCCGGTGATCAGGCCGTGGCTGACCATCTGCACGACCGCGCCGGTCACCGCCAGGGAGCGGGCCTGCGCGTCGCTGCCCGCGAGCGTCCCGGCGGCGCCCACGGCGAGCACGATGTAGCCCATGTGGTTGACCGAGGTGTAGGCGACCATGCGTTTGAGGTCCGTCTGCGCCAGGGCCACCAGGGCCCCGTACACCACGGAGACGGCACCGACCACCACGACGACCAGCGCGTAATGGCGCCAGCTGCCCGGCAGCAGCGGCATGGCGATGCGGACGAAGCCGTAGGCGCCCATCTTCAGCAGGATCCCCGCCAGCACCGCCGACCCGGCGGCGGGGGCCTCGGAGTGGGCCGGCGGCAGCCAGGTGTGGAAGGGCACGGTGGGCGTCTTGACGGCCAGCCCCACGCCGATGGCCAGCAGCACGAGGCCCGCGTAGGTCCCCCGCCCGGCCAGCGGGTTCTCCCGGGTCAGGTCGACGATGTCGAAGGTGTGCGGGCTCGCGGCGAGGAACAGCCCGATGAACCCGAGCAGCAGCGCCAGGGAGCCGACGAAGGTGTAGAGGAAGAAGGTCAGGGCCGCGGCCCGCGCCCGCTCGCCGTGCCCCCAGCCCGCGATGACGAAGAACATGCCGACGATCGACAGGTCGAAGAAGACGAAGAACAGGATCAGGTCCAGGGCGACGAACAGGCCCACGGACACCGTCTGGAGGAAGAGGAAGAGGCACACGTACGCGCGCACCCGCCGCGTCTCGCGCAGCGAGTACACGGCGGCGGCGAGGAACACCAGGCAGGTCAGCGCCACCAGCGGCAGCGACAGGCCGTCGACGCCCACGTGGTAGCCGACCCCCGCGCCGGGGATCCACCGCACCCGCTCCTCGGCCTGGATCCCCCCGCCGGGGTCGAAGGCCGCCCACAGGTACGCCACCAGCGCCAGCTCGGCCGCGGCGGTGGCGATCCACACCTGCACGCACCTCCGGTCCGGCAGGCCGCGCGGCAGCACCAGCAGGACGCAGCACACCAGCAGGGGCAGGAAGGTCAGGACACTCAGCACAGGGCTACCTCGCCAGAAGCACGATCAGGGCCAGCACCGCGAAGCCGACCGCGGCCTGGGCGTAGTACTGGTGCAGCAACCCGGTCTGCGGGCGGCGCGCCCAGCGGCCCAGCCGCCCGGTCCCCGCGGCCACCGCGCGGACCGCCGCGTCGACACCGTCGTCGTCCACCCGGCGGGCGGTCCGGGCCGCCGCCAGGCCGCCGCGGGCGGCGGCCCGCACCGCGCCGTCCACCACGCGGTCGTCGAAGGCGGCGAGCGACCGGGCCAGGGCGAGCACCGGCCGCACCACCAGCGCGTCGGCGGCCCGCTCCAGGTACAGCCACTCCCGGGCCCAGCGCGGCGCGGCGGGCAGCGCACCCGGGCGGTTGCCCCACCACCAGGCCGCGGCGGCCACCGCGGCGGCCAGCGCCCCCGACAGCACCAGCTCCCAGGCGGTCGGCGAGGGCTCCGCCGGGCTGCCCACCAGGCGTTTCAGCCAGGCCGCGGGGCCCGGCAGCGCCAGGACGCCCAGCACCGCGGCGGCGGCGGTGAGCACGGCGAGCGGCTGCGGTGCCGAGCGTCCGACGTGCCGGGTCCCGCGCTGCTCGGTGTCGTAGCCCTCCGCGGCCCGCGCGGGCCGCGGCCGGGTGACGTACCAGACGGCCTTGACGCTGTAGGCGGCCGCCAGCGCCGCTCCCGCGAGGCCGACCGCGTACAGCCCCGCGCTCTCGGCGCGGGCCCCGGCGAGGACCTCGTCCTTGGCCGCCCACAGCGACAGCGGGGGCAGGCCCGCCAGGGTCAGGGCGCAGACGACGAAGGCGGTGCCGACCGCCCGGTAGCGGCGGGCGGCGCCCCTGAGGGCGGGCAGCTGCTTGGTGCCCAGCGCGGTGAGCCAGGCCCCGGCCGCCAGGAAGAGCGCCGACTTGGCGGCCGCGTGGGCCACGAGCTGGGTGACGCCGCCCGCCACCGCGCCGCTGCCCGCGGCCAGCACCATATAGCCGATCTGGGCGCAGGTGGAGGCGGCCAGCAACTGCTTCAGATCCCGCTGGGCGAGGGCCACGGCGCCCAGCAGCAGCGCCGTCAGGGCACCCGTCCAGGCCACCAGCGGGCCCGCCCAGGAGGTGGCGGCGAGCAGGGGGTGCAGCCGCAGCAGCAGATAGGCACCGGCGGCGACCATGGTCGCCGAGTGCAGCAGCGCCGAGACGGGGCTCGGGCCCTGCATGGCGCGGGACAGCCAGAAGGACAGGGGCAGTTGGGCGGACTTGCCGAGCGCCGCGGCCGCCACGCCCCCGGCGGCCACGTGCACCCAGGGCGAGGCGGCGGCGGGCAGCTCCGCCAGCTCCAGACCGCCGGCCCCGCCGGCCAGCGCCGCCCCGGCCGCGAGGTACAGGCCCAGGTCGGCGCTGCGGGTGGCCAGGAAGGCCGTGTCCGCCGCACGGACCCGCGCCGGCTGCCGCCACCAGTAGCCGATCAGCGCCCAGCTGCTGGCGCCCATGGCCTCCCAGGCCATCAGCAGCAGCGGCAGCGTGGTCGCGGTGACGGTGAGCAGCATCGCCCCGCCGAAGAACAGCATCAGCCCGTGGAAGCGCCCGCGGGCCTCCTCCGGGCCGAACTCCGTGGCGGAGAAGACCAGGACGCAGAGCATCACCGAGGCGACGGTGACCACCATGACGGCCGACAGCCCGTCCACCGCGAGCCCGGCGCGCACCCCCGCGAGGAGCGGGGCGCCGGCGCTCGGGCGGACGGCGGCCGCCGTCCCGGCCAGCACGAGCGTCACCGCGGCCAGAGCGGGCCCGAGCACGGGGGCCAGGCGGTCGGCACGCCTCCCCGCCGCCGCCAGCAGGGCGCCGGAGCAGAGGGGGACGGCGACGAGCAGCCACGGCAGGGCGCTCATCCGCGGAGGTCCCGTGCCAGGTCCGCCGTGTCGATGCGCCGGGACCGGTAGAGCGCGGTGGTGACCGCGAAGCCCATGGCCATCTCCACGGCCATCGCCACCACCGCGGCCACGACGACCACCTGGCCGCTCGCCGCGGCGGGCGCCAGGAAGTGCCAGAAGGCGGCGGCCGCCACGATGATCCCGCCGATCATCAGCTCGATCCCCATCATGATCATGACGATGGACTGCTGGGACAGGGCGCCGAACAGACCGGTGCAGAACAGCCCGGCGGCCAGGACCAGGAGCAGTTCGAAGGTCACCGGCCCACCCCTCCGCCGACGGGGTCCTGCGCCGGACGCCGGTCGAGGTCGTCGCCGAAGCGGTCGTAGCGCCCGCGCTGCGTGGCGAGGACCGTCGCGCCGACCATGGTCGAGAGGAGCACGAGGCCGAGCACCACCATGGTCAGCATCTGACCCTCCATCAGTGCGGTGCCGAGCTGCACCGTCGAGTCCCGGGGCGGCCTCCCCTCGCGTCCCGGCCAGGGCACCGCGAAGATCCCGGCGGTCAGGGCGGCGAAGAGCACCGCGCTGACGGCCAGCGCCCCGCGGGTGTTGTGCAGCATCGACATCGGCATCAGGCCGGCCGGGTTCATCATGTAGGCGATCATGAACACGGCCATGATCACCATCTCCATGACCATCATCAGCACGGTCACCACCCCGAGGTAAGGCAGCCCGAGCAGGGTCACCACGCCCCCGACGCAGGCCAGCGACACCAGCAGCGCGAAGGTGACCCGGGCCATCGAGTCCAGCACGAACACCAGCACCCCGCCGGCCAGGGCGAGGACGCCCAGCACGGTCAGCACCACGGTGCCGGTCGTGTCCATCGGGATCCCTCCGCTCTCGTCAACGGCCCAGCACCACCAGGGCGGGCACCAGCACCTGCAGGATCGTCAGCGGAACCAGCACCACCCAGGCCAGCTCCACGTAGCGGTCGGGCCGCACCACGGGCAGCCGGCGCACGGCGGCCAGCAGCAGGGCCAGCACCAGCAGCGTCTTCACCAGCGACCAGGCCCAGGCGGGCAGCCCCGGTCCGGCCCCGCCGCCGAGGAACAGCGGCACCGCCATCGCCGCACCGGAGGCCAGCCACAGCCACCGGCCCGCCTGGAGCAGCAGCCGGTCCGGGCCGGAGAGTTCGCCCAGCACACCCCCGGCCGCGTCCCGCCCCGCCGGGTGCGCGAACGGCCCCAGGAAGGAGAACGCCAGGACGCCCGCGAGGTGCGCGGCGAACGCCACCGGCATCCACACCGCGTACCACAGCCCCTGCTGTGCCGCGGCGATGTCGCCCACCCGCAGCGACTCCGCCCCGGTGGCGGCGGCGATCAGGGCGAACATCAGGGGCAGTTCGTAGGCGAGCCCCTGGGCGAGGAAGCGGTAGCCGCCGATCAGGGAGAAGGCGGCGTTGGGGCCCCAGCCGGCCAGCCACAGGGCCGCCCAGGTCGTCACCTCCATGGCGTTGAACCACACCACCCCGACCGAGAGGTCCGCCACGACGGTGTTCCCGAACGGGATCACCAGGGTCGAGAGCACCGCCGCCACCGGCACGGTGACCACACCGGCCCGCCACAGCAGCAGGTCCGGCGCGGGCAGCCGCCTGGGCCCGGCCACCAGTGCCCGCGGCAGCGCCAGGAAGGGCCTCGCGGCGGCCGTGAGGGTGACCGGGCGCCCCGCACTCCGGGCGGCCAGCAGCGCGTTGGCCGCCACCGCCAGGGCGGCCAGCGCGGCGAGCAGCAGGGGCGCCGCCGCAACCGTCCACCAGGGACCTCGCTCAACCACGCGGCGCCACCCCCGCGCCCGCGAGTTCCTCGGGGTCCGGGTCGAGACCGGCCACGACGAGGCGGGCCGCGGCGAGTTCGGCGCCGACCAGCAGCGCGGGGAGCAGCGCCAGCAGCGCGGCGGACGGGGGGTGCGCGGGCTCCCACGGTCCGCGCGGGGACTCGGTGGCCCAGGGGTCCAGCGGGGCCGGGTCGTCCAGGTGCCGCACATCACGGCCGAGGCGGTCGAGCCACCGGCGGTAGCGGTCCGTCGCATCGCCGTCCGCCCCGGGCGGTCCGGCCGGGGCGGCGGACCTCCCGGCCCCCCCGGTCCGCCCGCCGTCCACCCGGCCGATCCCGCGGGTCAGCCAGGCCAGGACCCGTGACCGGCCGACGCGGCGGGCCAGACGGTCGGCCGGGCCGCGGAGCGCCCCGCCCGGCGTACCGGCGAGCAGCTCGTCGCGCAACCGCCGGGCCGCCACCGCCTGCTCGGGCCAGCCGGCCACCGCCAGCAGCCGTCCGAGGCTGTCGCAGGTGGCGGCGGCCCGGTGCCGCGCGGCCGCCCCCGCGGTCACCGGCTCGCCCGCCGCCGCGCGCAGCCAGGGGCCCGACCAGAACGGGACGCCGCCGGACGCCGCCGGAGTCTCGCAGACGGCCTCCTGGACGACGTCGCCCTGGAGGACCAGACGGACGGTCAGCCCCGTCGGCCAGTCGCACAGGAAGGGGCCCAGGGCGAGATGCAGGCGGTCCAGCGCCAGCCCGTCCCGGTCGGGGCCGGTCTCCGCCAGGGGCAGGCCGCCCGGCATCGGCATGCCCGTCCCGGTGCCCCCGTCGCCCGCGTGCCCGTGGGTGTGCCCGCCTCCCTCTTCCGGGTGCGTCCGCGGCCGGTCGTCCCGTCCCGGGTGCCCCTGCACTCCCGAGCCGTGGCCGGGCCAGGCGGCCAGCCGCTCCCGCCCCGCGTCCAGCGCGGAGGCCACCTCCGCCGCGGTGGCGGCGTGCACCCGGGCCCGGGGGGCGGGCAGATCGCCCCAGAGGCGCTCCAGCGGTTCATGCAGCGCGGGGCAGTCCGGCCCCGTGACGAGCAGCAGGTCGGCCCCCGCGGGCGTGGCGGCCACCGGCCAGTCCCGCAGCCGCAGCAGGCGCTCGGCCTCCAGCCGGGCGGGCGTCCCGCCCGGCAGGGCGGCGGGCAGCACCCGCGGCCGGGCCGCGGCGGCACGCAGGGCGCGGCGGGTCAGGTCCATCGCAGCGCGCCCTCCCGCCAGGCGTAGACGACGCCCGCGACCAGGATCGCGAGGAAGACGAACATCTCGATCACGGCCCCCGGGCCCATGGCGGAGACCACCAGCGTCCACGGGTACATGAACACCATCTCCATGTCGAAGGCCAGGAACAGCATCGTCACCGTGTACCAGCGCACATGGAAGCGGCTCACCGCGTGCTCGACCGGCTCCAGGCCGGAGCCGAACGGCATCACCGGGAGCGGGTCGGCGGACACCCGCAGGGCGCGCGCCGCTCCGTGCAGGCCCAGCACGGCGAGGGCCGCGAGGCCCAGCAGGGACAGGGCGGCCGCGGTGGCGGTCACCGGAGTCCACCGCCGCGGCGGCCGGACCGTACGGCTGCGCTGTGGCGGCCCCCGCCGCCCGTGGCGCGGCCGTCCGCTCGGGTGCTCAACTCCCCGTTCCCCTCTCCACCGCCGTCCTCCGCGCCGACCGCGCATCCCTGCGGGGGAGCGCTTCCCCGGCGGACCGGCGTGCCTCGGATGATCACGGTCCCGGGCCCGCGGCGGCGGGCGGCGCGCCCGTACGGGTGCCGAAGCGCCCCCGTTTGCCACGGGCGGACCGGCTGCGGGGCCGCACCCCCGGGGACTGCTGCGCGATCAGCGGTGGACCGGCATGCGGCGTCGGAGGCCGTGCATCGCCAGGCGGAGGGGCTTTCGCGTACCGGATGCCTGCCGCTGCTCCGCGACGCGGCGAGGTGCCGTCGCCGTCGTCGCGCACCCGCCGGGACGTGCGGGACAGTCCTGGGGGCGCCCCGCGCCGGGTGCGGGCACGCCGGCGGCGGGCGCCCGGTCCGCCGGTGCGCCCGCCGCCCGCTGCCGTCAGCCGCCGAGGATCCGGCGCTTCTCCGCCGCGAACTCCTCGTCCGTCAGGACGCCCCGCTCCCGCAGCTCCGCCAGCGCGGTGAGCTGGGAGACCCGGTCGGCGGGGGGCGCCGCCGGGGCGGCGGCCGGGCCGGGCGGGGGCTGCTGCGGGGCCCCCGCCTGCGCCTGCCGCTCCATGTCGCGGCGGGCCGCGTTGCGCTCCACCCTGCCGGAGACCGCGGTCGCGGTCCCCGCGACGACGGCGGTGCGGGCCATCGCACCCAGCAGGCCGGGCCGTCCGAACCGTTGAGGCATGACTGCCCCCTTCCTCTCGTCCCGTCCCCGCGGCGGGCCGTGGCCCCCGCGGGCGCGTTCCGCCCCGCACGCGGCGGCCGTGCCGCCGTGCGGGGCGCCGTTCACTCCGCGTCGAGCGCCGCGATCGCCGCGAGGACGTCGTCCCGGGGGATGCGCTCCATGAAGACCATGCGGCCGTGGGAGTCGCGCAGGGCGGTGGCGAGCCGCGAGGCCCAGGTGTTCTCCCACGCCACCACCAGGGCCGAGGACTCCGGCGGCAGCGCTTCGGCCACGGCCGCCAGGTCCTCGTCGCTCAGCAGGTCGAAGCGGTCGTCGGTGATCCGCTCGAACTCCTCGGCCACCTCCGGGTCGGCGAGCTCGACGACGCCGACCGAGCCGTCGCCGTCCTTGCGGACGAAGGTCAGGTCGAGGATGCGGACGGTCCCGTTCTGCTGGAGTTCGCGCAGCGCGGGGACGATCTCGCCGTTGAACCGGTTGCCCTCGAAGGCGACCACGGCGACGTCGACCGGGCCGACCGAGTCGGCCGTCAGGCCATGGACCATGGGATGCCACCCTTCCGTCACTCCGGGTGAAACGAACAGACACGAGCATAGGTAGCACAGAAGGACAAGGCCCCTCGAAGGTGGGATACCGCCCGGCGGCCCGGAAGGCGGCCGCTTCCGCCGCGTCACCCGTTCGCGCCAGTCCACCGCAGCACCGGACCCGCGGGTGCGGATGCTGGGGGCATGACCCCAGCATCCGAGAAGAAGCCGCGCGGACGTTCCTCCGGAGGGACCGGGCGCGCCAAGGGCCTCACACCGTCCCGCGTCACCGCACTCGTGCTGCTCGCGCTCGCCGTCGTCTTCATCGTCGAGAACACCAGCAAGGTCGAGATCCGGCTGCTGGTCCCCGTCGTCACCATGCCGCTCTACCTGGCCCTGCTCGGCATGTTCGTCCTCGGCGGCCTCTGCGGGGCGCTGCTGATCAGGGGCCGGGGGAAGTGAGGCGCGCAGCCGCCGTGCACGGCGGCTGCCGTCGCCGTCGGCCCGGCGGCCCCGGGCCCCGGTCCGGTCACGGTCGGTCGATCAGGGTGTGACGATCGCGAAGTCCGGGTCCGGATCGCCGAGGTACCCGAGGAGCTCGACGAGCCGGCCGATGTCGCCGGTCACCCGGGCCCTGCCCCCGGCGGCCAGCTCCCCGGGGGCGAGCGCCCCCAGCAGGACCGCCCGCAGATCGGCCTCGGCGAGCCCGACCGCCACGTCCGGCTCGTCGGCGCCCGGGCCGGGGCCCCTGACATGGGTGAGCACGCCGTTGCGCAGCCGCCAGGTGATGCGGGGCCCGTCCCGGACGTCCCAGCGCACCGTGATCGCGGCGTCCCAGCTGCGCGGTCCGTCCAGCCGGACGGCCAGGCTCTCGAAGAGCTGGTCGAGGCTGAGCGCCCGCAGCAGGTCGGGGGAGGCGGTCACCGTGGGCGAGCCGACCGTGCCCTGCCGCAGCTCCAGCGCCCCGGTGAGGAAGAAGTTGCGCCAGGTGCCGTTCTCGCTGCCGTAGCCCAACTGCTCCAGGGCGTCCGCCTGGAGCTCCCGGGCCTCGGCGTTGCCCGGGTCGGCGAAGAGCACATGGCCGACGACCTGCACCACCCAGCGCAGGTCCCCGTCCTCGAAGGACCCGCGGGCCCGGCGCAGCACCTCGTCCGCGCCGCCCATGAACGCCACGTAGCGCTTCGCCGCCTCGACGGGCGGGTGCTCCCACAGATGCGCGGGGTTGCCGTCGAACCAGCCCAGGTACCGCTGGTAGACGGCCTTGGTGTTGTGGCTGACCGAACCGTAGTACCCGTGCGTGTGCCAGGCCCGCTCCAGCGCCGGGGGCATCCGCAGCTCCTCGGCGATCTCCGCGGCGGTCATCCCCTGGTTGAGCATCCGCAGTGTCTGGTCGTGCAGGTAGGCGTACAGGTCGCGCTGCTCCAGCAGGAAGGCGACCGCCCGCTCGCGCCCCCACACGGGCCAGTGGTGGGAGGCGAAGGCCACCTCGGTGGACTCGCCGAACAGCTCGACGGCCTCCGTCAGGTAGCGCGCCCACACCCGGGGGTCGCGCACCTCCGCCCCGCGCAGTGTCAGCAGGTTGTGGAGGTTGTGCGTGGCGTTCTCCGCCATGCACAGGGCCGCGCGGCCGGGGAAGTGGATGTTGAGTTCGGCCGGTGCCTCGGTGCCCGGGGTGAGCTGGAAGACCATCCGGATGCCGTCGACCGTCTCGCTCTGGCCGGTGCGGGTGATGCCGAGTGTCGGCGGGATCAGCCCGACCGCGCCCGTCGAGGTCGTCTGCCCCAGGCCCGCGCCGATCTGCCCCCGCGGGCCCTTCGGCAGCGCCGCTCCGTACATGTAGGCCGCGCGGCGGGCCATCGCGGTGCCCGCGAGGACGTTCTCGCTGACCGCGTGCGCCAGGAACCCCTCCGGGGCGAGGACGGGGACGCCCGCGGCGACCTGCTCCTCGGTCACCACCCCGCGCACCCCGCCGAAGTGGTCGACGTGGCTGTGGGTGTACAGCACCGCGGTCACGGGCCGGGTGCCGCGGTGCTCCCGGTACAGGGCCAGTGCCGCGGCCGCCGTCTCGGCCGAGATCAGCGGGTCCACCACCAGGATGCCGCGCTCGCCCTCGACCACGGTCATGTTCGACAGGTCGAAGCCGCGGATCTGGTAGACGCCCTCGACCACCTCGAACAGGCCGTGGTCGGAGACCAGCCTGCTCTGGCGCCACAGGCTCGGGTTGGCGGTCGGCGGGCAGTCCTCGCCGAGGAAGCCGTAGGCGTCGAGGTCCCATACGGTGCGGCCACCGGAGTCCGTGATCCGGCCGTCCCGCGCGGTGCCGAGGAACCCCCGCCGGGCGTCCTGGAGGTCGCGGGTGTCGTCGAAGGGGAAGCGCTCCCGCACCGCGTCGTTGGAGCGCAGCACCGCCTTCCCGGCGGGCTCGGGCGCTGAGGTACCGGTCAACTCGCACTCCCTTGCGGCACGCGGCGGGGGGACCGGGGCGGGTCCGCTGCCAGCCTGCGTGCCCGGTCACCCGGTTGCCAGCGGGGGTGGACCGTCGGGGTGGGCCCCCGGGGCGGCGTCCGCTCAGCGGCCCGTCCGGACCTCCCCCTCGCCGCCCGGCCCCGCAGGGGCCCGGCCGGCGCGCAGCGCGACCAGCGGGTAGATCAGGACCGAGAGCATCGCGGCGCCGACCAGTGCCGCTGCCTGGTCCGAGGCGATCGCCCCCTCGTCCAGCCCGATGGTGGTGATCGCCACCACCAGCGGCAGGCAGGTGGCGGCGAAGAAGGTGAGGGCCGTCCGGTCGTGCCGCGGCAGGTCCCGCGGGGCGAGCGCGTACACGGGGAGCCCGCGCACCACCAGGAAGAGCAGCAGGTACACGGGGACGTACAGCAGTGCCGTGCCGCCCTCCAGCAAGGCGTCCAGGTCGAACTCGACGCCCGTCACGATGAAGAACAGCGGCACCAGGAAGCCGAAGCCCATCGCCTCCACCTTGCCCATCACCTCGCGGCTCGTCTCGGCCGCGGCCCCCGAGAGGATCAGCCGGACGAGGATGCCCGCGGAGAAGGCGCCGAGCAGCACGTCGAGCCCGAGCGCGGCGGAGAGCCCGAGCATCGCCGCGAGCAGCAGCATCACCAGGCGGACCGCGAACTGACCGCTGGTGTGCAGGGTCGCCTCCACCACCGCGGAGAACCAGGAGGGCCGCGGCCGGGAGGCCCACCACACGGCCACCACCGTGATGACGGCGAAGACCGCGAGGACCACGGCGGACGTCAGCGGCTGGCGCCCGCTCAGCAGCAGTGCCATGGCCACGATCGGCCCGAACTCCCCCACGGCGCCGAAGGCGAGCATCACCGTGCCGAAGCGGCCCGTCAGCCGCCCGCTGTCGCGCAGGATCGGCAGCACCGATCCGAGCGCGGTGCTGGTCAGCGCCGTCCCCACGATCAGGGCGCGGTCGACGTCCCCGCCGGAGAGCGCGGCCGCCAGGCCGATGCCCACGCCGAGGGCGATCAGCCAGGACCAGACGGCCCGGTGCATGGTGGCGCGCCCGACGGCGCCGAAGTCGAGCTCGTAGCCGGCCAGGAAGATGAGCATGGCGAGCCCGAGTTCCGAGAGGGTGTCCAGCACCGTGTCGGAGTCCACCCACCCGAGGACGTCCGGCCCGATGAGCACCCCGAGGGCGATCTCGAAGATCATCACCGGGATGCGGCACCAGCGGAGGCCCGCGAAGGCGAGCACGGGCGCGAGCGCGGCCGCCACCATGACCAGGAGGAAGTACTCAGGATGCCCCATAGGGGCATTCTTCCGGCGCGAGGTGGCGAAACCCCGTGCATTGCCGCGTGCTTGCGTGTCCTTCGGGGGAGCGGGGGCGGGTGCGCACGGCCGACGGGGCGGCGCGGAGCAGCGGGCCGGTGACGGGGCGGCGGCCGCCCGGGCGGTGGTCGCGGACCGCGGTGCGGGCGAAAAGCGGGTGCGCCGTTCCGTGCCGCCCGGCTACCGTGGCCGCATGTCGACGCCCCGAGTCTCCTAGCCGAGGACCCGCTTCCCCGCCAGAAGTCCGTCCTCCTGCCTACTCGGAGCGTCACCCCATGATCACCGCACGTGGCATCGAGCTGCGCGCCGGCGCGCGCCTGCTGCTGTCCGACCTCTCCTTCACCGTCTCCCCGGGCGACCGCATCGGCCTGGTCGGCCGCAACGGCGCCGGCAAGACCACCCTGATCACCGCCCTGGCGGGGATCACCAGGCCCGCGGCCGGGACCATCGCCCGTACCGGCCCGGTCGGCTTCCTCGGCCAGGACTCCCGGGCCGCCGACCCGTCCGTGACCGTGACGGACCGCATTCTGTCCGCCCGCGGCCTGGACGCCGCGGGGCGCGCCCTGCGCACGGCCGGGCAGGCCATGGCGGACGCGGCGGGCCCGAGGGCCCTGGAGCGGGCGATGGACGCCTACGCGCGGGCCGAGGCCGCCTTCCAGTCGGGCGGCGGCTACGCGGCCGAGGCCGAGGCCGCCCGGGTGGCCGCCGGGACCGGACTGCCCCAGCGGGTGATGGACGAGCCGGTGGGATCCCTGTCCGGAGGCCAGCGGCGCCGCGTGGAACTGGCGCGCATCCTCTTCGCCGGCGGCGGTGGCACGCTGCTGCTGGACGAGCCGACGAACCACCTGGACGCCGACTCGGTCGCCTGGCTGCGCGACCACCTCCGGGCGCACCAGGGCGGGCTGGTCCTGATCAGCCACGACACCGCGCTCCTGGAGGTGGTCGCCAACCGGGTCCTCCACCTGGACGCCACCCGGGCGGCGGTCGACCTGCACAACACGGGCTGGAGCGCCTACCTCGCCCAGCGCGCCGCGGACGAGCGGCGCCGCAGCCGGGAGCGGGCGAACGCGGAGCGCAAGGCCTCCGCCCTCCACGCCCAGGCCGACCGGATGAAGGCCCGCTCCGCCACGGCCGTCACGGCCAGGAGCATGGCCCGGCGCGCGGACCGGATGCTGGCCGAGCTGGAGCCGGTGCGGCGCACCGAGCGGACCGCCCGGATCCGGCTGCCCGAGCCCGCGCCCTGCGGCCGGATGCCGCTCGGGGCCGTGGCCCTGGGCAAGTCCTACGGCGCCCACCGGGTCCTCGACGGGGTGGACCTGGCCGTCGACCGCGGCAACCGCCTGGTCGTCCTGGGCCTGAACGGCGCGGGCAAGACGACCCTGCTGCGCGTCCTCGCCGGTGCCGAGCGCCCGGACTCCGGGCGGGTGGTCCACGGGCACGGCCTGCGGCTCGGCTACTTCGCCCAGGAGCACGACACCCTGGATCCCGGCCGCACCGTCCGGGAGAACCTGGCCGCGGCCGCACCGCATCTGACGGACGGTGAGGCCCGCCGGGTGCTGGGCGCCTTCCTGTTCTCCGGCGACGACGCCGACAAGCCCGCCCGGGTGCTCTCCGGCGGGGAGAAGACCCGCCTGGCCCTGGCCGGTCTGGTGCACTCCGGGGCCAATGTGCTGCTGCTGGACGAGCCGACCAACAACCTCGACCCCGCCTCCCGCGACGAGGTGCTGGCCGCGGTGGGGGCCTACCCGGGGGCGATCGTGATGGTGACGCACGACGAGGGCGCCCTGGACGCCCTGCGGCCCGACCGCGTCCTGGTGCTGCCCGAGGCGGACGAGGACCTGTGGGGCGAGGAGTACCGGGAACTGGTCGCCCTCGCCTGACCCCCGCCCGCCGCCTTCGCCCGCGCCCGCCCCGCGCCGCCTGCCCGCGCCCCCCGCGCCCGTCCGGAACCGGACGGGCGCGGGCCGGCGCCCGCTACCGCGGGACCGTCGCGATCTGGATCAGGTTGCCGCAGGTGTCGTCGAAGACGGCCGTCGTGACCGGCCCCGCCTCCAGGGGGTCCTGGGTGAAGCGCACGCCGAGTCCGCTCAGCCGCGCGTGCTCCGCGTACACGTCCTCGACGGCGAACTGGGCGAGCGGGATGCCGTCCCGGACCAGCGCCTCGCGGTAGGGGCCCACGGCCGGGTGGCGGGCGGGCTCCAGAAGGAGCTCGGCCCCGCCGGTCTCGTCGGGGGAGACGACGGTCAGCCACCGGTCCGTCCCGCCCACCGGTACGTCCTGCTTCTTCACGAAGCCGAGGATCTCGGTGTAGAAGTGCTCCGCCCTGGTCTGGTCGTCGACGAAGACGCTGGTCAGATGGATCTTCAAGAGGAACTCCCCTCGGGGCCCGCGGTGTCGGGTCCGAGCCACCGCTCGGTGATCCGCCGCAGCGGGGCCGTGTTCAGTACATGGAACTTGCAGCGGCCCTCCCGCCGGGTCTCGACCAGACCCGCGGCCTCCAACACCGCCAGATGCTGGGAGACCGCCTGGCGCGAGAGGCCGAGCCGGTGCTTCGTGCCCAACCGCCCGCAGATCTCGAAGAGTGTCTGCCCGGATCTCTCGGCGAGTTCGTCGAGGATGGTGCGGCGGGTGGGGTCGGCGAGGGCTCTGAAGACGTCGTCGGCCACACCCCCACGATAGGCAAGTGCTCACTTGCCCATCAAGGAGGCGCGCGCTCCGTACCCCGGGTCCGGGTGCCCCGGCACCCGGACCCGGGCCGGGGGCGCGGCAGTTGACGGCGTACCGCCGCGGGCGCCCCGGGGGCCCGCGGGAGCGGCCGCGCGCCCTGCGGGACCCCGGTAGCCCGCAGGGGCCCGCGCTGCGCTACCGTCGTGCCGCCCGGCCGCGGCTCCGCCGTCCGCGACGCGGCCGGGAGGGTGCCGACAGCGGTCGTCCGGGGGCGTGTTCCCGCGGACCGGACCGCGGTGGCCGACGGGTGGCGACCGGTCGGCCGGCACCGGGCCACGACCGGCGGACGGCCGCACTCGCCGAACGGAAGTCCAGGTCATGGTCCTTGTCGCTGTCTTCGGAGCGGCGCTGCTCATCGCCGTGCTGCTCTCGGGCCTGGCCGCCCGGACGGTGCTCTCCACCTCGCTGCTCTTCCTCGTCGGCGGCGCCCTCGTCAGCGACGGGTTCCTCGGGCTGATCCATGTCACCCCCGACAGCGGCATCGTGGGCGTCACCGCGGACCTCGCCCTCTTCGCCGTCCTCTTCACCGACGGCATGCACGTCTCCCTCCCGGCGCTGCGCCGCAACTGGCGCAACCCGGCCAGGGCGCTGAGCCTCGGCATGCCGCTCGCGCTGGTCGGCATGGCCGTGATCGCGCACTACCTGGTCGGGCTGGACTGGACGACCTCCTTCCTCGTGGGAGCCGTCCTCGCGCCCACCGATCCGGTGTTCGCCTCGGCGATCGTCGGACGCAAGGAGGTCCCGGCCAAGCTCCGCCAACTGCTCAACGTGGAGAGCGGCATCAACGACGGCCTGGCGCTCCCCGTGGTCCTGCTGCTGATCGCGGCCGCCGGCCCGACGGCCGGCAGCGCCGAGTCCTCGCCCGCCAAGATCGCCCTGGAGCTCGGGCTGGGACTGGCCTTCGGTGTGGTCCTGCCGCTGTTCGTCAACTACCTGGCGCGCTTCCGTCTGCTGGGTCCGGAGCCGAAGCTGCAGCCCCTGCTGCCGCTCGCGATCGGCGTCATCCTCTACGGCCTGTGCCACCTGACCCATGCCAACCCCTACCTCGCGGCCTTCTCCGCCGGTGCGGTGCTCACCGCCGTCTCCCCGGAGGCCAAGTCCGCCTTCGAGCCGCTCGGCGAGGCGCTGGCCGAGCTCGCCAAGTTCGCCGCGCTGCTCGTCTTCGGTGCCCTGCTGACCCCGCAGCTCTTCGGCGACCTGTCCCTCGGCGGGTATGCGGCGGTCTTCCTCGCCATCGTGCTGATCCGCCCGGCCTCGCTGCTGCTGTCCCTGGTGGGGACGCGCTTCACACGCCGGGAGAAGCTGGTCGCGGCCTGGTTCGGGCCCAAGGGCTTCGCCTCGGTGGTCTACGGCCTGCTGGTGCTGCAGGCGGGGATCCCGCAGGGCGAGCAGGCGTACACGCTGATCGCCGTCTGCATCGCGGCGTCGATCGTCGCCCACAGCAGCACCGATGTGCCCATCGCGCGGATGTTCCATGTGGACGACCTGGCGGGCATCCCCGGCGGCGACGACGATGACACCGGGTCCGATTCCGGGGCCGACCGCCGGGAGGCGGCACCGGGAGACGGGCCGGAGGGCGGCAGGGTCGCGGGCCCCCGCACCGCACCGGCTCCCGACCCGGCCGAGGCCGGGCCGGGGCGTACCGCCGGGGACTGAACCGGACCCGGCCGGGTGCGACCGCCCGCGGCGCCCGCGCCGGGGGCGGTGGCCCGGTGCCGGGCCGGGGCCCCGGAGCGGGCGCCGCGCGACTCAGGCCAGGGCCAGGAACAGCTTCTCCAGCTCCTGCTCCGTCAGCGGCTGCGCCTCCTCGCCGGGGTCGGTCAGGCACTGGCGCATCCCACTGGCCACGATCTTGAACCCGGCGCGGTCCAGTGCGCGGGAGACCGCGGCCAGCTGGGTGACGACCTCCCTGCAGTCCCGGCCCGACTCGATCATGGCGATGACACCGGCGAGCTGGCCCTGGGCGCGGCGCAGGCGGTTGAGGACCGCGGGGGCCGCCTCTTCTTCTACCTTCACCGGGTTTCCTCCCGTCCTCCGTCTTCCACGCTGACCCAGGATACCCCTGTGGGTATATTTCCCGGAGGTGGCAACCGCTCCGCGTGCGGGTGCCACCGTCCGGACCGCCCCCGGAAGGCCCGCTGGCGCGCCGGGCGCCGCTTCTGGGATGCTGCGTCGGACAGGCGACGGCGCGCAGGAAGCCGGTGGGAGTCCGGCACGGTACCGCCACTGTGAAGGGGGAGCGACCCCGCGGCGGCCACGGCCCCTGCGAGGGGCCTGAAGGCCGGGGGAGCGTGGATCCCGAGTCAGGAGACTCGCGCCGTCGCACCTCGGCACCCCGGGGCGGAGCTCCCCGAGAGAGGACGGTGGCACCGTGTGCCTCCCAGGCGGCGACCCCCGGTACGGCGATGCGCGGCGCGGCGCGGCACCCCGGCGGACCGGGCCCCGCGCGGTGGTCCGCACCGCTCGTGCCGGGGCGGCCGGGCGGTGACCCCGGACCTGCTCGCGCGGGTGGGTGCGGTCGGGCCCTACTTCGAGATCGCTGCGGGCGAGCGGCCCGACGCCGCCGGGTTCCGGCCGCTCTCCGCCCTCTACGGCGACCGGCGGGTGCTGGAGGGGTACGTGGCGGAGGTCGGCCGGCGACTCGGCTCCGACCAGCGGCGCGTCGCCGCCTCCACCCTGCACATCGGCACCGCCGCCCGGCTGTGGTCCGTCGCCCTGGGGGCGGCCGTGCTCACCGGCCGGGTGCCCGACCTCGCCCCCGACCGGCTGCTGTGGCGGACGCCCCCGACCGGCCCGATCGAACTCTGGCTGCCCCGGCCCTCGGCCTGTCCGCCGCCCGGGACCGCGGTGGGCGCACCGTCCCCGGCGGCTCTGGTGGACGCGCTCCACGACACCGTCATGGTGCGCAACCTGGAGCCCTTCGCCCTGGTCCTGCGCCGCGAGTTCACCCTCTCCCCGCTCACCCTGCGCGGCAATGCGGCCTCGGCCCTGGTCGGTGCCGCCCGGGTGCTCGGCGGACACGCTCCCGGCGCCGGGGGCGACCCGGTGGCCCTGGCCGGCGCGCTCCTCGACCGGGAGCCGATGGCGGGGGAGGGGGTCCTCGACCGGGACCCGCTCGCCTACCGGCGCGGTAGCTGCTGCCTGTACTACCGCGCACCCGGCGGCGGGATGTGCGGGGAGTGCGTGCTGCACCGACGGCCGGGCGGCGTCCCGGTGCGGCGGGGGGTCGCGGGCTGAACCCGCCCCGTCCGCCGCGGTGTCGTCGCCGCGGTCGGCGCCGAGACGGGCGAATCCTTTCCGGGGTTCTCGCGATACGACGAATGTCACCCAGAGGAGTTGTCCGGCTGCCTGGGGTGTTTGTCGGGGGTGGGGGCGGGGAGTCGGCAGCGGTGGCGATCCGCACCGGGCGGGTCGCGGCCGAGGAAGGAACCTCCCCCACATGAACCCACTGGCTACTGCCCGGGTCCGGCTCTGCGCCGCCGCCGCGGTGCTGCCGCTGCTCCTGCTCACCGGGGCGGCGCCCGCCGGAGCGCGGCCCGCCGCCGCACCCACCGCGCCGCAGGTGGTGGTCGGTCCGTCGAGTGCCGACGGGCAGGCGTCGAAGGCGACGTGCCCCTCCGGTACCAGGGTGGCCGGAGGCGGCCACTTCTCGAACACCTTCCACTACGCCAACGGCGGCGACATCTACGACGCGGTGCGGGCGAACGCGCCCACGCGCGCGGGCGACGGGTGGACCGTGCAGCAGCTGAAGGGCAAGGCGCAGGCCGTCGCCCTGTGCGTGCCGGCGGACGAGGCGCCGAGCGTGGCGGTGAGCGACCCGAGCGCGGACGGGCAGGCGGTCAAGGCGACCTGCCCCTCCGGTACCAGGGTGGCCGGAGGCGGCTTCTTCTCGAACGTCTTCCACTACGCCAACGGCGGCACGATCTACGACTACGTGCGCAGCAGTTCCCCCTCGCGTGCGGGTGACGGCTGGCTGGCGCAGCAGGTCAAGGGGAAGGTGCAGGCGGTGGCCCTGTGCGCGCCCGAGGACCGGGCGCCGAGTGTGGTGGTGAGCGACCCGAGCGGCGACGCGCAGGCGGCCAGGGCGACCTGCCCGTCCGGCAGGAGGGTCGTCGGAGGCGGCCACTTCTCCAACACCTTCCACTACGCCAACGGCGGCACGATGTACGACGCCGTGCTCGCGAACTCCCCTTCACGTGCGGGTGACGCCTGGGTGGCGCAGCAGATGAAGGGCAAGGTGCAGGCGGTGGCGCTGTGCGTGCCCGCGGACGAGGCGCCGGGTGTGGTGGTGAGCGACCCGAGCGGCGACGCGCAGGCGGTCAAGGCGACCTGCCCGTCCGGCAGCAGGGTCGTCGGAGGCGGCCACTTCTCCAACACCTTCCACCGCGCGAACGGCGGGAACATCTACGACTACGTGCGCACCAGTTCCCCGTCCGGCTCGGGTGACGGCTGGGTGGCGCAGCAGGTCAAGGGCAAGGTGCAGGCGATCGCGCTCTGCGGGGCCTCCTGACGGGCCGGGAGTCCGGCCGGCCCGCGCGAGGCGCCCGGCGGGAAGCCCCCGCCGGGCGCCTCGCGCCCGGCCTCCCGCGGTCCGCCCGGCGGCGCCGGCAGTGCACCCCGGGCAAGCCCCGCAGCCCGGCCGCCCGCCCTACTCGGCGCGGGGACGCCGCCCCCATGCCGTGACCAGGCCGAGGGACAGGTCCCAGGTGTCCGGGGCCTCCAGGTACGCCTCCACCGCGTCGACGTCCGCGTGGTCCGCCAGACCCGTGGCCACGACCAGGGGGCGTGCCTGGGCGAGGGTGAGCCGCCAGAATCTCGACATCGGGGTGCCGGGCCCGACGGGCGGGATGTCCACCGCCGCACCGATGTCGACCAGGCCCGCGGTCGCCAGGGCGGCGGGGAGGCGGCGGCCGTGGTCGATGTCGGTGCCGATGGCCTGCTCCAGGGCGAGCCAGAGCGCGCCCATGGTGGTGCGGTACCGCTCGTGGGGCGATCCGGGTGTGCCCAGGTCGGCGTTGTCGCCGACGACGAGCAGGCCGCCCGGCCGCAGCCAGGACGCCAGCCGCCGCAGCACCTGCCCGCGTTCGCGGATGTGCATCACCACGAACCGGGCGTGAATCAGGTCGAACAGGCCGGGGTCGGTCGCCGGGTCCAGCAGATCCGCCCGGAGGACACCGATGCCCTGCTGCCTCAGCGGTTCGAGGAACCGGGTGTCCCGGTCGACGGCGAGGACCTCGCCGCCGTCGCCCGTCCGCTCGGCGAGCCAGCCGGTGATGCTGCCCGGCCCGGCACCGACGTCCAGGCAGCGCCATCCGGGCCGGATCCCCAGTGCGTCCAACCGGTGCCGGGTGGCGGGGTCGAACGCCTGCGCCAGGGCGGTGAGTCGCGCCAGCTCCCCGTCCCCCGCGCCGCTGAACAGCCTGTCGCCGTAGCGCTCGCCGACGGGCGTGCCACAGGTCGTGAGATCGCTCTGCAGGGTCCTGGTCCCTTCGTGGGTGGTCGTGGCGGGCCGGGCGTGTCCGGCCCGGGTGTATCGCCGCGTCGTCCACGCACCCGGCCCGTACCGGGAGGGGCCCGGCGCGGTCGCGGGGCCCGGCGTCCGGTGCCCAGGCGGCGGCCGAGGGCGGCGGGCGGCGGGTGGTCGCCCGCAACCTGTGAGGGCTTCGACGTCCATCGGCCGTGCGCACCGATGAGTTCTCCGCCCCGCGGGGGTCCTATCGGCAGCAACGCACACCACAGTAGTACGGCCCCTGCGTGAACCGGAGAGATGAATATGCCAACAGGCCGAGACTGGTCCGCCAGAGTCGAGGCGCGTGTCGTCTCCGCCGACGGCACCGAGATCGCATGCGAGCAGTCGGGGCGCGGGCCGGCCGTCATCCTGGTCGCTTCGGCGCTGGCGGACCGCTCCGACACGACCAAGCTCGCGGCTCTCCTCGCCCAGCACTTCACCGTCGTCAACTACGACCGGCGCGGACGGGGTGCCAGCGGTGACGCCCGCGCCTACACCCCCGACCGCGAGATTGAGGACATCGCGGCGCTGGTCGAACACGTCGGCGGTTCGGCGTCGCTGTTCGGCTCCTCCTCAGGGGCGGTCCTCGCCCTGCGCGCGGCCGCTGCCGGAGTGAACCTCCACCGCCTGGCTGTGTACGAGCCGCCGTTCGTGGTCGCCGAAGGCGACCACGGGCCACCCGAGGATCTCGCGCAGCAGATCACCGTGCTGCTTGCGGAAGGTCGGCACAGTGACGCGGTCACGTACTTCATGACCCGAGTGCAGGGCATGCCCGGCATCGCCGTGTTCTTCATGAAGCTCATGCCGAAGACGTGGGCGCATCTCACCGAGCTGGCCGGCACTCTGCCCTATGACATCGCGGTCATGGGCGATACCCAGCAAGGCAAGCCGCTCGATGCCGAGGAGTGGAAGGGGGTGGCCGTACGCACCCGAGTACTGACCGGTGGCAGGAGCCCGGCCGCGTTCCGGCGCGCCGCCCTCGCCGTCACCGAGATCCTGCCGCAGGCCGACCACCGCTCCCTGCCCGGACTCAACCATGGTGCCGTCGTCATGGCCCCGAGGAAAATCGCCTCGCAGATCACCGAGTTCATCAAGGGATGACCTTGTCGTTCGAGCGGTTCGGCGGCGCTTGGTGCCCCCTGATACCCAGAGTGGGGCGCGCCCGCTTGCAGCTGACCGCCGGACCCCGGACGACCACAACTCACGGGACAGCCCGCAGGGGACCCGCTTTTCCGAGCCTGCTGGGAATCGGCTGGAAACAGAGGCCGGAATGCCCGCATCCGGTGTCCTGCGGCTGTGCTACGCGCCTATCCGGCGCTGGTCGGGGTGAGCCGGATTCGCGGAACAGCGGGCCTCGGATGTCGATTCGCAGCAGATCCGGGTTCAACCCCCGATTCTTCCCCCCGCCGTCAAAGATCGTCCTGATGTAGCAGTTTGACGTCGGTGAGGCCTGGTTTTCCGTCACACGGGGCACGAGGAGCAGAATGCGGGAATCCGGTGCGCCCCCTCTGTGCGCCCTTGAACCCCTTCCCGCTCGCGGTCAGAATCGGCGTCGTCTTCGCAACGGGGGAGGAATTCGCGATGTCCTACACGGGCGGCTATCAGAGTCAGGTCTTCGCCGATGGAGGAAGCCCCTTTCCGTTCACCGTCCAAGGGCTGGTGGATGCCGCCCGCGACATCCTGCCGCGACCGCATTTCGACTACATCGCGGGCGGCGCGGGAAGGGAGCGCACCGTCGTCGCCAACGAGGACGCCTTCGCCCGGTGGGGGCTGAACTACCGCATCCTGCGCGACGGAACGGGCTGCGATCCCTCCTGCACGGTGCTGGGCACCACCCTGTCCGTGCCGGTGATGCTCGCCCCCGCCGGGGTGGCCGACCTGGCCCACCCCGAGGCCGAGCGGGCGGCGGCCCGTGCCGCCGCCGACGCGGGGGTCGTCCAGGTGCTGTCCTCGGCCACCTCGACCTCGCTGGAGGAGGTCGCCGCGGCGGCCCCCCGGGGCCGCCGCTGGTTCCAGTTCGCCTGGCCCGACGACGAGAAGCTGGCCCGTTCGCTCGTCGAACGCGCGGAGAACGCCGGATACACCGCCCTCGTGCTCCAGGGCGACTGCCATGTCGCCGGCTGGCGCACCCGTGAACTCGACTCCGGGTTCTTCCCCTTCCGGCACGGGCACGGCATCGGGAACTACGTGTCCGACCCCCGCTTCCGGGAACTCGCCGGAATCGGCGCCCGACCGGTCCCGGGCGGTGCCGCCCTCGACCCGGCCGAGGTCCCGGCCGCCGCGGCCACCTGGAACCGCCTCTACACCCGTCCCGCCCTCCGCCCCGGGGACCTCGCGCTGCTGCGCTCCTGGACGGAGCTGCCCGTGGTCGTGAAGGGGGTCTGCCGACCGGACGAGGCGGCACTTCTGGTGGACGCGGGTGCCGACGGGCTCGTCGTCTCCAACCACGGCGGACGCCAGCTCGACAGCGGTACGGCCGCTCTGGACTGCCTGCCCGGCGTGGTCGAGGCCGTCGCCGGCCGGCTGCCCGTCCTCTTCGACTCGGGCGTCCGCACCGGGACCGACGTCCTGATCGCCCTCGCGCTGGGCGCGAGCGCCGTCATGATCGGCAGGCCTTGGCTCTACGGTCTCGCCGTCGGCGGCCAGGACGGCGTCGCCCACGTCCTGCGGTGCCTGGAGTCCGAGTTCACCGGGGCGCTCGCCCTCACCGGCCACCGCGGCCCCGGCACCCTCTCGCCCGCCGACCTCACCCCCGTCCCCGCACCCACGCCCGGGAGGACCCGATGACCACGCACGCCGAGCGCTACGGCGACCGTATCTTCAGCCACACCGGGGCCGAGGAGGCGGCCCGCCTGGCCGCCCTGGCCGAGGTCCTGGACCCGGTCTCCGTCGAGGCCCTCACCGCGGGCGGGCCCCCCTCCCGTCCCGTCCGCCGCTGTCTGGAACTCGCCGCCGGGACCGGCAGCGTGGCCCTGCGGATGCTCGACCTCTTCCCCTCCGCGCGGGTGACCGCCACGGAGCTCGACCTCCGCTTCCTGGAGGCGATACGCCAGGACCGGCTCGAGGTCCTCCGCCACGACGCCACGGCCGAGGACTTCCCCGACGGCTGCTTCGACGTCGTCCACGTCCGCTACCTCCTCCACCACCTGCCCACCCGCCGGGAGGTCTTCGGCCGGATCGTCCGGTGGCTGGCCCCGGGCGGCCGCCTCGTCATCGAGGAACCCGCCCGGTTCCCCCTGGAGGCCGCACGGGACCCGCGCTACCGGCGGGTCTCGCTGGGCGCCCTGCAGGTCCTGGCCGACCGCCTCGGCACCGACTGCACCGACTGGGGCCCCGACCTCCCCCGGACCGCCGCCGCCCACGGCCTCACGGACGTCACTTTGCGCACCACGGTCCCGACCGTGGCGCACGACACCCCGATGGGCCGCTTCTGGCGCCTGACCGTCGGCCACCTCGCCCCGGGCATCGGGGAGCTGCCCGGCGTCCTGCCCGAGGACGTCCCGGCCGTGCTCGACCGGCTCTCGCGGCCCGGTCTCGTCGAGATGGGCATGGCGACGGTCACGCTCACGGCGACCCGGCCTGCCTGAGCCGTCGTCAGCAGGGCTGCGCACCGGACGCGGCGGCCTCCCGGTCCGCCTCGTCCGGCAGGAAGGTGACCTGCGGCGCCCCGGTCCGGGGATGCACCCGCACCTCGCCCACCACCCCGTACACCTCCTCCAGCAGACGCGGGGTGAGGACCTCCGCGGGGGTGCCCGAGGCCACGATCCGCCCCGCCTGCAGCACATGGATGCGGTCGCAGTAGTAGGCGGCCAGATTGAGGTCGTGCAGGGCCACCAGCACCGTGGCGGGCAGCCTGCGCACCAGGCCGAGCACCTGCAACTGGTGCCGCACGTCCAAGTGGTTGGTCGGTTCGTCCATCACCAGCAGCGCCGGCTCCTGGGCCAGCGCGCGGGCGATCAGCACCCGCTGCCGCTCACCGCCCGACAGCCGGTCGAAGCCGCGGTCGGCCAGGTCCTCGGCGTCCACGGCCGACAGCGCGGCGGCGACCAGCCGGGCGTCCTCGGCGGTGTCCCCGTCCAGGAGCCGCTTGTGGGGCGTCCTGCCCATGGCCACCACGTCGCGCACGGTCAGGTCGAAGGCCGCACCCGGGTCCTGCACCACGGCGGCGAGGGTGCGCGCCAGCGTCCGTGCGGACATCCCCCAGGGGTCGTCGCCGTCCACCCGGATGCGCCCCTCGTCGGGACGCAGGACCCGGTAGACCGCCCGCAGCAGGCTCGACTTGCCGCTGCCGTTGGGGCCGACCAGGCCGATCACCTCGCCGGGGGCGGCGGCCAGGGAGACGTCCTGGACCACCCGGCGGACCCCTGCGCTGAGGGTGAGGTGCTCGACGCTCAGTGCTGCCGCGCTCATGCCCGCCCCCGCTCGTCGCCCCGCCGCGCGTCCCGGCGCATCAGCCACAGGAAGAACGGTCCGCCGCACAGCGCGGTCAGCACGCCCACGGGAATCTCCATCGGCGCGGCCACCGTCCGTGCGGCGATGTCCGCCCAGACGAGGAAGCAGGCCCCGGCGAGCGCCGCCGTCGGCAGCACCCGCCGATGGTCGCCGCCGACGAACAGCCGCACGATGTGCGGCATCATCAGCCCGACGAAGCCGATGGGCCCGGCGGCGGCCACCAGGCAGCCGGTCACCAGGGACAGCA
The DNA here is from genome assembly GCF_043203115.1 of Streptomyces sp. NPDC048001. NCBI lineage: Bacteria > Bacillati > Actinomycetota > Actinomycetes > Kitasatosporales > Streptomycetaceae > Streptomyces > Streptomyces sp. NPDC048001. The sequence goes on from NZ_JBIDBN010000005.1 coordinate 337,172, forward strand.
GCACGAACATCCGGGCCCGGAAGCGCGCCACGTCCAGGCCCATGGTGGCGGCGGCCTCCTCGCCCGCGAGCAGCAGGTTCAGCGACCGAGCCTGCACCGTCAGCACGCCGATGCCCAGCAGCAGCGCGGCCGCGGGCAGCCACAGGCTCCCCCAGTGGACCCCGCCGAGGCCGCCGAGCGTCCAGGCGAGCACCTCCCGGGCGTGGTTGGCCCGGTCGGAGGTGAGCAGCATCAGGTCCATCAGCGCCGTCAGCACGGCGGCGACCGCGACCCCGGCGAGGATCAGCCGCATGGAGGTGATCCGCCCGCCCGCCCGTGCCGTGGTGTACACCAGCAGCATGGACAGCAGTGCCCCGGCGAAGGCGGCGGCCGACAGGGACACCGGGCCGAGGAGCCTCACCCCGGTGACGACCACGACCACGGCCCCGAGCGAGGCCCCCGAGGACACCCCGAGCAGGTAGGGCTCGGCCAGGGGGTTGCGGACCAGCGCCTGCAGCGCGGTCCCCACCACGGCGAGCCCCGCTCCCGTGACCACCCCGAGCAGCACCCGCGGTGCCCGGACGTCGAGCACGATCGTCTCCCGTGCCCGGGACCACGCGGGCTCGGCCCAGTCGGCGCCCAGCGCGTGCGTCACGATGCCCCACACCTCGCCCGGGGGCACGTGCACCGAACCGACCCCGAGCCCCGCCGTGACGGAGACCAGCAGCAGCCCGGTGAGCAGGACGGGTGCCAGGCGGCCGGCGCGCCCGCCGGCAGCGGCGGCGCCGGTGGCGTCCTTCCGCCTGCCGGCGGGGCGGGACGGCGGCCCCGGATCGGTGCCGGGGCCGCGCTGCCCGGTGCCGGCGGGGGCCGCACCGACGGCGCCCCGCGGCCTCACGCGAACCGCTCGGGGTGGAGTGCGCGGGCGATCTCCTCGACCGCCAGCGGCGGACGCACCCCGACCAGCGTCGCGGTCAGCGGCAGCACCACGAAGCGCTTGTCGCGGACGGCCGGCACATCGGCGAGCGCGGGCTGCGCGAGCAGGAACTCCTTCTTCTCCTCTACGCTGCCGGACCCGGCGTAGTCGTAGATCGCGATGACCTCGGGCTTCCGTGCGACGACCTGCTCCCAGGAGGCGTCGCCGAAGACCGCGTCGAGGTCGTCGAAGACGTTGCGGCCGCCCGCGAGACGGATGATCTCGGTGCCCAGGCCCTTGCCGCCCGCCGTGAACGGTGCCTTGTCGCCGCTGTCGTAGACGAACACGGACACCGGGTCCACGCCGTCCACGGCGGAGGTGGCCTCGTCCACCCGCGCCTTCAGCCCGGCCACCAGCTTCTCGGCGCGCTCGTCGACTCCGAAGATGCTGCCCACGGTGCGGATCTCCTCGTAGGCGTCCGCGATGTGCACCTCGTCCTCGCCGCAGTACTCGCGGTTGAGGTAGGTGTCGATGCCCGCGTCGGCGAAGGCCCTGCGCGAGCGGCCCTCCTTCTCGTCGAAGGCGCTGCCGTAGCCGCCGTAGACGAAGTCCGGCTCGGCCTCCAGCACCGTCTCGAACGAGGGCTCGCGTTCGGCCAGTTCGGGGATCGCGCCGAAGGCGTCCGCGTACTGGGGGAGCACCGCCGAGTCGGGGAAGGCGGTGCCGACCATCCGGTCCTGGAGCCCCAGGGCCAGCATCAGCTCCGCCGGGTGCTGGTGGATGGTGACGGCACGCGAGGGCGGTTCCTGGTAGGTGGTGCGTATGCCGCAGTTCTCGATGGTGACGGGGAAGCCCTCGGTGGCGGCGCGGGCGTCCGCGTCGGGGGCGGCGCCGCTCTCCTGGGTGCCGCAGCCGGTGAGGAGACCGGTGGTGAGCGCCGCGGCCAGCGCCCATGCCGTGCGCCGCCGCGGGGCGCTCCGGCGCCTGAGCGCCGGGGCGGGGCGGGCTCCGGGGGAGTGGGGGGAAAGGGGGGATATGGGCATGGCCGGGCGACGGGTGCCGTCGTCGTACACGTGAAGCCTCCTGCGGAGTCCGCGCTCCTTGGACCGGGCCCGCGACGGGTCAGTTTCCTGACTCCCGGATCGACGTTGCCCCTGGCCTTCCCGCGCTGCGCGCCGTGGCCGTCCGCAGGGTTCCACTCCCCGGTCACAGTGGCGGGACCGTGCCGGAATCGCACCGGCTTCCTGTCTCCCGTCGCGGTAGTGACGAGGCGATACTACGTGTCCGAATCCGGCCCCCCAAGACCACCCGACGGCGCACGGCAGCGGACCAGGGGCGCGGAAGGGGGCGCGGGCGCCCGGTGCCGGGTGCTGCTCCGGGCCCGGCGGGGCCGGCGGGCCCGGCGCACCCGCGCGCCGGGCACCCCGTGCACGGCCGGCGGGCCCCCGCCCGTGCCCCCGGACGGCCCCTCAGAGGGGCGCCGGGGACCGGGAGCCGGCGGCCGTGCCGCCCCTGCCGGAGGACGTGCCCTGCGGATGGGTCCCGTCCGCGAGGAGGGTGACGGCGGTGAGCAGCAGGCCGTTCCGGGCGGTCCAGCGGCCGCTCAGCCCGTCGAGGCGGCGCCCCGCCACCTGCGGGCCCGGCACCAGCAGCGCGGCGTGGAAGGTGCCGCAGGTCTCGCCGGTCCGGTGGAAGCGCACCGACGCCTCGTGGAAGTCCAGCTCCTGCCGCATCAGCGGGTACCAGGTCTTGAAGACGGCCTCCTTCGCGCAGAACAGCAGGCGGTCGCCGTGGACCCCCGGGGCGGGGGAGGGCCCGGCGGCCAGCCGCTCGCGCTCCTCGGCGACCGCGATCAGCTTCAGCACCCCGTCGGGGAGCGGTTCGTCGGGCTCGGCGTCGATCCCGAGCGAGGCGACGCCGGAGGCCGCGGCGACCACCGCCCCGCGGTACCCGGCGCAGTGCGTCATGCTGCCCACCACCCCGTGCGGCCACAGGGGTTCGCCGCGACGGCCCTTCAGCAGCGGCGCGGGGGGCACCCCCAGCTCCGCCAGCGCGGTGCGGGCGCAGCGCCGCACGGTGGCGAACTCCCGGCGGCGGGCGGGCACGGCACGCGCCACCAGGGCGGTCTCCTCGGGGAACCGGCCCGGCTCCTCGTCGTCCGCGAAGGCCTCGGCGTGGTGGACGCCGGGCGGGAGGAGGGACCCGATCACGCCGCCTCCACCGGGAAGACGAGCCGGCACGGGTCCTGGTCCTCGGCGACCCCCCGCCGGCGCCACTCGCGCGGGTAGCCGAGCGAGACCTCCTCGAAGCGGACCCCGTCGTGCCAGGTGGTGCGCGGGATGTGCAGGTGGCCGTAGACCACCGCGGCGGTGGGGAAGCGCACATGCCAGTCGGCGGTGAGTTCCGTGCCGCACCACTGGGCGAACTCGGGATGGCGCAGCACCCGGGTGGGTTCCCGGACGAGCGGGAAGTGGTTCACCATCACCAGGGGTGCCGAGGGGCCGACCGCGGCCAGGCGCGGCTCCGTGGCGGCGACCCGGGCACGGCACCACGCGTCCCGCGAGGGATGGGGCTCGGGGTCGAGGACGAACTCGTCCGTGCACACGATGCCCGCCTCCTCGGCCTGCGCCAGGGACTCCTCCTTGGTCGAGGCGGTGGGGGTCCGGAAGGAGTAGTCGTACAGCAGGAACAGGGGCGCCACGGTGAGCGGACCGCCCGGCCCCTCCCAGACCGGGTAGGGGTCCTCGGGGGTGAGGACCCCCAGGGCGCGGCACATGTCCACCAGGTACCGGTAGCGCTTCTCGCCCCGCAGCTGCACCGGGTCCGCGCCGACCGTCCACAGCTCGTGGTTGCCCGGGGCCCACACCACCCTGGCGAACCGGTCCGCCAGGGTGCGCAGCGTCGTCTCGATGTCCGTGGTCAGCTCGGCCACGTCTCCTGCGACGAGGAGCCAGTCGCCGGGCGTGCGCGGGCGCACGGCGTCCACGCGGGACTTGTTGTCCCTGAGCGCGGTGTGGAGGTCGCTCACGGCCAGCAGGTTTCCCGTCGTCGAGCCCGTGCCCACCGTGGTCCCCCGTCCGCCCGCCTGCGTGTGCCGTCCGCCGCAACGGTAATGCGCGTCCGGGGGCGGAGGACAGCGGCGAATTCCGGCCAATCCCCCGCGGGCAGGGGTGGGGTCCACCGGAACGGCCGGGTCCGCCCCCGGTGCCGCGTGCCGGGCGCGCGCCGGGCCGTCCCGAGCTCCGGACCGGCCGCCGCCCGGCGCCGACCCGGCCGCACCGGTGCCGCCCTCATTGGCCTCCGACAGCTTCGTCGTCCATACTGCCCGCCGTGGAGCAGCGCATAGATCCGAACGCCAAGCCCGAGTTCGCCGCGGGTACGGACCCGTCCTTCGTGCCCCTCGTCGGCCTCGCGCAGTCCCCGGTGCCGGCCGCGGCAGCGGGCGCCGCGGAGGAGGACCGCAACCGTGCCGCGGCCCACGGGGAACCCGGGGCCGACGAGGCGCAGGAGACCGGGGGGCCGGAGGGCGCCGCTCCCCGCGACGGCGGCGAGGCCGACGACGCGGACGAGGGCGCCGCCGACGCGCCCCGCGACCGCTCCGGCCCCTCCTTCGAGGCCCGGGACCGGCGCGGCTCCGTCACGGCCGACGGGGGCGGCATCGTCTTCCGCCTGGACGACCAGGAGGCGGACTTCCGCTGGGACGAGGTCCGCGCCGTCGAGGTCAGGCTGCCCCGCTTCGGGCGCCGCTTCACGGTCGTGGTGCACGTGGCGGCCAACCGGTGGTTCACCAACGAGGTCGAGGCCGACCGGCGCGGCCGCCTGAAGGAGTGGGAGGCGGGGCTCGACGCCGTCCTCGACGCCTACTTCGAGGAGTAGGGGGGGCGGGGCGGCGCCCCCTGCGGCGCGCCCCCGGTCCCGCCGCGGGACCGGGGCCCCGTCCCCGGCCCCGCTCAGTGCGCGATGCCGTCGATGAGCTCGCGCGCACCCTGCCGCAGAAGGGCGACGGCCACCGAGGTCCCGAGGGTCGCGGGGTCGAGCGGCCCCGCCCACTCGTGCGCGTTGAGCACCGTCTTGCCGTCCGGTGTGAACACCTTGGCCCGCAGGGAGAGGTCCCCGTTCCGCTCGGACCGCGCATAGCCCGCGATCGGGCTGTTGCAGTGGCCCTGGAGGACGTGGAGGAGCATCCGCTCGGCGGTGGTCTCCCGGTGCGCGGCAGGATCGCCGAGGGGGCCGACCGCGTCGATGACGGCCGCGTCCCCCTCGCGGCACTGGAGCGCCAGCACCCCGGCGCCGATCGGCGGGCACATGGTCTCCACCGGGAGCACCTGGCTGATCACGTCCCGGCGCCCGATGCGTTCCAGCCCCGAGACGGCGAGGAGCAGCGCGTCCGCCTCGCCCGCATGCAGCTTCTCCATGCGCCGGTTGGCGTTGCCCCGGATCGGCACGCACTCCAGGTGCGGGTGGGAGGCGGCCAGTTGGGCGGTGCGGCGCACCGAGGAAGTGCCGATCCGGGTCCCCGCGGGGAGCGCGTCCAGGCCGAGGCCGCCCGGGTGGACGAGGGCGTCGCGGATGTCGTCGCGCGCGAGGAACGCGGCGAACACGGTGCCCGCGGGGAGCGGCCGGTCGGCCGGGACGTCCTTCACGCAGTGGACCGCGAGGTCGGCCTCGCCGGCGAGCAGCGCCGCGTCGACCTCCTTGGTGAAGGCCCCTTTGCCCTCGACCTGGGAGAGGTCGCCCATCCAGCGGTCACCCGTGGTGGTGACGGGCACCACCTCGGTGCGGACACCGGGGTGGCGGGCGGCGAGTTCTGTGCGTACGCGCTCCACCTGGGCGAGGGCCATCGGCGAGGAGCGGGAGACGATGCGGATCAGCTCGGGCACGGTCATGGCCCCACGATAGGGGCTCCGGAGGCCCGCCCTTCCCCCTTCGGCCCCTCCTGCCTCCGGGGCGTCGGGCGGGCCCGCGGGCCCCGGGGCCGATGCCCGACGCGGGCTCCCGGACGGGCGACACGACACCGCTCCGGGGCGGTTTCATGCGTTTCGCCCCGTTCGCCGCATAGCTTCATCATATGACGAGACGACACATCACCCTGCTCGGCTGCGCCGTCCTCCTCGCCTCCACCGGAATCGGGGCCGCACCCGCGGACGCCGCCGCTCCCACCACCCACCTCATCGGCCCCGGGCAGTCCATCCAGGACGCCGTCGACGCCGCCCGCCCCGGCGACACGGTCCAGCTCGCCGCCGGGACCTACCGGCAGAGCGTGCGCATCACCACCCCCGGCCTGACCCTGCGCGGATCCGGAGCCGACACCGTCCTGCGTCCCGCCCCCGGCACGGCGGCGGCCGGGAGCTGCGCGGCCGACGGCAACGGCGTCTGCGTCGAGGGCACCCGGGAGGCGCCCGTCGCCGGGGTGAGCATCCGCTCCCTGGCCCTCGACGGCTACCCCCGCAACGGCCTCTGGGCCGCCTGGACGGACCGCCTGACGGTCTCCGGGGTGGCCTCCCGCTCCAACGGCACCTGGGGCATCGCCCAGGAGCGCTCCACCCGCTCGCTGCTCACCGGCAACAGCGTGCGCGACAACGGGGACGCGGGCCTCTTCGTCGCCAACACCGTCACGGAGGAGGCCGGGGCCACCGACACCCTGGGCACCCGGATCGAGGGCAACGAGATGTCCGGCAACCGCATCGGCGCCACCGTGCGCCGGGTGCGCAACCTGGTCGTCGAGGCCAACGCCATCACCGGCAACTGCGCGGGGATCTTCCTCGTCGGCGACGAGTCCACCCCCCGCGCCGGGGCGCTGACGGTCCGCCGGAACGTGGTGAGCGCCAACAACCGGTCCTGCCCGGCCACCGCCCGCCTGCCCCGCATCCAGGGCGCGGGCGTCGTGCTCACCGGCACCGAGGACACCCTCGTGGAGTCCAACACCATCCGCGGCAACGTCGGCGCCACTCCCTTCTCCGGCGGCGTGGTCCTGTTCAAGAGCGTCGTCGGCGTCCCCGGGACCGGCAACGTGATCCGCGGCAACCTCGTCCTCGGCAACTCCTCCGCCGACCTCGCCAACCGCGACACGGCCGGCACCGGCAACCGGTTCGACGCCAACCTCTGCGGTGTGTCCGAACCCGCCGGCCTGTGCTGAGCCCCGCCGTTCGCTCGACGCCGTCCGGCCGGCCCCGGCGCCGGCCTCCCACGAGACCCCCCACGAGACCTCCCACGAGACCCTCCACGAGAAGCGAGACGCCATGACCTCCACCACCACCTCCACCACCGCCGCCGCCCCGCCCCAGGACGCCATGCGCCTGCGTGAACTCGTCTTCGGCGCCGCCTGCGCCGCCGCCGTGCGCGCCGCCGCCCGGCTCGGCGTCGCCGACGCCCTCGACGACACGCCCCAGGACGCCGAACGCCTCGCCGCAGCGGTCAAGGCCGACCCGAAGGCGCTCCGCCGCCTGCTGCGCGCACTCGCCTGCTACGGCGTCTTCACCGAGGAGGCCGACGGGCGCTTCGCCCACACCGACATGTCCCGCCAGCTGCGCGAGGACGACCCGCGCAGCCTCCGCTGGATCGCCCTGTGGTGCACCGAGCCCTGGACCTGGGCCGCCTGGCCGAAGCTGGACGAGGCCGTGCGCACCGGGGACAGCGTCTTCGAGGGCCTGTTCGGCAAGGAGTTCTTCCCCTACCTGCACGAGGACGCGGCGGAATCGGCCCATGTCTTCAACCGGGCCATGACCACCTCCAGCGTCCAGTCGGCCCGGGACGTCGCCGAACTGCTCGACCTCGACGGGGTGTCCAGCGTCGCCGACATCGGGGGCGGCCAGGGGCACGTGCTGGCCAGCCTGCTGGAGAAGCACCCCGGGCTGCACGGCACCCTGCTCGACCTGCCCGGGGTCGCCGGCAACGCCGACCCGCGCCTGCGCGAGGGCGGCGCCCTGGCCGACCGGGTCGCCATCGTGCCCGGCGACTGCCGCCGCGCGGTGCCGGTCCAGGCGGACGTCTACATCATCAAGAACATCCTGGAGTGGGACGACGAGTCCACCCGCCGCACCCTCGCCAACGTGGTCGGCGCCGCCCGCCCGGGCGCCCGGGTGATCGTCATCGAGAACCTGGTCGACGACTCCCCCTCGATGCGCTTCACCACGGCGATGGACCTGATGCTGCTCCTCAACGTCGGCGGTGCGAAGCACACCCGCGGCAGCATGGCCGCCCGGATGGCCGAGGCGGGCCTGGTGCTGGGCGAGGTGCGTCCGGTCAACGCCTATCTGCACGCCTTCGAGAGCACCGTCCCGGCCTGACCGGCCCGTCCCCGCGCCCGCACGGCGGCGGCCGGCCCCGCGATCCGCAGGGCCGGCCGCCGCCGTGCGCCGCCGTCAGGAGCCCGGTCCGCTGTGCCAGCTGTAGAACTGCTCGGCCATCGCGTCCTTCGGACTCCGCCAGGTCGCCGGGTCGTACGGGCTCACGAAGCGCGCGAGCCGTTCGCTGACGTCGCGGAACGCCGCGTGCTCGGTGACCTCGGCGATCGCCGGTCCCGGCGGCCGGTCCGCCTCGATCAGGTGGAGGTACACGTCGCCGAACTGGAACAGGCTGCGCCGCCGGACGCCGACGAGGTGCGGCAGCTCGCCGCCGTCGGATTCGGCGAACACCTCCGCGATGTCCGGCGCCGAGCCGGGGGCCATACGGGCGACGATCAGTGCGTGGTGCATCGGGGGCGTCCCTTCGGAGGGCGTCGGGTCGGTGCGGGTGGTCAGCCGCGGCTGACCGGGGCGGTCGCGCGGTCCCCCGCGCGGGCGCGCTGCTCGATGCGGTCCCGGATGAGACCCATCTGGACCTTCGAGTTCCGGTTGATGTTCTCGGTCATCCACTCGTCGTCGACGGGGGCGTCCGGCTTCATCGCGAAGTCCTGGGTCCAGTGCATGCGCACCGCCCCCTCGGGCGTCTCGGCGTACGTCCAGCGGATGTTCATGTACTGGAAGGGCCCGGTCTCGACCCGCCTGGCGCGCACCGTCAGCGCGGCACGGTCCGCCTCCCGCTCGGAGACCCAGCTCCAGACCTTGCCGTTCTCGTCCGGGTACATGGTCAGCCGGAACACCGTCCGGTCGCCGTCCCGCTCCAGCACCTCCACCGAGGCGTACTCGGTGAAGAGCTGCGGCCAGTGGTCGACGTCGTTGGTGACCTCCCAGACCAGGTCCAGGGGTGCGTCGATGAGGATCTCGTTCTCGGTGTGCCCGGACATGTTCAGGCTCCTGCCATCAGGGAGTCGTTGACGAGGTCGAGGAACTCGCGGGGCGTCTTGCAGCGGTCGGCGTCGGGCGGCAGCGCCCGTCCGTACCGGTTCTCCAGCTCGCCGACGATGCCGAGCAGGCCCAGGGAGTCGAGCCCGTACACCTCGAACGGGGTCTCGGGGTCGCGCTCCAGGGTCGCGGCGTCGACGGTGATGCCGGCGCCCTTCTTCATCAGGGCGGACAGCTCGTCCGCCGTCAGTCGTGCGGTCATGCGCACTCCACCTTCTCTCTCTCACAGTTGCGGTCGGCCCCCGGCACCGCGGCACGGCCCGGAGGAGGTCTCGGCCGGCTCAGACGGCCCGGCGCACCACCAGCGCCGCGTTGGAGCCCATCAGGCCCCGGCTCAGCACCAGCGCGGTGCGCAACTCCGCCGGTCTGGCCCGGCCGGTCACCAGGGCGAGGTCGTGGCAGACCTCGTGGACGTGCGGGGTCGGCGGCACCAGGCCGTGCTCCATGGCCAGCACCGCCGCCGCGGTGTCCAGCACCGGCGCACCGCAGTACGCCCGCCCGGTGCCGGTCTTGGGAGCCGTCACCGGGACCCGGGAGCCGTGCGGCCCGAGGGCGTCGGCCAGCGCCAGCGCCTCGGCGCGGTCCGCCTCCGGAAGGCCCAGGGCGTCCGCGAAGACCACGTCGACCTCCTCGGGTGCGCACCCGGCCTGCTCCAGCGCCCCGCGGATCGCCCGAGCGAGCCCCTCGCGGGACTCCTCCCAGCGCGAGGCACCGGTGAAGGTCGCCGCATGGCCGGCCACCTCGGCCCGTACCGGGGCGCCCCGGCGGCGGGCCGCGCCCTCGTCCTCGACCACCAGCATCGCGCCGCCCTCGGCGGGCACGAAGCCGCAGGCCTGCGGGGTGAACGGGCGGTAGGCCCGCTCCGGCTCCTCCACACAGCTCAGCTCCCGGTAGCCCAGCTGGCACACGATCGAGTACGGCGCCAGCGGCGCCTCGGCCGAGCCGACCACCACGGTGCCGGTTCCCCGGCGCACGGCCGCGGCGGCGTGCGCCACGGCGTCCAGACCGCCCGCCTCGTCGCTGGCCACGACCCCGCAGGGGCCCTTGAACCCGCCGCGGATCGATATCTGGCCGGTGCTCGCCGCGTAGAACCAGGCGATCGACTGGTAGGGGCCCACATAGGTGGAGCCCTGGCCCCACAGCCGCTGGAGCTCGCGCTGGCCGAACTCGCCGCCGCCGGAGCCGGCGGCGGTGACCACACCCACCGCGTACGGGTCCTGCGCGAGGGCGTCCGCCGTGAACCCGGCGTCCGCGAGCGCCATGTCGGCCGCCGCCATCGCGAAGTGGCTGAAGCGGTCCGTCTGCACCAGGTAGCGCTGCTCCACCTGCGCCTCCGGGTCGAAGCCCCGGACCTCGCCGGCGACCCTCAGCGGCAGATGGCCGCACCCTTCGCGGGTGACGTGGTCGAGGGCGCTCACGCCCTCCCGGGCGTTCTTCCAGAAGGCGTCCGTGCCCACACCGCCCGGAGCCACCACGCCGATCCCGGTGATCACCGGACGTCGTGCCCGATCCGTACTCATCGCGTCCTCCCGTCCGGCCTGCTGAGCACCACCGCGGACTGGAAGCCGCCGAACCCGCTGCCCACCGACAGCACGGTGCGCAGCCTCGCCTCCCGGGCGGTACGGGGCACGTAGTCCAGATCGCACTCGGGGTCGGGCGTCTCGTAGTTCGCCGTCGGCGGCACCACCTGGCGGTCCAGGGCCAGTACGCAGGCCACGACCTCGATCGCGCCGATCGCCCCCAGCGAGTGGCCCACCATGGACTTGATGGAGCTCATCGGCACCCGGTAGGCGTGCTCGCCGAGCGAGCGCTTCACCGCGGCCGTCTCGTGCCGGTCGTTCTGCTGGGTGCCGGAGCCGTGGGCGTTGACGTAGTCCACGTCCGAGGGGTCCCGCCGGGCCATCTCCAGCGACCGGTCGACGGCCCGGGCCATCTCCAGCCCCTCGCGGGTCAGCCCCGTCATGTGGTGGGCGTTGCCGAACGTCGCGTAGCCGCCGACCTCGCAGTACACCCGGGCCCCGCGGGCCCGCGCCCGCTCCAGGTCCTCCAGCACCAGCACCGCGCCGCCCTCGCCCATCACGAAGCCGTCGCGGTGCGCGTCGAAGGGACGCGAGGCGTGCGCCGGGTCGTCGTTGTTGGCCGAGGTGGCCCGGATGGCGTCGAAGCAGGCCACGGTGATCGGCGAGATGGGCGAGTCGGAGGCGCCCGCGACGCACACGTCCACCCGTCCGTCCACGATCGCCTGGTAGGCGTAGCCGACGGCGTCGAGGCCGGAGGTGCACCCCGTGGAGACCGTCTGGACCGGCCCGTGCGCGCCCGTCTGCTCCGCCACCTCGGAGGCGAGCGTGCTGGGCGAGAAGGCCCGGTGCAGATGCGGCTGCGCCTCGCTGTGGTCCACGTCCCAGCGCCGGCCCGAGGCGCTCACCGCCACGTAGTCGTGCTCCAGTCGGGTGGTGCCGCCGACGGCGGTGCCCATGGACACCCCGATCCGCCACGGGTCCTCCCGCTCCATGTCCAGCCCCGAGTCCGCCAGCGCCTCGCGCGCGGCGACCATCGCGAACTGCACATAGCGGTCGGCCCGGCGGACCGTCTGCGCCTCCAGCCCGTGCACCGCCGGGTCGAAGTCGACCTCCGCGGCGATACGGGACCGGAAGCCGGCCGGATCGAAGAGGGTGATGCCCCGCGTCGCGGTACGGCCGTCCGCGAGGAGGTCCCAGAACGCCGGCGCACCCACACCACCGGGTGCGACGATGCCGACGCCGGTCACCGCCACCCGTCGGCTCACGAAACCGCCCCCGTGGGCTGCGCCGCGTCCTCGGGCCGTGCGGTCTCCTCGGTGTCCACGTGCCCCAGCTCGGGGCGGGGCGCCAGGGGACCGAGGTGGAAGACCATCCGCGCCTCCACGGCTCCCACGTTGCGGAAGCGGTGGCGCACGTTCAGCGGGATCATCAGCCCCTGGTCGGTGCGGATGGGGAAGGTCTCGTCGTCGAGGTCGACCTCCAGCTCACCCGCGACCACGTACACGAACTCCTCGGAGTACGGGTGGTAGTGCTCGGCGATCCGATCGCCCGGAGCGATGATCGCCAGCCCCATGAAGCCGCTGGTGGCGCCGACCGCCGTGGGGGTGAGCACGGCGCGCAGGTCCCCGCCGCGCCGGCGGTTGGGCTGGGTCTCGGAGAGGTCGACGATGCGGTGTGTGGTGTTCATGAACGCTCCTCCACGGAGAGGTGAGGGGTGGTGGTGCCGGGCGGGCGGGTACCGAGCGCCCGTGCGTCCGCTCAGGCCGCGCGGCGGTCGGTGACCAGCCGCATCTCGGCGCGGTGCAGCAGTGACAGCGCGAAGTCCGTGTCGTCGCCGCAGGCCCCGACACCCAGGGCGTCGAGGTCGAGCAGGCGGGCCAGCACGGCCGCCTTGCGCGGCCCGCGGGCCGCTGCGGCGAGCAGCGGGTCGGAGTCCAGCGGCCCGCGCACGTCCACCAGGCGGACGACGATGTCGTCCCGCTGGAAGACCGTGCTGCTGTCGACGAGCCCCGCCGGGTCCTCCGCCGCCGCCTCGTCCTGCTGCGCCAGCAGCCTGGCCAGCGCCATGCCGCACCCCGGCTTGGCCGGGTAGAGCAGCGCCCGGCGCTCCACGTCGCCGTGCGGGGCACCCCGGGTCGCCAGGTGGTGGACGGAGGGGAGCGCCGCACGGGTGAAGAAGGTGCGCGCCGACTGCGGGTCGTCGAGGTCCCGGTCCTGCTCCAGGAACGGGTTGAGCGCCTCCTCCACGGCCCGCACCTCCGGCTGGCGGGCCACATGGCGCAGGGCCGCCATCAGGTCGCCCTGCACCTCCACGGTCCGCACCACGCGGTTGCCGTGCAGGAAGAGCGAGGTGCGCCGCAGCCGGGTGGTGTCGTCGACGCGGGCCTCGGGCGAGGCGTAGTCGGCCAGGATCGCGGCGACCTTCTCCTCGGAGCCCGGGCGGACGGTGAAGGTGAGCGCGTGCCGCACCACCCCGTCGCCCACGCGGGGAGCCGCCTGGAAGGCGCCCGCACGGGTGCGCTCGGCCGGGGCGTTCACCCCGCCGGTCTCGCGCAGGATGCTGTAGCGGAAGGAGCGGGTGTCGCGCACGCAGTCGTGCAGTGGCTTCACCGTGTCGAGGTGCGCCTCGCTGTTCACCCAGGCCAGGAAGGGCGGTGCGCTCTCCCATTCGCTGGTGATCAGCCACTGCGAGGGGTTCTCGATCGACTGGCACAGCTGGTCGCTGATGTGGCCCGGTACCGAGGCCACCTGGTGGCGCATGTGCTCGTAGGCGGTGAGGAACTCCTGCTGCGCACCGTCGTGGAGGTCGAGCAGCAGCACCACACGCAGCCGGGATCCGTCGAAGGCCGACTGGGATATGCGTTCGGACAGGGTCGTCATGATGGTCACGCCTCTCATGGGACGGGGATGTCGCCACGCGGTCACCCGGGAGACCGGGCCTGCACCGGGCGCGGACAGAAAGCGCTCGCGTCACGCACCGTGGCGGTCCGCTCTCGATCCTCGGGCCCTACCACGGGTGGCGCGAGATGTGTGAACCAGCCGGGTGAAGAGCCGAGGCAACGCCCCGCGCGGGGGCATGGAAAGGTCGTCCCCTTCCCTGCGGCCCTGGCAGGAGCCCCTGTATGCAGCAACAAGCCGAAGTACGTGTCCCGGTCCTGGTCGTCGGCGGGTCCCTGGTGGGCCTGTCGCTCTCCCTCTTCCTCGGCAGACTGGGCGTCGAGCACATGCTCGTCGAGCGCCACGCGGACACCTCCCGTCATCCGCGCGGCCGCGGCAACAACGTCCGCACCATGGAGATCTTCCGTACGGCGGGTGTCGAACAGCAGATCATCGAGGCCGGCCGCCTCCTCGCCGGCAACCACGGGATCCTCCAGACGTCGAGCCTCACCGCGGGCGACGACGAATGGCTGGTGCGCAACGTTCAGCCCCCGGGCGGACCGGCTCGCTTCAGCCCGTCCGCCTGGTGCGTGTGCAGCCAGAACGACCTGGAGCCGGTACTGGTCGAACACGCCCGCAAGCTCGGCGGGGACCTGCGCTTCTCCACCGAGCTGCGCTCCTTCGAGCAGGACGCCGACGGCGTCCTGGCGGTCGTGGAGGACCGCGTCACGGGCACCGCCCGCACCGTGCGCGCGGACTACCTCGTCGCGGCGGACGGCCCGCGCAGCCCCGTGCGCGAGCAACTGGGCATCGGCCACAGCGGGCCGGGCGAGCTCTTCCACAACGTGAGCGTCATGTTCCGCTCCCGCCGGCTCGCCTCCGTGGTGGGCGACCGCCGCTTCATCGTCTGCTACGTCACCGGCGAGGGCGGCGACGGCGCGCTGCTGCCCGTCGACAACGAGGAGAACTGGGTCTTCCACGCTCCCTGGCAGCCCGGCCGCGGCGAGAGCCTGGACGACTTCACCGACGAGCGCATCACCGCCCACCTCCGGGTGGCCGCGGGCACGCCCGACCTCGACGTCGAAGTCCTCAGCAGGTCCCCCTGGCACGCCGCCGAGCGCGTCGCGGACCGCTACCGCGACGGCCGGGTCTTCCTCGCCGGCGACTCCGCCCACGAGATGTCCCCGACCGGCGCCTTCGGGTCCAACACCGGCATCCAGGACGCCCACAACCTCGCCTGGAAGCTCGCCGCCGTCCTGCGCGGCGAGGCCGGTCCCGGCCTCCTCGACAGCTACGAGGCGGAGCGCCGCCCCGTCGCCCAGGCCACCAGCGCCCGCGCCTCCGCCCGCTCCGGCGAGCACAGCCACCCCGGCTACGACCCCGCCCCGGGCCCCGGCGGCCCCCGCACCGGCATGCTCGCCGTCGCCCTCGCCTACCGCTACCGCACGGGCGCCGTCGCCGGTGCGGACCCCGGCCTCCCGATCGTCCCCGAGACGCCCGACCTGCACGGCGAACCGGGCAGCCGCGCCCCCCACCTGTGGCTGTACCGGCCTGCCGAGCAGCGGACCGTCTCCACCCTCGACCTCTACGAGCGGCAGACGGTGCTGCTCACCGGCGTCGAGGGCGCCGCCCGGTGGCGGGCCGCCGCGGCGGGGGCCACCGCGCGCCTCGGCGTCCCCGTCACCGTCCACACCGTCGGCGAGGGGCCGGAGGCGGACCTGGTCCCCGAGGCCGGGACCGACTGGGCGGCCGAGCACGGCGTCACGGGCGCCGGGGCGGTGCTGGTGCGCCCCGACGGCTTCGTCGCCTGGCGCACCGAGGGTCCCGCCGAGGACCCGCAGGCGCTGCTGACGGAGGTGCTCGCCGAGTTGATGGACCGCGCTCCGGGGGCTTCCCGGCCGGCCGCGCGCGGCTGATAGCGTCCGCGGGGGAGGCGGCCCGAGCCGCCTCCCCCTCGTGTGTGCGTGAACGTCAGGGACGGGGCTGCCGTACTCCACGCAGGCAACGACACCTGGACGACCCGCTCCGGCCGGGGCAGCGACCCGACGGCCGGGCAGGAAGGGAAACGCTGTGGCAGCTGAACCTCCGAAGGACCGCCAAGCCGCCCTCTACGACGAGCTGGTGCGCCGCAACCCCGGTGAGAGCGAGTTCCACCAGGCCGCGCACGAGGTCCTCGACAGCCTCGGTCCCGTCTTCGCGGCCCACCCCGAGTACGCCGAGCCGGGCCTCGTGGAGCGGCTGGTCGAGCCGGAGCGGCAGATCATCTTCCGGGTGCCCTGGCAGGACGACCGCGGCCGGGTCCAGGTGGCCCGGGGCTTCCGGGTCGAGTTCAACAGCGCCCTCGGCCCGTACAAGGGCGGGCTGCGCTTCCACCCCACCGTCTCGCTCGGCGTGGTCAAGTTCCTCGGCTTCGAGCAGATCTTCAAGAACGCCCTCACCGGCCTCGGTATCGGCGGTGGCAAGGGGGGCAGCGACTTCGACCCGCGCGGCCGGTCCGACGCCGAGGTCATGCGTTTCTGCCAGTCCTTCATGACCGAGCTCCACCGGCACATCGGCGAGCACACCGACGTGCCGGCCGGCGACATCGGCGTCGGCGCCCGGGAGATCGGCTACCTCTTCGGCCAGTACCGCCGGATCACCAACCGCTGGGAAGCCGGGGTCCTCACCGGCAAGGGCACCGCCTGGGGCGGCTCCGAGGGCCGCACCGCGGCCACCGGCTACGGCAGTGTGCTGTTCGCCGCCGAGATGCTCGCCGCCCGGGGCCAGGACCTCGCGGGGCTCACCGCCTCCGTCTCCGGCTCAGGGAACGTCGCCCTCTACACCATCGAGAAGCTGTCCGCCCTCGGCGCCCACCCCGTCACCTGCTCCGACTCGCAGGGCTGTGTCGTCGACGAGAAGGGCATCGACCTCGAACTCCTGCGCACGGTCAAGGAGGTGGAGCGCGGCCGGGTCAGCGACTACGCGGAGCGGCGCGGCGGCTCGGCGCGCTTCCTGCCCTCGGGCAGCGTCTGGGACGTGCCGGTGGACGTCGCCTTCCCCTCCGCCACCCAGAACGAGCTGGGCGCCGACGACGCGCGGGCGCTGGTGCGCGGCGGGGTCCGGGCCGTCTCCGAGGGCGCCAACATGCCCTGCACCCCCGAGGCGGTCCGCGTCTTCCAGGAGGCCGGCGTCGCCTTCGGCCCCGGCAAGGCGGCCAACGCGGGCGGCGTCGCCGTGAGCGCCCTGGAGATGCGGCAGAACGCCTCCCGGGAGAGCTGGGGGCGCGAGCGGGTGGCGGCCGAACTGTCCGTGACCATGGCCGGCATCCACCGGGTGTGCCACGAGACCGCGGAGCGCTTCGGCAGACCGGGCGACTACGTCACCGGGGCCAACATCGCCGGGTTCCTCCGGGTGGCCGACGCGATGTCGGCCCAGGGCGTGGTCTGACCGCAACCGGCCGGGCCCTCCGGGCGCCGGGGCGCCGCCCTCGCGGCGTGCCCGGCGCCCGGCGCGTGTCCGGACGCCCTGTCGCCCGCCCGTCCGGTCCGGTGCCGCCCCGGCAGGGCCACGGCCGGGGCGGCACCGGACCGGACCGCCCGTGCCCCTGCCGGGCGAACCCGTCCCCTCAGCAGGTGCGGTGCACGTGACCGGGGCTCCCCGCGGGACGCACCTCCCGGTCCCGCAGCGTCACGGACAGCGGCGCCCCGCCCCGGTTCCGGCAGGCGGTCGCGAAGTCCGGGGCCCGGTACTCGACGTCGAACACCCGGCCCTCGTAGGCCTCCTGGTACGCCGTGCACTCGTCGTAGCGCCCGCACTCCTCGGCCACCGCGAAGTCGAAGCCCATCCGGTCCCGGGCCCCGAGGAGTTCGGCGCCGTTCTTCTGCGCGATAGCCAGCCCGCGGGCGTGGGCCCGCTCGCTCAGCAGACGGGCGAAGGCGACGGCGTGGTCCGCGGTGAGCAGGCCGTCCGACCGGGTGTACGAGTCCAGGTTGTCGGGCTCGACGGCGTCGTAGCCGTCCTCGGCGCAGCCGTCGATCCAGGGGCCGATCACCTCCATCAGGGCGCTGCGGCGGGCCTCGGTGGAGATGTCGAGCAGCGGCTCCTCCCAGTCCTCGTCCACGACCAGGGCCCCGCGGCCGTCCCGCAGCAGCAGCCGCGGGTGGTGGGTGCGCCACCAGTCCACCTCGTCACCCGGCTGCGCCTGGAAGGCGTTGACGTAGCAGACGTTGTAGAGGCCCGGGGCCGGCTCCGCGCTGCGGTCCCGGGCCACGGCACGGACCGCGCCCGGCGGGGCGTAGGGGCCCCCGATCTGGTAGTCGAATACGGTGCCGGGCTCGGGCGGCCGCACGGCCTCGGAAGCCCCCGGTCCGGGTGCGCTCGGGTGCGGCTCCCGCTCCCCGCCGCCGGAGCAGGCCGCCGTGAACAGCAGCAGGACGGCGGTCGCAGCGGCCGCCGCGGCGCGGGCCGCCCGGCCCGCCGCGGGCCGACCGCTCGGGTGCGGGCCCCCGGCCCCCGGCGCCCGCATCAGGCGCCGTCCCCGTGCGCCGCCAGGGCCCCCGGGGTCTCCGCGAGCGCGCGGACCTCGGACTCGGCCCGCTCGGCCGGAACCCCGACGGCCATCAGGGCCGTCACGGCCGTGGCCCGGCCGTCGTCCTTCCAGGCCCCGCGGCCCACGCTCTCCAGCAGGGACAGGGTGAGGGCCTCCAGCGCGGCGGCGAGCACCGGCGCGGGCACCCGGGTGCGGAACAGGCCCGCCGCCTGGCCCCGGGCCAGGACGGCGCCCGTGGCCTCCCGGGCCGGGGCGAGTACCTCGGCGATCCGCTCATGGCCCAGATCGCGGCGGGCGAGGGAGATGAGCATGCGGTAGCGGTCGCCGACCGGCCAGATGGTGAGCACGAACCGCGCGAGGGCGCGGTCGGCCGCCTCCCCGGGGCCGCCGGCCGCAGCGGCCGCGCGGACGGCCGCCGCCAGCGACCGGGCCGCCTCCTCCGCCAGTGCGTCGAGCAGGGCCGTCCGCCCGGGGAAGTGCCCGTAGACGGTCCGCCGCACGACTCCCGCGGCGCGGGCGATCTCCTCCAGGGTGGTGTCCGGATGGAAGGCCAGTTCCTGGCGGGCCGCGGCCAGGATCCGGGCGCGGTTGGAACGGGAGTTGCGGCGCTGCGGCTCGCGGGCGGCGGGCTTCGTCACGGGGATACCTCGTCGGGACCGTCGGGCCGGGTGTACCGCCGACCATGGTCGCACGGCACGGCGCCCCGCGCGGGCGCCCGCGGCCCGCCTCCCGGCCCGGCCCGGCATCCCGCGCGGGCGCATGGGGCTTCCCGGCCCGGCATCCCGCGCGGGCGCATGGGGCGCCACGAGGCCGAGGACGATCGGCGTGACGTCGCCCGGGGCCCGCGCGGGCGCATGCGGCCGCGGCCACACCCGCGGGCCCTCGTCCGGGCCCCCGGGGCCCGCGCGGCATGCGGCTTCCCGGCCCGGCCCGGGAAGCCTTCCGCCGGGCGCTATGCGTCGCCGGGCGACGGGCGCAGGGCGATCAGGGGCACGCCCCCGTGGCGGTCCGCCCCCAGCGCCTCGAAGTCGGCCTGGGTGCTCGGTGCGTGGCCGACGGACCGCATCAGGCGCCCGGCCAGGCGCGGATGCCGGCGGGCGTAGTCGGCGAGCGCCCTGCCGGACTCCTCCGGCGGCAGCGGGACGGCGGTGCCCCGGCGGGTCCGGCGCCCCACCTGGTAGTGCACCTCCGGCGTCGCCAGGATGTTGCGCAGCCACTGCGAGCGCTCCCCGTAGCCGGAGGCGATCAGGTAGCAGCCCGGCTCCGGAAGCCGGGCGACCACTTCCAGCACCACCTGACGGGGCCGGCCGGAGACCCGGCCGGTGTGCGTCAGCAGCACCATGCGCTGTCCCAGCAGGCCCCCCAGCCCGATGCGGTAGAGCCCGATGGGCGCACGCAGCGCCAGGCGCCGGAGCCCTTTCCCGGGCGGTCCCCCTCTGAGCGGATTGAGCATGGCCGTCCTCTCCTTCCTCTTCTGCGGGTCGCTGGGTGCGGATGCGTCATGCGCGGGGCGGCACCAGCAGGGTGACGAGCGGTTCGACGAGAGGGCCCAGCTCGACCTCCGGATCGAACAGCCACTGCAGGACGCACCCCTCGATCGCTCCGACGAGCACGGTGGCGTGGGCGGACGGCGCGACCGCCGGTGCGGCGGCGGCCCGTGCGTCGCGCTCCTCCAGCAGGCCGGCGACCACCGCGCGGTACTCCCGGTAGAAGCCGGCCATGTCGATCCAGGCCGGCCGGCGCGCCCCTGCGGACCAGACGTCGAGCAGCACCCGGGCGAGGTCGCGTTCGCCCTCCAGCAGCTCCATGGCCGCACGCACCAGGAACGCGAGCCGCTCCGCGGGACCGCCCGGATGGCGGCCGACCTCGGCGAGCAGTGCGCCGGAGCGGTCCGCGAGCCCGTCGAAGGCGGCACGCAGCAACTCCTCGCGGCTGCCGAAGGAGAGGTAGACACTGCCTTTGGCGACACCGGCCTCGCGGGCGATGTCCTCGATCCTGCTGGCGGCGTAGCCCTGCCGGGCGAACACCCGCACCGCGGCGCCGAGGATCTGCTCCCGCCGGGCCTCGCGATCCACCTGCCTGGGCACCCGTGATCCCTCCGTTGATGACTGACTGGTCGGTCATTATTGCAGACCTCGGCCGTCGGTACTCGGGCGGCCCGCGCCCCGGCCGCGGCCCGTGCGCGCGGGACAGCGGCACGGGGGGACGGTCCACCCGGTGGGGCCGCCGGGAATCCGAGTGCGCCCCCGGAGGCGGCCGTGTCATGCTCTCCGCATGTCGATCACGGCTGTATCCCCCGACGTGTCCCTCGCGTACGAGTGCTTCGGCGACCCGGAGGATCCCACGGTCCTGCTCGTCATGGGTTTCGGCGCGCAGATGCTCGCCTGGCACGAGGACTTCTGCCAGGCGCTGGCGGACCGCGGCCGCCATGTGATCCGGTACGACAACCGCGACTGCGGGCTGTCCACCAGGTTCGGCGAGCACCCCGTCGACATGGACGGGCTCGTCGCGGCCGTCACCTCGGGCGACCTTCCCGGCGCGCAGGCGATGGTGCCGTACCGGCTCCTCGACATGGCCGGGGACGGCCTCGGCCTGCTCACCGCGCTCGGTGTCGAACGCGCCCATATGGTCGGCGCCTCGATGGGCGGAATGATCGCCCAGACGATGGCCCTGTCCGCCCCGGAGCGGGTGCTGACCCTGACGTCGATGATGTCCTCGACCGGCGAGAGTGCCTACGGCAACCCCAGCCCGGAGGCCCAGGCGGTGCTGCTCGGCGGGAGGCCCGCGGACCGCGAGGGATACGTAGCGGCGGCGGAGAAGGAGCTGGTGTGGGCCTCCCGGCGCTACGGCGACGCCGCGGTGCTGCGCGAGCTGGCCGCCGAGAGCTACGACCGCGCCTACTACCCCGAGGGGACCGGACGGCAGCTCGGGGCGATGATCCTCAGCGGTTCACGCGCACAGGCACTCCGCGGCCTGCGGGTGCCGACACTGGTGGTCCACGGGCTGGACGACACGCTGATCGACCCCAGCGGGGGTCGGCGCACGGCGGAACTCGTGCCCGGCGCCGAACTCCTCCTGATCCCCGACATGGGACACGACCGCCCGCGTGAACTCTGGCCCCGCCTCGTCGACGCCCTGGTGGCGCACACGGCCTGAGCGGGTCGCGCGAACGTCGGCCTGGCACGCGCGGTACCGGAGCGCGCGGGCGACCGTGAAGTGTCGTCGTCTCCGGCGCTCCGGGCGGCCGCGCGAGGGCTGCCCGGAAGGCCCCCGTCGTACCCACCGAACAGCCCCGGCTCGCGCCGCTTCCGGAGGCCGCCGCAGCCGGGGGAACCCTCGCAGCGGTGTGCCGACGGGGCTCCCCGCGCCAGGGCCCGCCCAGCCGTCCCCGGCGGGGCGGGTGACGGCAGCCGGGCACCGCCTCGCCCCATCGCCCGGATGCCCGGTGCGAAGGCGGTCCTCCGCCCTCGCGGGGCACGCCGTCGGGCCGCCGCGCTCCGGTCCACCGGGGACGTGACGGCCCTCGGCACCCGCTTCGCGCCCCCTCCGTACGCCGCGCACCCGCCCCTCGCCGGGGCGGCCCGCGCACCACCACCCCCGCCGCTGCCGGAGCACGCACGGGCGGCGAAGCGCGTCGCCCGCCCCGACGGGCCGGGCGCGTCCGGCCGGAACGGCTGTTCCCGCCCGTCTGATGGGTCATCATCCCCAGTGATGGAGAAGCACCGAGGTCCCCGGATCAGGGCACAGGCGGAAGGTTCGTACATGGTGGTGGAGGCCGGCACACGGCAGCAGGAGCGCGTCGCGGGACGGGTATGGACGGTACGGCTGGATCCTGACGGCCGCCCGTCAGCCGGTGCGGTGAAGCTCTCCTGCTCGCGCCCGGCCTGCGCCGACCAGCGCGTCCCCGGCGGTGCCGCCGCGGGGCGCAAGGCCGCGATCGCCCACGTCAACATGCACCTGGCCGGCATCCGCGAGGGAGGCGGGCCGCGCGGCACGGCATGGTGCGCCTGCCGTGCCGCCGACTGCGCGTGGCACACCCCCGACCCCGCCACCGCACGGCGCGGCGCGGCGAACCCGCCGGAAGGCGCGGTGCGGTGCGGCGGTCCGGTGGTCCTGGCGGTGCACGCGGACCGGGCCGGAAGGCTGTGGCGGATCGCGGAGCTGTGCGCGCGCTGCGCGGCCGCCACCCCCGACAGCCGGGTCCTGGACACCGCCCAGCCCCCGCCCCGCCCCGCCCCGGCAGGCGCCGGCCGGGCCGCGGGGGACCGGGCACCGGCGCAGGAGCCCCCGGTCGGCACGGCCGGGGCCGCGACACCCGTGTTCTCCGACCAGGCCCCCTCCCAGCGCGTCGGCGCGACCGCTCCGAGCCCCGGGGACGCCCTGCTCCCCGGTGCTCGGAGCGGCGCCCCCGCCGCCGCGCCCCGGCGGGCGAAGCGCTGGGGGAAGATCGCGCAGCGCACCGTGCCGCACGACCTCGAACCGGATGTGCTCCGGGCGGAACTCATCGAGCTCGGTGACGCCTTCCGCGCCTACCAGCGGCGCCCCGAACCCGACCTCGCCCTGCTCGCCGGGCTCCACGACCGCAAGGCCCGCGCCTTCCGCCTGTGGGCCGACGTCGGCGGCGACGCCTCCCTGCGCCAGGAGGCCGTTCGCGCCGAGAAGGCGGCGCAGACCACCCGGGAGATGCACGCCAACCGCGGCGGCCCCCAGCCGGGCGGCGGACCGGTGGTGGAGCGGCTGCTGACCCGGCAGCAGGCCGCCCACGCCCGTGCCGTGCTGGAGTACGTCGCCGCCCACGCCCCGGATCCGCGGGCCGAGGTGCGCCTGGCGGTGCTGATGCTCACCCTGCGCGCCGCGCGCGCCGGCACCGGGAACATCACCGGTCAGGATCTCGCCGGCTGGCTCTCCGGCAGCGCCGAGGCGGTGCTTGAGCAACTGGTGGAGGCGGACTGGCTGCGTCTGCCCGGATCCGTCGCGGAGGTGATGGCCTCCCGGCCCGAGGACCCCGCCACCGTCACCGTCCCGGCCCTGCTGCCCGAGCGGACCCGCCCGTTCGACTTCGGCAAGACCCCCCGGGCGAGAATCTCCGGCTGGGCGCAGAAGGCCGTGGGCGACCGGAAGCTCCGTAAGAAGAAGGCCACGGCCGCCACCCGCCTCCTGGCCCTGTACACGGCTGCCCACGCCCGCGCGGAGGGCGGCCTCGGACCGGCCGGGGACGGCGGCCTGGACCTGGAGCGGGCCGCCGCGTTCTGCGACCTGCGGCCGGACCGGATCGCCGAGCAGGTGGACCTGCTGCTCGCCGCCGACTGGCTCGCCGAGGCCGACACCACCGGCGGACGGCTGCACGGCCGACTCGCCGAGCGGACCCTGCCGCTGGGCGGACTGCTGTAGGCACCGCCCGCCCCACCCCTCCGGTGGTCTCGTCCATGCCCCGTAGCCCGATTCACCCGGCGAACAGGTGTGCCCGCACCTGCCGTCGGCGGGCACCGGGCCGCAGCGGCGAGCGGGAGCCGGAGGGGGGTCATGGCGGCCGCCGCCCCGTGCCCGGAGGCGAGGAAGCCCTCCGGGGGCCGACCCGCCCCGCACACCGCAGAGTTGTGGCGGACCGGAGAGGCGGCGGCCTGCTGCGGGCGTGTGCGATCTGCCGACGCACCACCCGGGCGCACGGGGAGTCAGGTCCTTGCGGACAATCTGCCCTTCAGAGGAATTCAGCCCTTCAGGGGGATTTCCGCCCGAACTCGGCAGATCGCCGATCGGCTGGCTCAGGACGGGGCGCGGCGCCGCAAGGGCGCCGCAACCCGATGTCCACAGCAGGTCAGGGGAAGGGCATGTCCGAACCCGCAGAGCGCGACGTCATCGCCGCGTTCGAGGGCGCAGCGCCGATCGCGCTCGCCGCCACCCCGCCCAAGGAGCTGGTCGCACCCGCGCCGCATCCCGACGACACCTGGCAGCTCCCGGGCGGCACCGCCTGGGTGTACTACGGCGAGGGCAACAGCGGCCTCGTGCGGCCGGTGCTCATGGCCGACGGCTTCAACAGCGGGCCGAGTTCCCTCGACGAGCTCTGGGCGGGCCTGCAAGGCTCCGCCTGTCCGCTGATCGGTGAACTGCGCCGACGCGGACGGGACGTCGTCCTGATCGGCTTCGACGAGCGCAGCGCCTCGATCCTCGACAACGCGAGCACGGCCACGGAGGCCGTCCGTCGTGCCGCCGCCGAGAGGCCGGGCCGGACCCGCCTGGCCGTAGGCGGCTTCAGCATGGGCGGCCTGGTGACCCGCTACGCGCTCGCCAGGATGGAAACGGAAGGCATCGACCACCAGGCCGGCGTGTACTTCTCCTACGACAGCCCTCACAACGGCGCCCACATCCCCCTCTCCCTGCAGGCGTTCGCGCACTACATCCGCAGGCTGGACAGCCGCTTCTCCGACCAGATGAACAGCCCTGCCGCGCAGCAGCAGCTGTGGCGGCACATCGAGGACTGGTCGGACAAGCCCGGCGTCAGCCCGCTGCGCACCCAGTTCCTCGACGAACTGGAGCGGGTTGGCGGCTGGCCGCGGATCCCGAAGATCCTCGCGGTCGCCAACGGCACCGGCGACGGCACGGGCAACGGCATCGAGCCGGGTACCACCGCGGTCAAGGGCAAGGGCCTCGCCATCACCGGCACCGACCTGCGCACGATGCCGCCAGAGGGCGACTCGCTCGCTGCGACGCTCCGCGTCGTCACGGCGCAGAGGAACGACGTCCTCGCCGAGAACCTCCCGGACGTCGAGGGCGCCCCCGGCGGCACCCTTGAGAGCTTCCGGATCCTCGCCGACGTGCTCAACAAGATCATCGGCCTCGGCGTCGACATGCCCGTCGAGGACCACTGCTTCGTCCCCTCGGTGAGTGCGGTCGCCGTCCGGGGCCTGGACACCCACCAGGACCTGTACGCGGACATCGCGTCCCTGCCCCCGGACGAAGCCCAGGTCGACGACTTCCTCTGCGCGACGCGGAACGAACGCCACACCAAGGTCACCGAGGAACTCTGCACCTGGCTCCTGGACCGCCTGCCCGACTGACCGGCCCGGGCGCCAGGCGGACGGGCAGCGGGGCCGGAGAGGGGCTTGCGCCCGTCCGCCCGGCCCACCCCCGCGGGCGGCACCACCCGTTCCGCCGCGGTCGGGACACTCGGCCGCCGAGCGAGGGCGCGATGGTTCCCGCCACCGGCCCGATGGCCCACCCCGGCCCTGGTGTGACCGACTGCTTCATCCGGCGGGTCCGGCCGGATGAAGCACCGGGCGGAACGGGAGACCTCCGGCATCAGTCCTGATCCTGCCCGTACTCGGCCGCGTGCCAGCCGGAGTCGATGGCGGAGTTGCGGAGGGCTCCCCAGAAACGATCGTCGGGTATCGGAGGCAGTGGGGGGCTGCCCAGGTCCGCGTGCAGCTCCGCACGCCAGTCGGCAGTGAGGCGGCTGCGGATCCCCGCGGTCTCGTACACGGACCTGTAGGGGGAGCCCCAGATCCCTTCGACCATCCTCTCTGCCGCCCACCTGCGGTGGTGGTCCCGGCGGCTGTGCGCCTGCTTCAGCACCGCGCGCAGTCGCAGGACGAGCGGGGTGGTCTGTTCCGGCCGTGGTGGGGCTGCACCGCGCTCCACGGCCTCCAGGGCCGACCCGATCTCGGGGTACCTCTCCAGGCCTGTTTCGGCGGCCAGCCTGCGCAGTTGCCTCCGTGCGGCCTCGGCCACCCGCTCACGCGGCAGGACCGCGAGGAGTGCGCCGAGCTCCTCGAGATCGTCCAGGTGGCTCGCGTGCAGGAGGTCCTCGGGGCTGCAGGAAAGGTCCAACTCCGGCAGCCACTCGTCCGGTGCGGGAAGAGGCTCGTCGGCGCTGCCCCACTCCGGGAGGGCAGGGCATGCCCACTCCCAGAACAGCCGGCCGTTGAACGTGACGGCACCCCCGTCCCGGCCGCGTTCGAGCCGGTCGGCCAGCTCTGCCAGATATCCGCCCAGTGAGTCTGCCTGCCCGAAGCCGGTGCCGGTCTCGTCGAAGAACCGTCCGACGGCACCGAAGGAGTTCCGCCCGGGACGGCAGTCGATCAGGAGTCCGTCGGACGTCGCCCCGTAGGAACCGAACTTCACGTATCCGTGGTGCCAGTAGGATGCGGCCTGCTCCTCGTCGAGGTCTTCCGCGCTGTGGCGCATGAACTCGGTGTCCCTCAGGATCCCGGCCACTCCGAGCAGCCGGTCGTCCGTGTCGAACCGGAACGCCTCGGCCCCGTCCACCGCTCCGTTGTGCCGCAGCAGAGACGCGACCAGGTCGGTGGGGAAGACGACCCCCAGCGCCTCCTGCGCCGACGCCACCTCCTCGGGCCCCGCGGGCGGCCGGAGCGTGGCGAAGGTGCGAGGGGCGTGCTCGCGCAGCCACGTGTCGATGCGGTTCCACGCGTCCCGGACCAGGTCGTCTGCCATGGGTCCGACCCTAAGGACGAGCACTGACAGTTCGACGACTGTCCACCGGCTCTCCCATCGACGCTGCCACGCGGCCCCGCCCCCTCGTGTGCAGCTCGCCGGGGTAGCGCTCGGGCTGGCCGAGTGCGGGAACCGCGCGGACGCCGGGCTGCTGCGACCGCCGCTCGCGCACCCGGCGGCCGGGGTGCGGGCGCGAGCGGTGGCAGGGCTGCGGGAACCGGGCTGCGTGGATACGAGCAGTTGCGGCGGCTCCTCGACGCCCCCGGCGCCGGTGTCGTCCGCGAGACCGCCACCGCCCTGCTGCGACCCGGCGACGCGGAGGCGGGCGAGCTGCTCGACCGGAGTCGGCGCCTCTTCAGCGACCACATGCTGCGCCGACGCAAGTGGGACGCGGGGCTGGCCGACTGGGACCGCATCGCGGGCCGGAACCCTGCTCGGCACCCGCCGTCCACGCCCCTGGTGACAGCACGCCCCCTTGGCGACGACCGTCGTGCTGCGGCCCACGGGCTCACTCGCGGCCGGCAGCCTGGCTACGGCAGCCGTTGCGTTCGGCTCGGTGTGATCCGGCTACCCGACCACACTCAGATGACGGCCACCCGGCGGGGTGCGGTCCCTACAGGTCGAACTCCAGGTGCTCCACATCCGTGAGCCGGACCTCCTCCAGGCTGCCGGCCCGTCGGCCGCCGTCCTGGAAGTAGACCTCCCTGAGCCCTTCGGCGGTGATCTCCCTGAGCACCCGCTCGTCGGCACCCGCGGCCCGGGCGTCGAAGAGGCGTGCCGCGTAGCGCGGGGGCAGGGCCACGGTCAGGTGCCGGATACGGGACTCGTCCGTCGACCCGACGGGCGCGGTGTAGCCCATGCGGGCGCGGGTGTCGACCACGATCCCCTCGGTGGTCGCCGCCTTCTGCCGGGCCCGGGCCCGGATCTGCGGCTGCCACCGCGCCTTCACCTCCCGCTCCAGGCGGGCGGCGAGTTCCGGGCGGGGCGTCCTGATCTGGCCCGTGACGTAGCGTTCGACGGTGCGCTGGGAGACCTGCAGCGTCCGGGCGACGGCCCTGGTGCCCTTGAGCTGCTTGACCAGGTAGCGCATCTGCGCACCGGCGCTCTTGGGCACCGGGCGGGTGAAGGCCTTCTGCACCGCGGCGTCCAGGCCGTCCCCGAACAGGCTCATGGTCGCCCTCTCCTACTCTCCGCTGTCGGCGTCGGTGACGGTGCCGTCCTTGATGTACCTGGCGAGGTTGAGCTCCGGCGCGTCGAACCGGTCGCGGACCTCCTCGCCCCACAGCACGCTCTGGCTTCCCTCGTGCTTGACCAGGCCGGGGTTGACGCCGAGCTTGAACCCACCCGGGAGGGGCTTGCCCTCCCGGTAGGGCAGGAAGTCCAGGGGGCTCGGTCCGCCGGCGGCGTAGACGACGCAGTCGGAGAGGATCGCGACCGGGTACTGCCCGGTGAACGCCGCGTGCTTGACGATCTTGCGGTGCAGGTTGATCCGGGTGCGGGAGATGACCGCCGCGCGGATGTCGGGCCGCCAGGTGGGGCGGGTGAGGGCGCGCCACGGCTCGCCGGGGCGCCAGCCCTCGCCGCGGGGCCGTTCGCGCAGCTTGCCCAGGCCGCCCTTCACCGTGGCCTTGATGGCCGTGGTGACGATCGCCAGTTCCGGGTCGCGGTCCTTGTAGCCGTCCATCGCGGCGAGGAAGTCCGCCGGGGCGAGGTCGGCGCCGACACCGAGGTCGGCCATCGTGGCGAGGTAGGCGTCGCGCAGCCGCTGGTACCAGCCGTCCAGGTAGCGGCTGTTCTCGTACCGGACGTACGCCTCCAGCGGCGCGACGTCGTAGCCGAGTTCCACCGCGTAGGCGACGGTGGGCGTCGCGTACCAGGCCGGTCCCTCCGGGCGGTCTCCCTTCGGTGTGAACGGGGAGGGCAGCAGTGAGCCGTCCAGCTCCACCCGCTCCTTGCCGACCTTCACCCTCGACAGGTCGACGTGGGACAGGTCGACCAGCCAGGAGCCGGGCAGCTTCGGGTCGAACGCCGGGGCCTTGAGGTGCGTCGCTTCCCCGAGGCCGACGCTCAACCCGTTCGCGCCCGCGGCGAAGGCCATGTTGACGTCGATGCCGACCAGGTGCCGCAGGGTGCACTCCGCGTCGGTCATCGGCCGCGCCCAGTCGTATGCCTCCTCGAACAGCTTCTCGCCGGGGCCGCGGACGTGGAAGCGGGGCAGGTCCTTGAGGACCGGGTGGCCGTCGGGCACCTCGCACGGCGGCCAGTTCATCAGGTCGACCGGGTCCTTGCCCAGCGAGCCGGGGTTCTGCTCGGAGCGGCGGCGGCCCTCGGAATCCGCCTCGGAGGCGCGGGTCGGCGGGTGCAGCGCGGTCATCAGCTCCAGGCCGGTCACCGCGGTCGAGCCGCGCGGCGTCATCACCCGGGACGCGTACACGCCCAGGACCCGGGCGAGTTCGGCGGGCGGGAGCTGCCCGGCCTCGCCCCAGTGGCGCGGGTCCAGCGCCTGCCAGGACGGGATGCACAGCTGCACGCAGGCCCGCTCAGAACCGGTCGCGGGGCGGTAGATCCGCGCCCAGGGTCCCAACCCGCGCTGCGTCAGCCTCCACTCGGCGCGGGTCAGCTGCCTGACGGCCGTGTGGCCCTCCGGCAGGCGCCCGGCGAGCCGCTCCTCCTCCGTGAGCACGGCCGGGAGGCCGTAGCGCTCCAGCGCGGCGCCGGTGAGCACGAGCAGCGGATCGGCGTCCCTGCCCGGCCGGGACAGCCTCGGTTGACCGATCCTCGCCTCCTTGAGCGTCCACTCCACCAGGGACGGCAGGCTCCGTGCGGGCACGTCCAGGACCAGCCCGCCGGTGCAGTACGCCAGCACCTTCCCGTCCTCGACCCCGACGACCGCCAGCGGCCCGTTCTCGAACCGCGGATCCGCGCCGCCCGCCGGGGCACCGGCCGGGGCCGCCTTCCTCGCGCCCGGGCGGCGCGACGCCGAGGTCGTCGGCCCGGTGGTGCGCGCCGGACGGGCCGCGGCCGTGCCGCTCCGGGGGTCCTCGGGGGCGCTTGCCACCTCCGGCCCGGGCGCCGCAGGCGCCTGCGGCGCCGGTACCTGCGCGGGCGCGGCGCCGGTGGCCGCGTTCTGCAGGGGCACGTCCGGGGCGCGGACCACCTCTTCCGGGGCTGCGGGGTACAGCTCCGCGAGCTGCTTCAGCAGCCGCGCGTACGCCTCGCGCTCCGGCCCGCGCGGCTCGGTCGGCTTCCTCACGGACTCCCAGCCCGACACGGTGGCCCGCCGCACCTTCAACGCCGCGGCGACTTCCTCCAGCGTCAGGCCGTGCGCGATACGCAGCCGCTTGCGCTCCTCGGGCGGAGGCAGCGGAGAGCGGGACGCGACCAGCGCGTCGACCGCATCGAACAACTCGGACATGCCACACCTCCCCACCGCACCCTACGTCATCAACCGTACGGCAGGCGTTCCTTCCGCGTACGGAACCCGTACGCGGCGTGGCGCGGGAGTGCGGAACGACCCACACGAGCGGAACGGGCACGCGGAACGAGCACGAGGGAGAGCGCACCCCGTGGCGCGGCTGTGCCGCGTGTGGACGAGCAACGGATGGCACAGGAAGACGTCCCCCCGGGGACCCGGGGACCCGGTGGCGAGGGCGGGCGGCCGGCGCGCGGGCGCCGCCTCCAGGCCGGGCGCGAGGACCGGCCCGGTCGCCCCCTCCTCCCCGTACTCCTCCAGCACCTTGGGCGCCTCGGGATGCGAGCCGACCCTGATCCTCGTCGGGGCGTCCTCTGCGCCGGCCTCGCTGAACAGAACAGCATCAGCGGTGCCCGGCCCCGGGAGCGCAGATTGGTGGACACCGGCTCCCGCCCTCCGGCCGGGAGTTCCCGGGCAGGGGCCGCCGGTGGGTGGGGCCCTGTGCGCAGAAGGGGTGCGCGCCGCCCCTCGGGGCTGTCCTGGCGGCAGCCCGAACGATTGTCGTACCGGTGCTGTGGACGGGCGGGGGCCGTTGTCAGTGGCCGGGGATACCTTCGTTCGTGTTCCGCCGGGGTGGCTGGAACACCCCCTTTTCTTTGCCCTACGTATGGGAGTTGACGTGGTGTCGGTCTGGGAGAAGTCGAGCACGGCGCGGGTGGTGGCGCCCGCTCGGCCGCGGAAGCTGGCCAAGGTGCCGTTCGTCGAGCTGGCCGACGGCCGGTTGCAGGGAGTCGTCTCCAGCGGCTCGGACATAGGCCGCGTCTATGTCTCGTCGATCTCCGCCGGGACGTACGCCTTCGCCTGCAGCACCAACAACAACCGCCCGTGCGGCGGTGCCCGGGGCACCTTCTGCAACCACCTCCGCGCCCTGGTCACCGAGGCGGTCCTCCAGTACGGCGCCGAGCGCGTCGCCCGGTACCTGAAGGTCGAGACGGCCCCCGAGCCCGACGCCGCCGCCCTCCTCGGGACCATGACCCGGACACGGCCCGCCCAGGGCGACACCTCGGCGGCGGCACCCGTCTTCAGCCGCTTCCTGCGCCACCTGGCCTACCTCGAACTCCCCCCGACCACCGCGCCGCTGCCCGAGATGCAGTGGTTCCCGACCACGAGGGCGGCTGCCTGATGCGCACCGACCTGCTCGGCGAACCGATCGAGGGCCTCGACGAGGCGCTCGCCGCGGTGGACGCCTTCGACGCAGTGCTCACCGACGGTCTGCTGCGGCCCCGCCCCGCCCAGGCCGAGGGGCTCGACCGGCTCGCCGAGGCCGTCACCGGCACCCCGCTGGCCGCCCGGGCCGCCGAGGCCGCCGGCAAGGCGGCCGCCGGAGCCGCCGGTGAGGAGCACTTCCTCGCTCTGGCCGCCGCCCGTGCCGCGCTGCTCGGTTCCGTCCACGACGCACTCGCCACCCGTGTCGACGAAGCCACCGGCCGCCCCGCGCCCGCAGAGGCACCGGAGCGGCAGGATCCCGGCCCGGAGCCCGCGTCCAACCTGTCGGCCGCGGCCCGCAGCTGGCTGTGCGACCTGGCCCGCAGCGGCTGGCGGGGCCTGGACCACGACCTCGCCGCCGGAGCGGCGCCGGTCGTCTCCGCGATGCTGCCCGACACCCTGCTGCGCCGCCAGGCCGCCCTCCTCGACGGTTTCGCCGCCGAACTGGCCGCGTCCTGCCCCGGCGCGACGCTGGAGCGCGTCCCGGAGCGCCGCTGGGCCGACCTGTGGATGCGGTCCCTGCTGCTGACGCTGCCCGGTGCGGCCCCCGCTCCCGCGACGACGCCGGCCACCGGGCGCCTGCTGCCGCTGGGAGTCGACCTCCAGGAGCACGCCACCGCCGTCCAGGCCCAGGTGCACGCCGTGTTCGAACCGGCGGACGGCGGTGCGCCCCGCCTGGTCCGCGCCGCCGCATCCGCGCCCAAGCCCGACACGGTGGTCGGCGCGGGCCTGTGGCAACTGCTCCGGCCGCATCTGTCCCTTCTCGCCGCCGCGGGAGAGGGCCGTTCGATGGAGCTCGACGCCATGCCCCTCACCGGCGAGGGCGACCTGCTGTGGGACGAGGCACATGCCCGCCCCGCGGACGAGGCCGACCCCTTCGCCACCGCCCGGGTGGTACTGCCCGCCTCGACCTCGGCGGCGACCGCCCCGCTCGACCGGCACCCGGTCCGCATCGCCGTCCCGATCCTGCTGGAGGGGTACGCGGTCCGCGCGGAGGAGGACGGCCCGGCCGCGCTCGAACTCGCCGGACACCCCCTGACCGTCGACGGGGACCGCCTCCCCGCCGCCGGACCGCTGACCGCCGAGACGGTGGCCCGGTCCCGTGCCTGCATCGGGCTCCTGCGGTGGGACGCCGGGCGGTTCACCGTCCAGCCTCTCGCGGTGGAGACGGTGGTCCGGAAGAAGGCCGTCGCCGTCCACGCCGGGGCATGGGCGGGGGGCACCGCGGACAAGGCGGGAATCCGGGCCGAGAAGGCGGCCACCGATGCCGTAGCCGGTCTGAGGGAACGAGCCGGAAGGCTGCTGCGCACATGACCGAGCACTCCACGGAGCACGCCGGCCCCCGGCCGGACGGGGCGCCGAGCGCACCGGACCCGCACGACAACCGGCGCCAGGTCCTGTACTGGCGCCTGCTGTCCAGGCTCTTCGACCCGGAGGAGCACCAGACGCTGGAGTCGGCCAGTCTCGCCGTCGTCGAGGACATCGGCCTGCCGCCCGCCCTGCTCGACCCCGGCACCTCCGTCGACTCGGTCGTCCAGCGGCATCCGGAGCTGGCCGACGCCTTCGACGGACTGATGGCGCCCGAGGCCGAGCCGGACGGCGGCCGCGACCGCGCCGCGGAGGTCCGCAGGGCGGCCCTCGCCTCCAAGGTCCTGCTCAATGTGTTCGCCACCGGCTCGGGCACCGTCACCGCCGACCGCCTGGCCCGCTGGCAGTCCGACGCGGGCTGGTTGGAGAGGGCTCTCGGCTCCCGCCCCGGGGCCCTGCGGGCCGGCCGGGCCGCGGCCGCGGGCGGCGAAGACGGCCTCGGAGGCGAGCTGGGATCCATCGAAGCCGACCTGGTGGCCCGCATGCATCTGCGGGAGGTGCTGGCCGACCCCCGGCTGTCCGCGCGCCTGACGCCCAGCATGTCCCTGATCGAGCAGCTCCTCCGGGACAAGGGCAACCTCTCCGGGGTCGCCCTCGCCAACGCCAAGTCCCTCATCCGCCGCTACGTGGACGAGGTGGCCGAGGTCCTGCGCACCCAGGTCGAGAAGGCCACGGCAGGCGAGCTGGACCGCTCGGTCCCGCCCAAGCGCGTCTTCCGCAACCTCGACCTCGACCGCACCATCTGGAAGAACCTCACCAACTGGAGCCCGGAGGAGGAGCGCCTCTACGTCGACCGCCTCTACTACCGGCACACCGTCCGCAGGACGACGCCCCAGCGGCTGATCGTAGTGGTGGACCAGTCCGGGTCCATGGTCGACTCCATGGTCAACTGCACCATCCTCGCCTCGATCTTCGCCGGCCTGCCCAAGGTGGACGTCCATCTGATCGCCTACGACACCCGGGCCATCGACCTCACCCCCTGGGTGAACGACCCCTTCGACGTGCTGCTGCGCACCAAACTGGGCGGCGGCAACGACGGCCCGGTGGCCATGGCCATGGCCCGGCCGAAGATCGCCGAACCGAAGAACACCGTCATGGTCTGGATCTCGGACTTCTACGAGTTCGACCGGTCCCAGCCGCTGTTCGAGGGCATCGAGGCGGTCCACCGCTCCGGCGCGAAGTTCATTCCCGTCGGCTCCGTGACCAGCTCCGGGCGCCAGGAGGTCAACCCCTGGTTCCGGGAGCGGTTCAAGGCCCTCGGCACACCGGTGGTCTCCGGCCACATCGACAAGCTCGTCCACGAGCTCAAGACCTTCCTCACCTGAGGGCCCGCCTCCGCGGCGACCCGGCCCCCAACGGGCCCCGCCCACCGCGCCCCGCCCACGAACCCACCCGAAAGGCCCTTCCCATGTCCGACCTGCTGCGCGCTCCCGCCGAGATCAAGTACGCCGAGGAGCTCGACTGGCTGGAGTCGATCGACGACGGCCCCAAGCCCTTCTCCTGGCGGCTGTCCCCGAAGATGGTCCGTCTGTTCATCCTCGGCTCCGAGCGCTCCGACGGTCTCGAGCGGGAGGTCTCCCAGAAGTGGTTCGGCGACCGCAGCTTCGTCGAGCGCTCCATCGTCACCCTCGCCTCCGACCGCGGCCTGCTGCTCATCGGCGACCCCGGCACCGGCAAGAGCTGGCTGGCCGAGCTCCTGTCCGCTGCGATCTGCCGGAACTCCACCCTCGTCGTGCAGGGCACGGCCGGCACCACCGAGGACCACATCAAGTACTCGTGGAACGTGTCGATGGTCATCGCCAAGGGCCAGTCCCGGGAGTCGATGATCCCCTCGCCGATCATGACCGCCATGGAGGGCGGGTCCATCGGCCGCTTCGAGGAGCTCACCCGCTCCACCAGCGACGTCCAGGACGCGCTCATCTCCGTGCTCTCCGAGAAGTACATCTCCGTCCCGGAGCTGGAGAGCGACGGCGGCGGGGACAACATCGTCTTCGCCAAGCCCGGGTTCTCGGTGATCGCCACCGCCAACAGCCGCGACCGCGGCGTCAACGACCTCTCCTCCGCCCTCAAGCGCCGCTTCAACTTCGTCCGCATCCCGGTCGTCACCAACAAGAAGAGCGAGGCGGAGATCGTCCGCTTCCGCACCGAGGAACTGCTGCGCCGCCACGCGATCGACCTGGACGTTCCGCCCACCCTGCTGGACGTCCTGCTCCAGAGCTTCGCCGACCTGCGTGCCACCTCCGCCGCGGCGGGGAGCGACGACGAGAAGCTGGAGTCCGCGCTCTCCACGGCCGAGCAGATCGGCGTTCTGGAGGACGCCGTGCTGCACAGCACCTTCTTCGGCGAGCGCACCCTGACCGCCCGTACTCTCGCCGCCTCTCTCGTCGGCTCGCTCACCCGCCGGGAGCCGGAGGACCTGGCCATCCTGAACAAGTACCTGCACGGCGTGGTCGAGCCGCGCAGCAAGGAGAAGGGGGGCTCCTGGCCGGAGTTCCTGGAGGGCGGCCGCGACGCGATCGCCACGCTCTCGTGAGCGCCCAGGACCCGACCCCGTTCGGCGCGCTCCGGGAGCAACTGCACCAGGCGGCCGAGGTCTTCGCCGGAGGACGGGACGCCCTGGAGGGCATCCTCCTCGGGATGGTCGACGACGTGGACCGTGCGGTGAACGAACCGCTGGAGATCTTCCCGGTCTGCCACCACTCGCCCGCCTCCGCCATGGCCATGGCCCGCCGCCTGCGCGAGAAGCAGCCCAAGGTCGTGTACCTGGAGCTGTGCGAGGACATGGCGCCGCTGCTCAACGAACTGCGCAACTGCCGCCTCCCGGTGGCGGTCCAGGCCTTCGCCAGCGAGATCGACGGCTTCCCGGCCGAGTGGGCCCCGCTGTCGGTCGTCGCCCCGATCACCGAGGCCTCCGCCGAGTACCAGGCCATCGCCTACGCCCTGGACACCCCCGGTGTGGAACTCGTCCTGGTGGACCGCTCCTCGGACCACGTCTTCCAGTGGGACGCCCTCGGGCAGCAGCCCGAGGAGCCCCGTGAGCAGCGGGCGGCCGACGCGGAGGCGTCGGAGGAGGGGCGCCCGGCGGAGTCCGGGGCGGCGCTGCACGGCGAGGCCGTCGGCATCGAGATCGGTGACCTGCGGCCCCGTTTCGCCGAACTGGAGGAGCACCTGCTGCGCCACGGCAAGGTGCGTCACTGGTCGGAGTGGTGGCACCAGTACGTGGAGGTGCCGCTCGGCGACGGCGACCACGACACCTACCGCCAGGTGATGTTCCTCATCGGCAGCCTGTTCCGCCGGCTCGCACCGGGCGACGGGGGCCGGGTCCGGGTCGACGAGGAGCGCGAGCGGTACATGTGGACGCGGATGCGCCACCACCTGGCCGCCGGGTCCATCGACCCGGCCGACTGCCTCTACGTCTGCGGCGCCTTCCACGCGGCCAGCCGCGTCGAGGAGTTCGGGGTGGCCGGCTCGGACACCTACCGGATCGCGCCGCCGAGCGGGACCACCTGGCAGCACGGGCTCATCCCCTCCAGCCACGCGGCCATCGAGTCCCAGTTCGGTCTCGCCTCGGGATCGGTCTCCATCGCGGCGACGCAGTGGGCCAAGAACCTCAAGCGCACCCGAGTGAGGCCCTACCGGCTCGCGGGGCAGGCGGGCACGGCGGGACCTCGCGCCGGGAAGGGGGCCGCCGTACCGGTCCCCGCCCCGCAGCCACCGTTCGAGGACCGTCTCTCGGGGTTCCTGCGCAGACCGCCGGTGATCGACACACTGGACGAGGCCGAACTGCTCGGCTGGTCGGTGGACATCGTCCGGGCGGCCCGCCGCAACGGCTACCTCGCCTCCACCGCGGACGCCATCGCCGTCTTCGAGACCTCCATCCTCCTGGCCGGGATGCGGGACCGGGCCAAGCCCACCCCGTACGACTTCCAGGACGCCGCGGTGACCTGCATCGAGAAGGACGGTGTTCCCGGTCGACGGGACGTCGCCCGCCTCGTGGAGATCATGATGGGGGGCGACCGGATCGGCCGGGTCGGCTACGACGCCCTGCCTCCGCTCGCCCGGGACGTGCACGACCGCCTCGCCCCGCTCGGTCTGAAGATGGAGCAGCGCGGAGTGAAACGGGCACTGCTGGACCTGATGGGCAGTCCGGAACTCCGGCCCTGCTCCGACGTGCTGTGGATGCTGCGCCGCCTTCTGCCGCCGGGGGCGGCCCGTCCGATCATGGGCGAGCGCCGACTCGGCGAACGGTCCCTCCAGGAGTCCTGGGACCTGGCACTGGGCACCCACCAGCGGGCCCTGATCGAGCTGGGGTACGAGGGCGTGAGTATCGAACAGGTCCTGGAGCAGCGGCTGCGGCGCACCGCCTACGGTCCCCGTGCCACCGCGGCCGAGGTACTGGGCGCGGTCGAGGACGCGGTGCTGTACCTGGGCAGCCGGCGCCTCGCCGACGAGCTGGGCACCCGTGCCCTGGAGGTGCTGGCCGCGGAGCGCAGCGTCGACGGAGCACCGGAGGTGCTGCGCCGGGTGCGTCGGCTGCTGGCCTACTACCGCACTGCGGAACCCGAGCTGCCGTCGTGGATCGAGTCCTTCGTCAGGGCCGGCTACGCCCACTACTGCACCCTGCTGCCCACCGCCTTCACCGAAGAGGACGCCACCGTCCGCCAGGTGGCGGCGATGCTCGGCTTCCTGTTCGGGATGGAGTCCCTGGCGCTCTCGCTCGGCTGCGACCGCTCCCAGCTGGAGTTGGCGGTGGCGCAGTCGCACCCCCTGGAGCCGTCCAGAACGGCCCTGCTGTGGGCCGCCCAGGTGCAGCTGGGGACGGTCTCCCGCGAGGAACTGCGCACCCGCTGCGACGACATGCTCGGCAATCCGCTGGTCGTGCCCGCCTTCCCCCGCTACCTCAGCGGCTTCGTCCACGCCCTGGAGCCCGTACCGGCGCTGACGGACCTCGTGGTGGAGATGGTGTCGAACGCGTTCGGGAGGCTGCCCGACCCGGTCCTGCTGCCGTGGCTGCCGACGCTCATCACCACGCTCAAGGGCGGTGGCGCCGAACTCGCACCGCTGCTGATACGCGAGGCGGGGAGGATCTTCCCCGGGCGCCTGGCGGCACTGGACGCCTGGACTCCGCCGTGGCGTGCCGAGCAGGCGCCTCGCGCGGAACGGTCTGCGCGGGGCGCCGCCGGGGCCGCTCTGCTGGCGGAGCACCCCACGGCGTGCGACGCCCTGGCGGGACTGCTGGGCTGCGACGGAGGCTGGACCACGCCGCAGAGCGGCGGAGCGGTCCTGCCGGCCCGCCACCCGTCGACGGCCACCGCGCTGGCGCAGTTGCTCGCCGCCGGATGACCGGGCTGCCGGGCGGGAGCCGATCGGCCGGGGGTTCTTCCGCTCCCGCCCGGCACCGGCCGCGCCGCCCGGAGGGAAGCGTTCCCGGTACCGCCACAACTTCCGTGGCGACTCCCCGGGTGCCCCGGCCGCCAGGCGCGAGGGAGGACCGGCACCGCCGGCAGCCGCCGGTCCCTGGGCCGGACCGGCTCCCCGGGCGGGACCGGCTCCCCGGGCGGGACCGGCTCCCCGGGCGGGACCGGCGACAGCGCGGCCGGTGCCGCGGAGGTCGCCGCGCCCCGCCGGGGAGGGACGGGACCGCCCTCAGCGCCCCTCGGGAGCCGAGGCCGTGGACCCCCGTACGACCAGCTCCGGCATGAAGACGAACTCGCTGTGCGGGGCGGGGGTGCCCCCTATCTCCTCCAGCAGGGCCCGCACCGCGGCCTGCCCCATGGCCTGCACGGGCTGCCGGACGGTCGTCAGCGGGGGATCGGTGAAGGCTATGAGCGGCGAGTCGTCGAAGCCGACCACCGAGACCTCCGCCGGAACCCGCAGCCCCTGCTGCCGTGCCGCCCGCACGGCGCCCAGCGCCATCATGTCGCTCGCGCACACCACCGCCGTGCAGCCCCGGGCGATGAGCGCGGCCGCGGCCGCCTGGCCGCCCTCCAGGGTGTAGAGCGAGTGCTGGACCAGGGCCTGCGCCTCCTCCTCGGTCAGCCCGAAGCGCTCCGCCATCGCCTGCTGGAAGCCCTCGATCTTCCGCAGCACGGGCACGAAGCGCCGCGGCCCGACGGCCAGCCCGATCCGGGAGTGCCCGAGCGAGGCCAGGTGCCCCACCGCCAGGTGCATGGCCGCCCGGTCGTCGGGGGAGACGAACGGCGCCTGCACCGCCGGGGAGAAGCCGTTGACGAGGACGTGCGGTACGCCCTGGGCGCGCAGCCGGTCGTAGCGCCCGGTGTCGGCGGTGGTGTCGGCGTGCAGTCCGGAGACGAAGATGATCCCGGCGACGCCGCGGTCGACCAGCATCTCGGTCAGCTCGTCCTCGGTGGAGCCGCCGGGGGTCTGCGTCGCGAGGACGGGGGTGTACCCCTGGCGGGTCAGCGCCTGGCCGATCACCTGCGCGAGCGCGGGGAAGATCGGGTTGTCCAGTTCGGGGGTTATCAGTCCGACCAGCCCGGCGCTGCTGCGGCGCAGCCGGACAGGCCGCTCGTAGCCCAGCACGTCGAGTGCGGCGAGAACGGACTCGCGGGTGGCCGCGGCCACACCGGGCTTGCCGTTGAGCACGCGGCTGACTGTGGCTTCACTGACCCCCGCCTGGGCTGCGATGTCGGCGAGCCGCGCGGTCATGGAAGGGGACTGTACCGGGCGGTGGGTGAATTGCCCACCAGGTGCGTGATCGGTGCGTTCGTCCGCACCCGGCGAGAGGCTCGTCACAGCGCTGCAAAGTCTTGCGGAGGTCTTGCCGAACTCTTGCGGGTGCAGGCACCCTGGTTCCGCCGCAGTGTCAAGCGAATGAACGGCAACTCTCCAGACACGCGGATGTAACGATCCCCCTGGCTTGCAGAAAGTTGCCGCAAGGTCTTTCCGATGGTTTTCAGCCCTGTTACGTTCCTGGCAACCCGGCACCGCGAGGAAGCGGACGGCGGGAGGCCAGGTCTGAGCCCCCGCCCTTCCGGGCTTCACTGAAGGAGTTCACATGCGGCGTGGCATAGCGGCCACCGCTCTGGTCGCGGCACTGGCCGTGTCGGCGACGGCGTGCGGTGGGGACAACGGCGGCGAGAGCGGCGGCAAGAGCGCGGGCGGCGAGCTCAGCGGCACCGTCACCTGGTGGGACACCTCCACGGTCGGCAGCGAGGACAAGGTCTTCAAGAAGATCGCCGAGGACTTCACCAAGCTCCACCCCGAGGTGAAGGTCAACTACGTCAACGTCCCGTTCGGTGAGGCGCAGAACAAGTTCAAGAACGCCGCCCAGGCGGGTTCCGGCGCTCCGGACGTGATCCGCTCGGAGGTCGCCTGGACCCCCGAGTTCGCCGACCTGGGCTACCTCGCCCCGCTCGACGGCACCTCCGCGCTGAAGGAGGAGAAGGACTTCCTTCCGCAGGCCGCGGCGTCCACCAAGTACGACGGCAAGACCTACGCGGTGCCGCAGGTCATCGACTCCATGGGCGTCTTCTACAACAAGAAGATCTTCAAGGAGGCCGGCGTCGAGGTCCCCACGACCATCGACGAGCTGAAGACCGTCGCCACCGCCATCAAGGACAAGACCGGCAAGACCGGCCTCTACCTCCGCGGTGACGACGCCTACTGGTTCCTGTCCTTCCTCTACGGCGAGGGCGGCGACCTGGTCGACGCGGAGAAGAAGCAGGTCACCGTCGACGGCGAGGCCGGCGTCAAGGCGATGAAGGTCGTCAAGGACCTGGTGGACTCCAAGGCCGCGATCACCGACGCCACCAACGGCTGGGACAACATGCAGGCGTCCTTCAAGGACGGCAAGGTCGCCATGATGATCAACGGCCCCTGGGCCGTGACGGACACCTACGCCGGCGCCGAGTTCGCCGACAAGTCCAACCTCGGCATCGCCCCCGTCCCGGCCGGCTCCGCCGGTCAGGGCGCCCCGCAGGGAGGCCACAACCTGGCCGTCTACGCGGGCTCCGGGAACCTGGAGGCCTCCTACGCCTTCACCGAGTACATGACCTCCGCCGAGACCCAGGCCAAGGTCGCCAAGGAGCTCAGCCTGCTCCCCACCCGCAACTCGGTCTACTCCCAGCCCGGCGTCGCCTCCAACGAGATCGTCGGCTTCTTCCGCCCGGTCGTCGACAAGGCGGTCGAGCGCCCCTGGATCCCCGAGACCGGCTCCCTCTTCGCCCCGCTCCAGACCGAGTACACCAAGGTCCTGACGGGCCAGACCACGCCGGAGAACGGCGCCAAGGCGACCGCCGAGGAGTACCGCAAGCTCCTCAAGGACTGGAAGTAACCGAGGAAGGTTGACCGGCTGATGGCTGTGGACACCAGCAGCCAGACGGTGGCGAAGGCCGCGGGCGAGAGCGCCCGCGGCCGGAGCCGCCGTGCTGGCAGGCCCGCGGGGAAGCTCCGCCGTTCCCTCTCCACGCACTGGTACGCGTGGGCGATGGTCGCCCCGGTGACGATCGTGATCGCCGTGATCATCGGATACCCCCTGCTGCGGGGCGTCTACCTGTCGCTCACCGACGCCACCGAGCGCAACGTCGCCCGGACCATCGGCGTCAACGAGATCCCCGCGACCTACGAGTTCGTGGGCCTGGACAACTACGCGGCGGCCCTGTCCAGCAGCCAGTTCTTCGACACCCTCGGCTGGACCGTGGTGTGGACGGTCTGCTGTGTGGGCGTCACCTTCGTGCTGGGACTCGTCCTGGCGAACATGCTCAACCGCCGCATCGCCGGCCGCTCGCTCTACCGCATGATGATCATCCTGCCGTGGGCCGTGCCCGGCTTCGTCTCGGTCTTCGCCTGGCGCTTCCTCTACGACGAGCGCCGCGGCCTGCTCAACCAGATCCTCGGCGGGGCCGGCATCGACGCGGTGCCCTGGCTCAACGACCCGACCTGGGCGAAGCTCGCCGTCATCACGGTCAACGTCTGGCTGGGCGTCCCGTTCATGATGGTCGCGCTCCTCGGCGGCCTGCAGTCCATCCCCGGCGAGCTCTACGAGGCGGCCGAGATGGACGGGGCCAACGCCTGGCAGCGGTTCCGCAACATCACCCTCCCCGGTCTCCGCTCGGTCAGCACCACGGTCGTGCTGCTCAGCACCATCTGGACCTTCAACATGTTCCCGGTGATCTTCCTCCTCACCCGGGGCGGCCCCGGCGAGGCGACGCAGATCCTCGTCACCCAGGCGTACCGGTTCTCCTTCGAGATCAGCCCCCGGGACTTCGCCCAGTCCTCCACGTGGGGCGTGCTGATCCTGGTGCTCCTGATGCTCGTCGCCGCAGCCTACCGGCGGGCCCTTCGCAAGCAGGGAGAAGTCTGGTGACCACCGCAGTCGACACCCCCCGCCGCGGGCGGCGCACCCCGCTCGCCTCGCTCGGTCTGCACGGCGGCCTGCTGCTGGCCTCCGCGATCGCCGTGTTCCCCGTCGTGTGGGTGCTGCTCACCTCGCTCAAGCCGGCGAAGTACGCGACCACCACGGACTTCGTCAAGGAGACGACCCTCGAGAACTACACCGGGCTGCTCAGCGACACCCCGTTCCTCACCTGGTTCGGGAACTCGCTGGTCGTCGCGGGCCTCACCACCCTCCTCGGCGTGGTCATCGCCGCCACCACCGGATACGCCGTCAGCCGCTTCCGCTTCCCGGGCAAGCGGGGGCTGATGTGGACGCTGCTGATCACGCAGATGTTCCCGGTCGCCGTCCTCATCGTGCCGATCTACAACATCATGTCGTCCATCGGCCTGCTCAACCACGCGGCCGGCCTGATCATCACCTACCTGACCATCGCCGTGCCCTTCTGCGCCTGGATGATGAAGGGCTTCTTCGACACCATCCCCCTGGAGATCGACGAGTCGGGCCAGGTGGACGGCCTCACCCCGTTCGGCACCTTCTGGCGGCTCATCCTGCCGCTCGCCAAGCCGGGCATCGCCGTGACGGCCTTCTACTCGTTCATCACCGCCTGGGGAGAGGTCGCCTACGCCTCCGCCTTCATGGTCGGCGACGAGAACATGACCCTTGCGGGCGGGCTCCAGAAGTTCGTCAACCAGTACGGCGCCCAGTGGGGGCCGATGACCGCCGCCTCGGTGCTCATCGCCATCCCGGCGATGATCGTGTTCCTCTTCGCCCAGCGGCACCTGGTGACCGGCATGTCGGCCGGCGCCGTGAAGGGCTAGACCGTGAGCGGCCGTTCCGTGAACCGGCACGTCCGCCGCGACCACGACCACCCGCGCGTATGAAGCCGCGGCGCCGGTCCCGGCCTGTACCCGGACCGGCGCCGCACCCACCCCATGACTTCCAGGGATGACATGACCCAGCACCTTGCCGCCCCCGCCGCCCCCACCTCCGGCACGGACACGGGCTGGTGGCGCGACGCGGTGATCTACCAGGTCTACCCGCGCAGCTTCGCCGACGGAAACGGCGACGGCATGGGCGATCTGGAGGGCATCCGCAGCCGGCTGCCGTACCTGCGCGACCTCGGCGTCGACGCCGTGTGGCTCAGCCCCTTCTATGCGTCCCCCCAGGCAGACGCCGGATACGACGTCGCCGACTACCGCGCCATCGACCCCATGTTCGGCAACCTCCTGGACGCCGACGCCCTCATCCGCGAGGGCCACGCCCTCGGGCTGAGGATCATCGTCGACCTGGTGCCCAACCACTCCTCCGACCAGCACGAGTGGTTCCAGCGCGCCCTGCGCGAGGGTCCCGGCTCCCCGCTCAGGGAGCGCTACCACTTCCGCCCCGGCAAGGGCCCCGGCGGCGCACTGCCCCCGAACGACTGGGAGTCCATCTTCGGCGGCCCGGCCTGGACCCGGGTCGAGGACGGCGAGTGGTACCTGCACCTCTTCGCCCCCGAGCAGCCCGACTTCAACTGGGAGCACCCGGCCGTCCACGACGAGTTCCGCTCCATCCTGCGCTTCTGGCTGGACATGGGGGTCGACGGCTTCCGGGTGGACGTCGCCCACGGCCTGGTCAAGGCCCCCGGCCTCCCCGACATCGGGCGGCACGACCAGCTGAAGCTGCTCGGCAACGACGTCATGCCCTTCTTCGACCAGGACGGCGTCCACGAGGTCTACCGTTCCTGGCGCCGGGTGCTGTCCGAGTACGGCGACGAGCGCATCCTGGTCGCGGAGGCATGGACGCCGACGGTGGAGCGCACCGCCCACTACGTCCGCCCCGACGAGATGCACCAGGCGTTCAACTTCCAGTACCTGGGAACCCACTGGGACGCGGCCGAACTGCGCGCCGTCATCGACCAGTCCCTCGCCGCGATGCGCCCGGTCGGAGCCCCCGCGACCTGGGTGCTCTCCAACCACGACGTGACCCGCCACGCCACCCGCTTCGCCAACCCGCCCGGCCTCGGCACCCAGCTCCGCGAGCCCGGCGACCGCGAACTCGGCCTGCGCCGGGCCCGCGCCGCGACCCTGCTGGCCCTCGCCCTTCCGGGCTCCCTCTACCTCTACCAGGGCGAGGAA
Organism: Streptomyces sp. NPDC048001; assembly: GCF_043203115.1. NCBI lineage: Bacteria > Bacillati > Actinomycetota > Actinomycetes > Kitasatosporales > Streptomycetaceae > Streptomyces > Streptomyces sp. NPDC048001. The sequence goes on from NZ_JBIDBN010000005.1 coordinate 381,243, forward strand.
CTCGGCCTCCCGGACGTCACCGACCTGCCCGACGAGGTCCGCCAGGACCCGTCCTTCTGGCGCGCCAGCGGCCAGGACGGCTACCGCGACGGCTGCCGGGTCCCGATCCCGTGGACCTGTGAGGGGACCTCCTACGGCTTCGGCAGCGGCGGCAGCTGGCTGCCGCAGCCCGCGCAGTGGGGTGCGCTGAGCGTGGCGGCCCAGACCGGGGACCCCCACTCCACCCTGGAGCTCTACCGCAGCGCCCTGGCCGTCCGCCGGGCCCAGCCGGGCCTGGGCGCAGGCTCCTCGGTGACCTGGCTGGACGCCCCCGAGGGGGTGCTGGCCTTCGCCCGTGAGGGCTTCGTGTGCCTGGCCAACACCACCGGGGAGCCGGTCCGCTTCCCCGCCCCCGGGCGGATGCTGCTCGCCAACGAGGACGTCGCCGTCGAGGAGGGTGAGGCCGTGGTGCCCGCCGACACCACCGTGTGGTGGGCCGTATGACGGTGGTGCCGCCCCGGGGCAGCAGCGTCCTCGCCCCGAGGCTCGCCGACCTGGCGCTCCAGGCGCAGGTCAGCGAGGCCACCGTCAGCCGGGTCCTCAACGGCAAGGCGGGCGTGGCCGCGGCCACCCGGCACCGGGTGCTCGCCGCGCTCGACGTGCTCGGGTACGAGCGCCCGGTGCGGCTGCGCCAGCGCAGCGCCGGGCTCGTCGGCCTGATCACGCCCGAGCTGACGAACCCGATCTTCCCGGCGTTCGCCCAGGTCATCGAGCAGGCCCTGGCGGGACACGGCTACACGCCGGTGCTGTGCACCCAGTCACCCGGCGGCTGTACGGAGGACGAGCTCGTCGAGCAGTTGGAGCAGCGAGGGGTCACCGGCATCGTCTTCCTCTGCGGACTCCATTCGGACACCACGGCGGACCCGTCCCGCTACCTCAAACTTGCCCAGGAGGGCGTGCCGTTCGTCCTGATCAACGGGTACAACGAGGCCGTGCCCGCCCCCGTCGTCTCGCCCGACGACCGGGCCGCGGCGCGGATGGCCGTGCGCCACCTGGTGGAGCTGGGCCACGAGCGCATCGGCCTGGCCATCGGACCCACCCGCTTCGTGCCCTCCCAGCGCAAGGCCGAGGGCTTCGTCGAGGCGCTGGTGTCCCTGCTGGGGGTCGGCGAGCAGGAGGCGGGGAGCCTCGTCCAGCGCACGCTGTTCTCCGTCGAGGGCGGCCAGGCAGCCGCCGGGCTGCTGCTCGACCAGGGGTGTACCGGCATCTTCTGCGGCAGCGACATGATGGCCCTCGGGGCGATCAGGGCGGCGCGCGAACGGGGTCTCGACGTACCCCGCGACGTCTCGGTGATCGGCTTCGACGACTCGCCGCTGATCGCCTTCACCAACCCGCCGCTCACCACGGTGCGGCAGCCCGTGCACGCCATGGCGACGGCCGCGGTCGGCGCGCTGACCGAGGAGATCGAGGGAAACCCGGTCCAGCGCACGGAGTTCGTCTTCCAGCCGGAGCTGGTGGTGCGCGGCTCCACCGGGGCCCCGCGCCGCTGAGGGGCGCCGGACCCCGGCGGCACCCCGCGCCTCCCGGGCCCCGTGCCCGCCCGACACCGGGCGGGCACGGGGCTTTGCCGCGTGTGCGGGGCTTTCCTGCAGCTGCGCCGGGCAGCCGGAAGGGCGAACAGGCCATCGCGCGGCTGCGGGCTGAGCCGGCCGGTGCGTACCGGTGGACCGGCCCGGCCGGCCGGGCGCGTGGGACACGGTACGGACCGGGCCCTCCGGCCGGCCGGACCGGAGTCGCCGTTGAACGTAACACCGCCGCAATGACTTGCGAAAGAGTTTGCGAAGACGGAACTTCCCTGTGTGCGCGGTGACATGAAGCATCCGGTCGAGACCGGTTCGAAGGCTTGACCGGGTCGCTACCGGGTCGTACGGTCACGTCCGCAACAAGTTTCAGACTTCTTGCGCAACACCTCTCATGTGGCCTTGCGGGCATGGCGCGTTGCCGTACGAGGCTTCCCTCGCATCCGCACCTCCCCGACCGCAGGAGGACAGAATGGCCGGAAGAACCGCGGCCGCAGCGCTCGCCGTCGTGGCGGCAGCCGCCGCCGCCGTCACGGCTCCCCCCACCCCCGCCGTGGCCGCCCCGCCCGGCACCAAGGACGTCACCGCGGTGATGTTCGAATGGACCTTCCCCTCCGTCGCCCGCGCCTGCACCGATGTACTGGGTCCCGCGGGCTACGGCTTCGTGCAGGTGTCGCCCCCGCAGGAGCACATCCAGGGCAGCCAGTGGTGGACGTCCTACCAGCCCGTCAGCTACCGGATCGCCGGGCGCCTCGGCGACCGCGCCGCCTTCGCGGCGATGGTCGACAGCTGCCACGCCGCCGGGGTGAAGGTCGTCGCGGACGCCGTGGTGAACCACATGGCGGCGGGCGACGGCACCGGCACCGGGGGATCCCCGTACACCAAGTACGGCTACCCGGGGATCTACTCCGCACCCGACTTCGACAACTGCACCAGCCAGGTCGTCGACTACCGGAACCGCTTCAACGTCCAGGAGTGCGAACTGGTCGGCCTCGCCGACCTGGACACCGGCGAGGAGTACGTCCGCGACCGGATCGCGGCCTACCTCGACGACCTGCGCTCGCTCGGGGTGGACGGCTTCCGCATCGACGCCTCCAAGCACATGGCCGCGGCCGACCTCGCGGCCGTCAAGTCCCGGCTGACCGACCCGGGGGTCCACTGGAAGCACGAGGCCATCCACGGCGAGGGCGAGGCCGTCTCCCCGTCCGAGTACCTGGGCAGCGGCGACGTCCAGGAGTTCCGCTACGCCCGGGCCCTGAAGCAGGTCTTCCGCAACGAGGACCTCGCCCATCTGAAGAACTTCGGCACCGCCTGGGGCTTCATGGACTCGGCGAAGTCCGCCGTGTTCGTCGCCAACCACGACACCGAGCGCGGTGGCGACACCCTCACCTACAAGGACGGCTCCGCCTACACCCTGGCCCATGTCTTCATGCTGGCCTGGCCCTACGGCTCACCGGACGTGCACTCCGGATACGAGTTCACCGACCACGACGCCGGCCCGCCGAACGGCGGCCGGGTGGACGCCTGCTACCGCGACGGCTGGAAGTGCCAGCACGCCTGGCGCGAGATCTCCTCCATGGTCGCCTTCCGCAACACCGCGCACGGGCGGGGCGTCACCGACTGGTGGGACGACGGCGGCGACCGGATCGCCTTCGGGCGCGGCGACCGGGCCTATGTGGCGATCAACCACGACGGCTCCGCCTTCACCCGCACCTTCCAGACCTCGCTGCCCTCCGGCGCCTACTGCGACGTGCAGAGCGGGCGGAGCATCACGGTCGACGGCTCGGGACGCTTCACGGCCACCCTTGCCGCCGGGACCGCCGTGGCGCTGCACGCGGGCGCCCGCAGCTGCTCCGGGGGCACCGACCCCGAGCCCGTCGCCGCCGCGTCCTTCGCGGTGAACGCCACCACCGTCTGGGGCCAGAACATCTACGTCACCGGCGACCGCGCCGAACTCGGCGGCTGGAACCCGGACGCGGCGCTGAAACTCGACCCCGCCGACTACCCCGTGTGGAAGCGGGAGGTGAGCCTCCCGGCCGGAACGGCCTTCGCCTACAAGTACCTCCGCAAGGACCAGTCCGGGAACGTCACCTGGGAGAGCGGCGCCAACCGCACCGCGACCGTCCCCGCCGGCGGCACCCTCACCCTGAACGACCTCTGGCGGCCCTGACCGCCGCCCCCTCGGCCGCACCGCGGCCCACCGCCCCGCGCCCGGCCGGGCGCGGGGCGGAACCGCGCCGGACCACCGGCGCGCCTCCCCACCCCGCCCTCACCCAGGAGTACCCCGCCTTGACACCCTCACCCCCGAAGCGGCGGCGCCTGATCGCCGGCGGCCTCGCGGCGGCGACGGTCGCGGCCCTCGTGTCCGCCGTCCCGGCGAACGCCGCGCCCAAACCGCCCCGACCGCCCTCGGACAGGGCCCTGGCCGCCGAACCGGCCCGCCACGACCTCACCCGGGAGCAGTTCTACTTCGTCCTGCCGGACCGTTTCGCCAACGGCGACAGGCGCAACGACCGCGGCGGCCTCACCGGCACCCGGCTGGACCACGGCTTCGACCCCGAGGACAAGGGCTTCTACCAGGGCGGCGACCTGAAGGGCCTCACCGAGCGGCTGGACTACATCAAGGGCCTGGGCACCACGGCCCTGTGGATGGCGCCGATCTTCAAGAACCAGCCCGTGCAGGGCGAGGGGAAGAACGCCTCCGCCGGGTACCACGGCTACTGGATCACCGACTTCACCCAGGTCGACCCCCACTTCGGGACCAACGAGGACCTGGAGCGGCTGATCGACAAGGCCCACGCCAAGGGCATGAAGGTCTTCTTCGACGTCATCACCAACCACACCGCGGACGTCGTGGACTACGAGGAGAAGTCCTACGCGTACCTCTCCAAGGGCGCCTTCCCCTATCTGACGAAGGACGGCGTCCCCTTCGACGACGCGGACTACGCCGACGGGACGCGCCGCTTCCCCGCCGTCGACCGGGACTCCTTCCCGCGCACCCCCGTCGTGCCCGCCGCCGAGCGCGACCTCAAGGTCCCCGCCTGGCTCAACGACCCGACCATGTACCACAACCGGGGGGACTCGGCCTTCGCGGGCGAGTCCTCCGGACACGGTGACTTCGTGGGCCTGGACGACCTGTGGACCGAGCGGCCCGAGGTCGTCGAGGGCATGGAGCGCATCTACCGCCGCTGGGTACGCGACTTCGACATCGACGGCTTCCGCATCGACACCGTCAAGCACGTGAACACCGAGTTCTGGACGCAGTGGGCGACGGCGCTCGACGCCTACGCCGCCAAGCGCGGCCGGGACGACTTCTTCATGTTCGGCGAGGTGTACTCCGCCGATCCCGCGGTCACCGCCCCCTACGTCACCGAGGGCCGCCTCGACGCCACCCTCGACTTCCCCTTCCAGGAGGCCGCCCGTGCCTTCGCCTCGCAGGGCGCACCGGCCCGGAGGCTGGCGGACCTCTTCGCGCAGGACTACCGCTACACCACCGACAAGGCCAACGCCTACGAGTCGGTGCCCTTCCTCGGCAACCACGACATGGGCCGGTTCGGCACCTTCCTGAAGCAGGACAACCCCCGTGCCGACGACGCCGAACTGCTGCGCCGCTACGGCCTCGCCAACGAGCTGATGTTCCTCACCCGCGGCAACCCGGTCGTCTACGCCGGCGACGAGCAGGGCTTCACCGGAGCGGGCGGCGACAAGGACGCCCGCCAGCCGCTGTTCGCGTCCCGGACCGCCGACTACCTCGACGACGACCTGATCGGCACCGACCGCACCCACGCCGAGGACGCCTACGACACCGGCCACCCGCTGTACCGCCGGATAGCGCAGCTGTCCCGGCTGACCGCCCGCCACCCCGCGCTGCGCGACGGCGTACAGCAGGAGCGCCTCGCGGAGGGCCCCGTGTACGCCTTCTCCCGCATCGACGCCGGGACCCGGACCGAGTACCTGGTCGCCGCGAACAGCTCCACCGGGCCGCGCACCGTCGAGATCCCCACCGGCTCCGCCGGCATGCCCTTCGGCGCCCTCCACGGCGTCGGCACCGGTGCCACCAGCGGCTCCGACGGCCGGGTGCGCGTCACCGTCCCCGCCCTCGGCACCCTGGTGCTGAAGGCCGCCCGTCCGCTCGCCCACCCCGCACAGCGGCCCTCCCTCACCCTGGAGGCCCCGGAGGCCGGAGCCACCGGCACGGTCGCGCTGACCGCGGACGTCTCCGGGGGGCGGCTCGACCGGGTCGTCTTCGCCGCGCAGACCGGCAACGGCCCCTGGAAGGTGCTCGGTTCGGCCGACCACGCCCCCTACCGGGTCACCCACCGGGTGGACGCCCCCGCCGGAACGCCGCTGCGCTACAAGGCCGTCGTCGTGGACAGCGCCGGACGCACCGCGAGCGCCACCGCCGCGACCACCAGCGGCGCACCCGAGGTCCCCCGGCCGCCGACCGCCGTCGAGCGCGACCACGCCGTCGTCCACTACCGCCGCCCCGACGGCGACTACGCCGACTGGAACCTGTACACCTGGGGCGACGTCGCCGAGGGCGAGTCCACACCCTGGCCGACGGGCAAGCCGTTCACCGGCCGGGACGCCTACGGTGCCTTCGCCTACGTGAAGCTCAGGCCCGGCGCCACCTCCGTCGGCTTCATCCCCGTGAACCGCGACGGGGTCAAGGACACCGAGGCCGACCGCGCCGTCGACCTGACCCGCACCGGCGAGGTCTGGATCGAGCAGGGCAGCCCCGAGGTCCTGGAGCAGGCACCCGAGGGCGCCTACCCGCCGCCGGACACCGGCACCGCGACCCTGCACTACCACCGCCCCGACGGCGACTACGAGGGCTGGGGCCTGCACACCTGGACCGGCGCGGCCGAGCCCACCGACTGGTCCGCGCCGCTGCGGCCGGTCCGCACCGACGCCTACGGCGCGGTCTTCGAGGTGCCCCTCGCCCCCGGCGCCACCTCGCTCTCCTACATCGTGCACCGGGGCGACGAGAAGGACCTGCCCGCCGACCAGTTGCTCGACCTCGGCGCGACCGGCCACGAGGCGTGGCTGCTCGCCGGGCAGGAGAGGTACCTGCTGCCGCAGCCGAAGGGCGGCGGCGCGGCCCTGGACCTCGGCACCTCCTACGCGGTCTGGATCGACCGGGACACGCTGGTGTGGGACGGGGGTGACGCGGCGGCCGCCACCTCCCTGCTGTACGCCCGCGACGGGGGGATCTCCGTCGAGGACGGCACCCTGAGCGGCGAGCACCGCGTCCTGCGGCTGCATCCCGGGCAGCTGACCGACGCCCAGCGGAAGCGCTTCCCGCACCTCGCCGGGCAGAACGCCTTCACCGTGGACGCACGCGACCGCAACCGGGTCCGCGAGGCGCTCAAGGGGCAGGTCGTCGCCGCCCGCCACACCGCCGCGGGCGCGGTCCTGGGCGCCACGGGCGTGCAGCTCGCCGGCGTCCTGGACGACCTGTACGCGGCCGAGGCCACCCGGGCCGAACTCGGCGCCGTCTTCGACCGCAGGGGAAGGCCCACCCTCCGGCTCTGGGCGCCGACCGCCCAGCGGGTCGCGCTGGAGATCGGCGGCCGCACCGTGCCCATGCGGCGCGACGAGGCCAGCGGCGTCTGGTCGGTCCGAGGCGGCAGGGGCTGGAAGGGGCAGAGCTACCGCTACCGGGTGACCGTGTGGGCGCCCAGCGTCGCCGAGGTCGTCACCAACACGGTCACCGACCCCTACGCGCTGGCCCTGACCGCGGACTCCGAGAAGAGCATCGTGGTCGACCTCGCCGACCGCTCACTGGCACCCGCCGGCTGGGACCGGCTGCGCAAACCCGCCGCCGTCCCCCTGCGCGACGCGCAGATCCAGGAGCTGCACATCCGCGACTTCTCCGTCGCCGACGCCACCGCCGACCCCCGGCTCCGGGGCACCTACCTCGCCTTCACCGACCGCGACAGCGCCGGATCCAGGCACCTGCGCGCCCTGGCCGACGCCGGCACCTCCTACGTCCACCTGCTCCCCGCCTTCGACATCGGCACCATCCCCGAGAAGCCCGCCGACCGCAGCGAGCCCGCCTGCGAGCTGTCGGTCTACGCCCCCGACTCCGCCGAGCAGCAGGCGTGCGTGGCCGAGTCGGCCGCGAAGGACGCCTACAACTGGGGCTACGACCCGCTGCACTACACCGTCCCCGAGGGCTCCTACGCCACCGACCCGGACGGCACCCGCCGGACCGTCGAGTTCCGCCGCATGGTGCAGGCACTCAACGGGCAGGGCCTGCGCACGGTCATGGACGTGGTCTACAACCACACCGTGGCGGCCGGGCAGTCCGAGAAGTCCGTCCTCGACCGGATCGTGCCCGGCTACTACCAGCGCCTGCTCGCCGACGGCTCCGTCGCCACCTCGACCTGCTGCGCCAACACCGCGCCCGAGAACGCCATGATGGGCAAGCTGGTGGTGGACTCCGTCGTCACCTGGGCGCGCGAGTACAAGGTCGACGGCTTCCGCTTCGACCTGATGGGGCACCACCCCAAGGACAACATCCTCGCCGTGCGTGCCGCCCTGGACGAGCTGACCCCGGCCCGCGACGGCGTCGACGGCAAGGCCGTCGTGCTGTACGGCGAGGGCTGGAACTTCGGCGAGGTCGCCGACGACGCCCGCTTCGTCCAGGCCACGCAGGAGAACATGGCGGGCACCGGCATCGCCACCTTCTCCGACCGGGCCCGCGACGCGGTACGCGGGGGAGGCCCCTTCGACGAGGACCCGGGAGTGCAGGGCTTCGCCTCGGGCCTGTACACCGAACCCAACGGCTCCCCGGCCAACGGCACTCCCGCCGAGCAGAAGGCCCGGCTGCTGCACTACCAGGACCTGCTCAAGGTCGGCCTGACCGGCAACCTCGCCTCCTACCGGTTCACGGACACCTCCGGCCGCGAGGTGACCGGCGCCGAGGTCGACTACAACGGCTCCCCGGCCGGGTACGCCGCCGCCCCCGGCGAGGCGCTCGCCTACGCGGACGCCCACGACAACGAGACGCTCTACGACGCCCTGGCCTACAAGCTCCCGGTCGGCACCCCGCCGGCGGACCGGGCCAGGATGCAGGTCCTCGCGATGGCCACCGCGGCCCTCTCGCAGGGCCCGGCGCTCTCCCAGGCGGGGACGGACCTGCTCCGCTCCAAGTCGCTGGACCGCAACTCCTACGACAGCGGCGACTGGTTCAACGCGATCCACTGGGACTGCCGGGACGGCAACGGCTTCGGCCGCGGCCTTCCGCCGGCCGCGGACAACGAGGCCAAGTGGCCCCACGCGAGGCCGCTGCTGGCGGCCCCGTCGCTGAGGGCCGGCTGCCCGCAGATCACGCGGGCCTCGGCCGCCTACCGGGACCTGCTGCGCATCCGCACCTCGGAGGACGTCTTCTCCCTGGGAACGGCCCGCCGGGTGCAGCGGGAGCTGTCCTTCCCGCTGTCGGGCCCCGAGGAGGCGCCGGGTGTGGTCACCATGCGGCTGGGCGGGCTGGTGGTCGTCTTCAACGCCACCGCCGAGCGGCAGGACCAGGAACTCGCCGCGCTCGCCGGTGAGCGCTACGCCCTCCACCCGGTGCAGCGGCACGGCTCAGACCCGGTGGTGAAGTCCGCCGCCTACGACCGGGGTTCGGGCACCTTCACGGTCCCCCCGCGCACCGTCGCGGTCTTCGCCCGCGGCTGACCCCCGTCGCCCCGTGCCCCTCACCCCCGTGTCGCAGTTGGGCCGAACGGGTGAGGGGCGCGAGGATGGACCCATGAGTAGGTACGAGAGGTACGACGTCACCGACGAGCAGTGGGAGGGCCTTGCCCGGGTGGTGCCGCTGCGCGGCCGGGACGCATGGCCGTCGCGGGCGGACCACCGCACCGTTCCCGGGGAGTACGCCGGCACCACCGAGGGGGAACGCCGGCTGGTGGTGCTGAGGGTGCAGGTCTTCTCCGACGCCCGGGACGTGGCCGAGTACCTCATCGACCGCACCCCGGTGCTGCTCGACCTGACCGCGGCGGACGCCGACGTGGCCAAGCGGATCCTCGACTTCAGCAGCGGTGTGGTCTTCGGCCTGGGCAGCGCGATGCACCGGGTGGACCGCAACGTCTTCCTGCTGGCGCCTCCCGGCACCGAGGTCGACGGTTCCGCGGAGGCGGCCGTACCCCATTCGTAGGAAGCCCGCGGCGCCGGAACGGTTCCTCGTGGATCTTGCTGCGTACGGTCCGGCCCATGGACTCCACGCCGTCTCCGGCCCGCCCCCGCGCCCCGCGCCCGGCCGCCCCGGGAGCAGCCCGCCCGTCCGTCACCGAACTGCGGCTCTCGGCCTTCCGCGCCCACCGCGCGGCCACCCTGCCGATCGCTCCGCTGACCCTCTTCGCGGGGAGCAGCGGCAGCGGCAAGACCACGGCCCTGCACGCCTTCGAGGTCCTGGCCCGGCTCGCCGCCGGCCGGGTCCTCGACCGCTCGGTACCCGATCCGGCGGGGTGCGTGCCGGAGTGGTCCCGGCCCGACCGGCAGGGGCGTCGCGGCTTCCGTCTCGGCTGCACGGCGGACGGCCCCGAGGGACCCGTGCGCCTCGACCTCGCCGTCCAGGTCGAGCCGGAGCTCCGCATCGTCGGAGAACGGCTGACCTGCGGCGGGCGGGTCCTGCTCGCGACCGCGCTGCGCGACCCGCGCAGGCGCAGCGTGGAGGCGAGCTGGCACACCTCCGGCACGGAAGGCGTCACCCGGGCCGCGCTGCCCGACGACCGGCTGGCGACCGCGCTGCTCCCGCTGCACGTGGCGGGCCGGACCACGGCGCAGCTCCGGGTGCTGGCCGCCGCCGAGCAGGTGGTGATGGCGCTGCGGCCGGTGTTCTCGTGCGATCCCCGCCCCGAGCGGATGCGGGCCCCGGTGCCCGCCGGCCCGGGCCGGCTGCGGCGCGGGTGCGACAACCTGGCCGAGGTCCTGTACCGCACGCGCAGCGAGTGCGCCCGTCGGCATGCGCGCCTGGTGGGCGCGGCCCGGCTGGGCTGTGCGGGGGAGGTGGCCGACGTCCGGGCGGAGGCGGCGGAGGACGGCACGGTCCGGGCGCTCCTGGCCCGCGGGCAGGGCCGTCCGGACACCCCCGTCGGGCGGCTGGGGGAGGGGGAGTTGCGCTACCTCGCGCTGGCGCTGGTCCTGCTGACCGGCCCCGGAGTGCTGGCCGTGGACGCGGTCGCCGAGGTGCCGGAGGCCTACCAGTCCCTCACGGTGCTGGCGGACGGCCTGGACCGCGGCCTCGACCCCGAGCAGGCGCGCCATCTGACCCTCCTGGCCGCGGAGATGTGCGCCCGGGGGCACATCCGCCTCCTCGGCGCGGTGGCGGACGGCTCCTGCGCGAGGGGGGTCCCCGGGGCGGCGGTGGTAGACCTGGGGGCATGACGAGAGACGAGGGACCGGACCTGGCCGATCTGCAGCGGAGGGTGGTCGAGTTCGCGGCCGCCCGCGGCTGGGGGACTTACCACACCCCGAAGAACCTTGCCTCGGCGCTGAGCGTGGAGGCCGCCGAACTCATGGAGATCTTCCAGTGGTTGACCCCCGAGGAGTCGGCGGCGGTGATGGAGGACGAGGCGCAGGCGCACCGGGTCCGCGACGAGGTGGCGGACGTGCTCGCCTATCTGCTCCAGTTCTGCGCGGTGCTCGGCGTCGACCCGGGCCAGGCGCTGCGCGACAAGGTCCACCGCAACGAGAGCCGGTTCCCTCTCGACTAGATCGTCACTCTTCGGAGTCATCGAAGTATCCACAACCGCCTGGCTGTCCACAGATTTCCGAATTCCCCTGGCTTTTCTGGTCGATGACCTTCACTCTGGGTAGTGAAGTAGGAGGGCAGGCAGTCGTCGGAACGGGGTGCGGGGATGGACGCGTTACGGCTCATCGGCAGCAGCAGGCAGGCGCTGGAGCGCAGCACGGAGGTCGCGGAGGTGATAGCCGAGGCCTGGCAGATCCAGGCCCTGGCGCACGCCGTCGGAGGGGTCATCGCCTCCGGGGGGCCTCCCGATCTCCGCGGGGAGGCCCGGGCGCTGAGCGAGACGGCGGCCCGGGCGGGAACCCCCGCCGACCACCCGGCGGTGCGGGCCGCCGGGCTCAGGGCCGCGCGGCTGACGGGCGTCGCGGACCCGGCCGCGGTGCTGACGGCACTGCTCGGCCTGCTGGGCGAACTGGGCATCGTCCTGGTCGGCGTCGCCTGCGCCACCGACGACGAGGGGCTCTACTGGCAGTGCATCGAGACGATGGACATCGCCGACGAATCCGGGGACCGGGTCAGGGAGATGCTGCGCAGGCTCTCCGTGCACCAGGCCGCCCCTCCCGAGGCCGTCCGCGGGCGCGCTGGCCCCCGCTGACCGGCCGCGGACAGGGCCGCGGTGCAGGATGGGTGCATGGATCTTCGCATCTTCACCGAGCCCCAGCAGGGCGCGAGCTACGACACGCTGCTCACCGTCGCCAAGGCCACCGAGGACCTCGGCTTCGACGCCTTCTTCCGTTCCGACCACTACCTCCGCATGGGATCGGCCGACGGCCTGCCCGGGCCGACGGACGCATGGATCACCCTGGCCGGGCTCGCCCGCGAGACGCGGAGGATCCGCCTGGGCACGCTGATGACGGCAGGCACCTTCCGCCACCCGGGCGTGCTCGCGATCCAGGTCGCCCAGGTCGACCGGATGTCCGGGGGCAGGATCGAACTCGGCCTCGGCGCAGGCTGGTTCGAGGAGGAGCACCGCGCCTACGGCATCCCGTTCCCGAAGGAGAGGATGGGCAGGCTGGAGGAGCAGCTGGCGATCATCACCGGGCTGTGGGGCACCGGGACCGGCGGCACCTTCGACTTCGACGGCACCTACTACCGGCTCACCGACTCGCCCGCCCTGCCCAAGCCCGCCCAGGCAAGGGTCCCGGTGCTGATCGGCGGCCACGGGGCGGTGCGCACCCCGCGGCTGGCCGCCCGCTACGCCGACGAGTTCAACCTGCCCTTCGCGTCGATCGAGGACACGGTGCGCCAGTTCGGCCGCGTCCGCGAGGCCGCCGCCCGGGCGGGCCGGGCCCCCGACGACCTCGTCTACTCCAACGCCCTGGTGGTGTGCGTCGGCAAGGACGACACCGAGGTGGCCCGGCGCGCCGCCGCCATCGGCCGGGAGGTCGACGAACTGCGGGCCAACGGGCTGGCCGGCTCTCCCGACGAGGTGGTGGACAGGATCGGCCGCTACGCCGAGACCGGGTGCTCCCGGATCTACCTCCAGGTGCTGGACCTCGACGACCTGGACCACCTCGAACTGATCTCCTCGGCCGTGCAGTCCCAACTGGGCTGACGCGCTCCGCGGCCGCCGTCGGCGCTCCCGGCGAGTGGCCGGAGTACCGTGGCCGGCAGGGGTGCCCGCACCCCACGCCCCGCAGGCCCTCGGACGCCCGCCCGGCGGCCCGGACCGGTGGGCGGACCACAGGGTCCGGGGCCGGGTCCCGCACCGGCTCCGCTCCTGCCCCTGCCCGGGCACGACCCGACCGGGACCCCGGCGGTCGCTCCCCGCGCCGCGCCGGGGCGGCGCCCCCGCAGCCCCGGGCCCCGGCCCGGGGACGCACGAGGAAGGGAGGACGCCGTGCGACCTGTCCGCACGCTCACCGAGGCGCTCGCCGAGGACACCCTCCTCCTCGACGGGGGCCTGTCCAACCAGTTGGAGGCGCAGGGCTGCGACCTGAGCGGCGGGCTCTGGTCCGCGCGGCTGCTCGCCGACGCCCCGGCGCAGATCCTGGCCGCGCACCGCGCCTATGCGCGCGCGGGGGCCCAGGTGCTCATCGGCGCGAGCTACCAGGCCACCTTCGAGGGCTTCGCCCGCCGCGGCACGGGCCGGCGCGAGGCCGGTGACCTGATGGCCCGCAGTGTCGCCCTGGCCCGGGCGGCGGCCGAGGAGGCGGACCACGAGGTCTGGGTGGCCGCCTCCGTCGGGCCCTACGGGGCCCACCTCGCCGACGGGAGCGAGTACCGCGGCCGCTACGGGCTGCCCCCCGGCGCACTGGAGCGCTTCCACCGCCCCCGGATCGAGGCCCTCGCCGCAGCCGGTCCCGATGTGCTGGCCCTGGAGACGGTGCCCGACGCCGAGGAGGCGCACGCCCTGCTGGAGGCCGCGGAGGGCTGCGGGGTGCCGGTCTGGCTCTCGTACACCGTCGCGAACGGCCGCACCCGGGCCGGACAGGACCTGGCGGAGGCCTTCGCGGTGGCCGCGGGGCGGCGGGGTGTCGCCGCCGTCGGGGTCAACTGCTGCGATCCCCCGGAGGCCGGGGCGGCTTTGGCGGTGGCGGCGGCCGTCACCGGCAGGCCGGGGGTGGTCTACCCCAACAGCGGCGAGCACTGGGACCCCGTCGCCCGCGCCTGGCACGGAGCAGTGGCCTTCGACTCCGCGCCGGTGCGCTCCTGGCGCGCCGCCGGGGCCCGGCTGGTGGGCGGCTGCTGCCGGGTCGGCCCGGACCGCATCGCCGCCCTCGCCCCGCTGCTGCGCCGCCCGCCGTGATCCGGACCCGGCGGGTGCACGGCCACCGGCCCCGGTCACCCGGCCCCGGTCACCCGGCCCCGGTCACCCGGCCCGCGGGCGCGGCCCGGTGCTGCCGCGCGCGCCGGGCGGAGCCTGCGGCAGCCGCGGCCCCCCACGGCCCCCGACGGGCGAAAACGCGTGGTCGCCGCACCGGCGACCCGCGATAATCACACGGGTGTTCCTGACGATCAGTACGACCGGTACCCCGGAGAACCCCGCGACGGACCTCGGCTTCCTGCTGCACAAGCATCCCGACAACGCGCAGGCGTTCTCCACCGCCTACGGCACCGCGCACGTCTTCTACCCGGAGGCCTCCGCCGAGCGCTGCACGGCGGCCCTCCTGCTGGAGGTCGATCCGGTGGCACTCGTACGGCGCGGCAAGGGCAAGGGGCGCGGCGGCGCGCCCGACACGGCCCTGGCCCAATACGTCAACGACCGCCCGTACGCGGCCTCCTCCCTGCTCGCCGTCGCCCTGAGCACGGTGTTCAAGAGCGCGCTGCGAGGCGTCTGCAACGCCCTGCCGGACCGTGCCGCCGCCCCCCTGCCGCTGCGCGTCGAACTCCCCGCGGTGCCCGCGCGCGGCGGTGCGGAGCTGGTCCGCGCGCTCTTCGAGCCGCTGGGCTGGGCGCACGTCGACGCCCGGCCGGTCCCCCTGGACGAGAGCTTCCCCGAGTGGGGCGACTCCCGCTACGTCCGGCTCGTCCTGCAGGGCGAGCTGCGCCTGCGCGACGCCCTGCGGCAGCTCTACGTCCTGCTGCCGGTCCTCGACGACGCCAAGCACTACTGGGTCGCCCCCGACGAGGTCGACAAGCTCCTGCGCGCCGGCGAGGGCTGGCTCGCGGACCACCCGGAGCAGAAGCTCATCACCAGCCGCTACCTGTCGCGCCGCTGGAGCCTCACCCGGCAGGCCATGGACCGGCTGGAGCTGATCCGCCTCGCCGAGGCGGACGACCTGCGCCTGGAGGACGTGGACAACGCCGTCGACGAGACGTCCGACACCGAGGACCGCCCGGTGCCGCTCGCCGTGCAGCGCCGCGAGGCCGTTCTGGCGGAGCTGCACGCCGCGGGCGCGAGCCGGGTCCTCGACCTGGGCTGCGGCCAGGGCCAGTTGGTCCAGGCCCTGCTCCAGGACGTCCGCTTCACCGAGATCGTGGGCATGGACGTGTCGGTACGCGCGCTCGCCGTCGCCGCCCGGAGACTCAGGCTGGACCGCCTCGGCGAGCGCCAGGCCTCCCGCGTCAGCCTTGTCCAGGGCTCGCTCGCCTACACCGACAAGCGGTTGACCGGCTACGACGCCGCCGTGCTCAGCGAGGTGATCGAGCACCTCGACCCGCCGCGGCTGCCCGCCCTGGAGCACGCCGTGTTCGGCACCGCCCGGCCCGGCACCGTGCTCGTCACCACGCCGAACGTCGAGTACAACGTCCGCTGGGAGACGCTGCCCGCGGGCCGGGTCCGCCACGCCGACCACCGCTTCGAGTGGACCCGCGCGGAGTTCCGCACCTGGGCGGCTTCGGTGGCCGAACGGCACGGCTACCGGGTGCGGTTCGCCCCGGTCGGCCCCGACGACCCCGAGGTGGGACCACCCACCCAGATGGCCGTCTTCGAGCGGACGGCCGCGGACGGCACCGCGCCGGACGCACCGCGGCACACACCGGCCGACCCCGCCCCCCGACCGCGGGACGAGCCGCAGGCGCGGACCGACGCCACGGAGAAGGAGGGCGAGAACGCATGACCGGCAGCAACCCCACGGGCCACAGCGCCCCCGACCCGGCGACGGACACCATGGACACCACGAGCCCCACCCCCGGTACTCCGCGGGAGACGGGTCCGCAGCCCCGCGCGCGGACCGCCGCCGGACCGGACGCCCCGGCGGCGGCCACCGGCGCCCCGCGCCGCCTCCCCGTCACCGACCTGTCCCTGGTCGTCCTCGTCGGCGCCACCGGCTCCGGCAAGTCGACCTTCGCCAGGAAGCACTTCAAGCCGACGGAGGTCGTCTCCTCCGACTTCTGCCGCGGCCTCGTCGCCGACGACGAGAACGACCAGAGCGCGAGCGGCGACGCCTTCGACGTGCTCCACTACATCGTCGGCAAGCGCCTGGCCGCCGGACGCCTGACCGTCGTCGACGCCACCAACGTCCAGCCGGAGAGCCGCAGGAGTCTGGTGCGGCTGGCCCGCGAGCACGACGTGCTGCCCCTGGCGATCGTCCTCGACATGCCCGAGGACGTGTGCGCCGCCCGCAATGCCGTTCGTCCCGACCGCGCCGGTGTGCCGCGCCGTGTGATCAGCCGCCACCGCCGCGAACTGCGCAGGTCGCTGCGCGGCCTGGAGCGCGAGGGCTTCCGCAAGGTGCACGTGCTGCGCGACCCCGCCGAGGCGGACACCGCCGAGGTCGTCCTGGAACGCCGCTTCAACGACCTGCGCCACCTGACGGGCCCCTTCGACATCATCGGCGACGTCCACGGCTGCTCCTCCGAACTGGAGACCCTGCTGGCCAGGCTCGGCTACGTGGACGGCGTGCACCCCGAGGGGCGCACCGCCGTCTTCGTCGGCGACCTGGTGGACCGGGGGCCCGACAGTCCCGGGGTGCTGCGCCGGGTGATGGCCATGACCGCATCGGGCAACGCCCTGTGCGTCCCCGGCAACCACGAGAACAAGCTCGGCCGGTGGCTCAAGGGGCGTGCCGTCCGGCACACCCACGGACTCGCCGAGACCATCGCCCAGCTCCAGCAGGAGGACGCCCGGGACCCCGCCTTCCGCGAGCGGGTGCGCACCTTCGTCGAGGGCCTGGTCAGCCACTACGTCCTCGACGAGGGCCGCCTGGTGGTCTGCCACGCGGGGCTGCCGGAGAAGTACCACGGCCGCACCTCCGGCCGTGTCCGCTCGCACGCGCTCTACGGCGACACCACCGGCGAGACCGACGAGTTCGGCCTCCCCGTGCGCTACCCGTGGGCGGAGGACTACCGGGGGCGTGCGGCGGTGGTCTACGGGCACACCCCGGTGCCGGCGGCGTCCTGGCTGAACAACACCATCTGCCTCGACACCGGTGCGGTCTTCGGAGGCAAGCTCACCGCGCTGCGCTGGCCCGAGCGGGAGCTGGTGGAGGTCCCGGCCGAGCGGACCTGGTACGAGCCGGTCCGCCCGATGACCAGCGAGGCGCCGGGCGGCCGCGAGGGCCGGCCGCTGGACCTGGCGGACGTCTGGGGCCGCCGGGTGGTGGAGACCCGGCAGACGGGGCGGGTGGCCGTCCGGGAGGAGAACGCGGCCGCGGCGCTGGAGGTGATGAGCCGCTTCGCCGTCGACCCCAGGCTGCTCGCCTATCTCCCGCCCACGATGGCCCCCACCGCCACCACCCGGCAGGAGGGCTACCTGGAGCACCCGGCGGAGGCCTTCGCCCAGTACCGCGCGGACGGTGTGGGCACGGTCGTGTGCGAGGAGAAGCACATGGGCTCCCGGGTCGTGGCGCTGGTGTGCCGGGACGCACGGGCGGCGGCCCGCCGCTTCGGCGTCGAGGGCCCCACGGGAGCCCTGCACACCCGTACCGGGCGCCCGTTCTTCGACGACCCCCGGGTCACGGAGCAGGTGCTGGAGCGGCTGCGTGCGGCCGTGGGCGCCGCGGGCCTGTGGCAGGAGCTGGACACCGACTGGCTGCTGCTGGACGGCGAGCTGATGCCCTGGTCCCTCAAGGCGACCGGTCTGCTGCGCGCCCAGTACGCCGCGGTCGGCGCGGCCTCGGGCGCGGCGTTCCCGACGGCGCTCGGGGCGCTGGACGCCGCCGCCGCCCGGGGCGTGCCGCTCGGCGGGCTGCGCGCCCGCCAGGCCGCCCGGGCGGCGGACGCGGCGGCGTTCACCGACGCCTACCGGCGCTACTGCTGGAGCACCGAGGGGCTCGACGGGGTGAACCTCGCACCCTTCCAGATCCTGGCGGCCGAGGGCCGCAGCCTCGCCGCCGTCCCGCACGACCGCCAACTGGCCTGGCTGGACCGCCTCGTCGAGCACGATCCCACGGGTCTGCTGCGGATCACCCGCCGCCTGCTGGTGGACACCGGCGACGAGGACTCGGTGCGCGCGGGGACCGACTGGTGGCTGGAGCTGACCGGCCGCGGCGGGGAGGGCATGGTCGTCAAGCCGCTCCAGGCGCTTGCCAGGAACGCCGGGGGACGCCTCGTCCAGCCCGGGGTGAAGGTCCGCGGACGCGAGTACCTGCGCATCGTCTACGGGCCCGAGTACACCCGCCCGGAGAACCTGGAGAGGCTGCGGCAGCGCTCCCTCGGCCACAAGCGCTCACTCGCGCTGCGCGAGTACGCGCTCGGGCTGGAGGCGCTGGACCGGCTCGCCGACGCGGAGCCGCTGTGGCGGGTCCACGAGGCCGTGTTCGCGGTCCTCGCACTGGAGTCGGAGCCGGTCGACCCCCGGCTGTGACACCGGGTACCCCTTGAGGCAGGGAACCCCTGGACACCGGGAACCCCTGGACACCGGGCGGGCACCACCGCCCGCCCGGCGGCGCCCGTGCGCATCGCCCGGTGCCCGGTGCCCGGTGCTCGGTGCGGTCCGCGTCCGCCCCGGGGCCCGGCCTGCTCGCGGCTCCGGCTCGCGGCCCCGGCCCGGCCCCGGTCACCCGCCGCGGATCACGCCTCGGCAGGACCGGCAGGCGGCCGGGGACCGCCGAAGCCGTGGGCCGAGAGGTCGAACCAGTTCCCCTCCGGATCCATCGCCCGGTACTCGGCGTAGGGGCGGTCGGTGAAGCGCTCCGCCGGCTCCGGGGTGCCGGCCGCGACGAGGGCCTCGGACACCTCGGCCGTGCTCCCGACATGGAAGCCGAAGTGGTTCATCCCCACCGGGGTCTCGCCGTCGAGCCGGTGCTTGATCAGCGCCAGCGTCAGGTACCCGTCGGAGAGGAAGCAACTGCCGTCCGGATCGCGGTGGAAGAGTTCCATCGCGAAGACCTCGCCGTAGAAGGCGGCGAGCTTCTCCGGGTCGCGCGCCACGACGGCCAGATGGCGCAGCGCGGGTCGGGTGACGGGTGTGGGCATCGCGGACTCCTTCGAGGGGGGTGCCTCCCGCGCGGCGGGGGAGACGGGGACCATGTTGTGGAACGCGGTGATCAGCCAGGTGCGCTCCGCCGTCCGTTCCACGACGGCCAGAGCATGGGTGCGGGTCCGCACGGCGCCACCGGGCGCCCTGATCGCCGACGCCGCGTCGACCGTGGCGAGGCCCGGGCGGAGGAAGCGGACGGCCCTGAGTTCGGTGTCGAGCGTGGTTCCCGCGTACGGGCCGCGGAAGAGTTCCGCGTGTCCGGCCTCGATGCCCGCCCGGCCGGCCGGCTTGCCGCCTCGTACGGTGGTGAAGTCGCAGTCCTCGGCGAAGCTCGCGGCGAACCGCCTGGCGTCGCCTGCCGCCCAGCCCCGCGCGAACTCGTCCCACAGGGCGGCGATCGCGCGCAGGTCCTGCTCCCGCCGGACCTCGGGATGCGCCGGTGTGCCGGGCTCGTCCATCTCCGTCACACCGCCGCCAGGGCGCTGGTACGGATGCGCAGGTCGAGCGCGGTGCACACGTCCGTGCCGGAGCCCTCCGCAGGGGGCGTCCAGCCCGCGAGCGCGTGGTAGAAGGCGTCACCCCGGCGTTCCAGGTAGCAGATGAGGTTGAGGGGCCAGCCCGCCCGGCCGAAGAGATGGCGGTCCATGGGGGTGGGCCGCTCGCTGAGCACCTGCCCGCGCGCCGAGGGCGGTCCGATGCGGTGCCAGTCCGGGTGCATGTGGATGGAGCCGAGCAGGTCCAGACCGGCCTCCTCCGCCTGTCTGGCCGCCTTCAGCAGATCCGTGGAGTCCATCCACCAGCCGCGGTGCTCGTTCTCGTACGCCGCCCCGAAGCGGGGCACGATCGTGTCGGAGAACTCCTGCCGGGCCGTCGGGTCGCTGGTACGGGCGTTGCGGCCGAAGGCGACCCGCCGCACATGGAAGGCCGGCCCCTCCGCCCGGCCGAGGAGGAGCGCGAAGCACGGCAGAGGGGCCTCGGCGGTGACGCGGCGGTACACGTCGGCGGCGACGCTCAGGAAGTCCCCGAGCGCCCGGTCGTCGATCAGGACGGTGGGCGGCGTGCGCGGGCCGGGCGGACGCGCGGCCGAGGCCGAGGTCGTGGCCGTGGTCGTGGTTGTGGTCATGGAGGCTGGTCTTTCGTGGAGTCGCTGGAGCAGCCGGGCCGGACCGTGCGGCGGTACCGGTCCCGAGCAGGGCCGGGCGGGGGCGGAGGGCCGGTGCCCCGAGGAGGCCGCCCGGCACGAGCGGGCTGCGGCCCCTCGGGCAGGCCCGCCCCGGGGCGGGGGGAGCGGGAGTGGCGCGGCAGGGTTCGGCAGGCCGTCCCCGCCCCTCCCGGTCAGGGACCCGAGGCAGGGCGCGCCGGGGCACCCGGGGTCGGGAACGCGAGGGTGCGGCGGGTCACAGCCCGCGCAGGACGCTGCCGTAGGCGTCGGCGAGAGCCTTGCACGCGTTGGCCTCCTGGCCGACCGTCGTGGTCCAGCGGGCCGTCAGGTACTGCACGACGAGCACCCGCTCCAGAGGGGGCAGCCCGGGGTCGTCCCACACCTCCGACAGTGCCGTGTCGAGGTCGGAGCGGGCTCCGGTCGCGCAGGGGGAGGGGGACGGAGCGTCCGCCGCGTCCTCGGCGCCGGTGGTTCCGGCCGCACAGGGCAGGGTCTCCTCGGCCGTGCCGCGTGCGCTGGTCCGGGTCCAGGAGGTGCCGCCGTCCCAGCGGTGGACGCCGGCGGCCGCCGGCGTGAGACACACGGTGCCGCCGGACGCCGCGGCTGCCGGGTCCGCCATGAGCAAGGGCGTCACGACCGCGCCCGGCAGGGCCACCAGCAGGGCGGCCAGACGCGCACCCCACCGCCGACCGGGCGGCACCGCAGTCCTCCCTCGCGCCCCGGCGGACGGTGGAGCCGTCCTCGTCGCTGTCACCGCGGACGTACGCCGCACATGGCGCATGCACATGTTCCTCTCACCGGAGCCGACACAGGAGGGGGAGCGGGGACGCAGGGCATCCGCGGGGACGCAGGGCCCGCCGCCGCTCACCGGGATCCATTCTTCGCCGCTCGCGTCGCGGTGCGTGAGTGCTAGAACAGGCGCATGCCGCAAGAATCCTTCCACGCCTCCCCGGACCGCCCCCACCGTGTGGCCGTACTCGTGGACGAGCACACCAACCCCTTCGAACTCGGCTGCGCCACCGAGCTCTTCGGCCTTCCCCGGCCCGAACTCGGACGGGAGCTGTACGAGTTCACCCTCTGCACACCGGACGCCGGCACGGTGATGCGCGACCGCTTCTTCACCCTCACCCAGGCGGCCGGACTGGAGGCCGCCGACACCGCCGACACCCTGATCGTCCCGAGCCGGCCCGAAGCCCACGGCCCGCGGCGGCCCGCCGTCCTGGACGTCATACGCGACGTCCACGCCCGGGGTGCCCGCCTGGTCTCCTTCTGCACCGGCGCGTTCGCGCTGGCCGAGGCCGGAGTGCTGGACGGACGTCGCGCCACCACGCACTGGCAGTGCGCCGAACTCCTGCGGGCCCGTCATCCCGCGGTCCACGTCGAGCCCGACGTCCTCTTCGTCGACGACGGCAGCATCCTCACCTCCGCGGGCAGCGCCGCCGCGCTGGACCTCGGACTGCACATCATCCGCATGGACCACGGGGCGGAGACCGCCAACACCATCAGCCGCCGTCTCGTCTTCCCGGCCCACCGCGACGGCGGACAGAAGCAGTTCATCGAACGCCCCCTGCCCGAACTGCCCGACGAGTCCCTGGCTCCGCTCCTCGCCTGGGCGCAGGGACGGCTCGACACCCCCCTCACCGTCCGGGGCCTCGCGGCCGAAGCGGCCGTGAGCACCACCACCCTCCATCGTCGCTTCCGCAGCCAACTGGGCACCACGCCCCTCGCATGGCTGACCGCACAGCGCGTCACCCTCGCCCGCCGGCTCCTCGAACGCGGGGACATCCGCATCGACGCCGTCGCCCGCCACAGCGGACTCGGCACCCCGGCCAACCTCCGCGCCCTGCTGCGCCGCGAGACGGGTCTCACGCCCTCGGCCTACCGGCAGCGTTTCGGGCCGGGGCCCCAGGCCGCGGCCGACGCCGCCGTCCCGGCGCCGGACGAGGGCTTCCCGGCCGGCGCCGCCGCCGGCCGGGCGGGCTCCGACCGCTTCCGGCGCGCCGTCGCCGGGTCCCGCGGCGGCCGCGGGGAAGGAGCCGCGCCGTTCGCCGGGTGAACGGCCCCCGGCGCGGTGAGGATGGAGGCATGGGATTCCACGTCGACTCCGAGACCGGCCGCCTGCGCCAGGTCATCCTCCACCGGCCGGATCTGGAACTGAAGCGGCTCACACCGAGCAACAAGGACGCGCTCCTCTTCGACGACGTGCTCTGGGTGCGCCGCGCCCGCCAGGAGCACGACGGGTTCGCCGACGTGCTGCGCGACCGGGGGGTGGAGGTGCATCTGTTCGGCGATCTGCTGCGCGAGTCGCTGGACCTCCCCTCGGCCCGGGCCCTGGTGCTGGACCGCGTCTTCGACGAGAAGGAGTACGGACCCCTGGCGACGGGGCACCTGCGGGACGCCTTCGACGCCATGCCCACCGCCGACCTCGTGGAGGCGCTGGTGGGCGGGATGACCAAGCGCGAGTTCCTGGCGGGGCACACCGAGCCGACCTCGGTCCGCTTCCACGCCATGGAACTGGACGACTTCCTGCTCCAGCCGCTGCCCAACCACCTGTTCACCCGGGACACTTCGGCGTGGATCTACGACGGCGTCTCCATCAACGCCATGCGCTGGCCGGCGCGGCAGCGCGAGACGGTCCACTTCGAGGCCATCTACAAGCACCACCCCCGTTTCGCGGGTGAGCGCGCGGCGCCGTTCCACCACTGGTCCGAGGGGCAGGACGACTACCCCTCCACCATCGAGGGCGGGGACGTGCTGGTGATCGGCAACGGCGCGGTGCTGATCGGGATGAGCGAGCGGACGACCCCGCAGGCCGTGGAGATGCTGGCCCGCGGTCTGTTCGCGGCGGGTTCCGCCCGGACGATCGTGGCCCTCGACATGCCGAAGAGGCGGGCCTTCATGCACCTGGACACCGTGATGACCATGGTCGACGCGGACACCTTCACCCAGTACGCGGGGCTCGGGATGCTGCGCTCGTACACCATCGAGCCGGCCGACACCGCGGGCGGCCTCAAGGTGAGCGACCATCCGCCGGAGCAGATGCACGACGCCATCGCCGCGGCGCTCGGGATGAAGGACATCCGGGTGCTGACCGCGACCCAGGACGTGCACTCCGCCGAGCGCGAGCAGTGGGACGACGGGTGCAACGTCCTCGCCGTCGAACCGGGTGTGGTCGTGGCCTACGAGCGGAACGTGACCACCAACACCCATCTGCGCCGGCAGGGCATCGAGGTGATCGAGATCCCCGGCAGCGAGCTGGGGCGCGGCCGGGGAGGGCCCCGCTGCATGAGCTGCCCCGTCGAGCGGGAGTCCGTACAGTAGTGCGGTCGCCTCCGGGTGCCCCCTGGGGGCCGCCCGGAGGCGAGCGGGTTCCCGGGCCCCAGGGGGCTGTATATAGATGCAGTGCTTCGTATAGACTTCCATCGTCCCTCGCCGCGACGCGCATCCCTGGAGCATCACCCATGGCCCTTCATCTCGCAGGCCGCCACTTCCTCAAGGAGCTGGACTTCACGGCCGAGGAGTTCCGCGGGCTGGTCGCCCTGGCCGCCGAGCTCAAGGCCGCGAAGCGGGCGGGCGCCGAGGAGCGGCGCCTGTGCGGCAGGAACATCGCCCTGATCTTCGAGAAGGCGTCCACGCGCACCCGCTGCGCCTTCGAGGTGGCGGCCGCGGACCAGGGCGCCTCGACCACCTATATCGACCCCTCGGGTGCGCACATCGGCCGCAAGGAGTCCGTCCGGGACACCGCGCGCGTGCTCGGCAGGATGTTCGACGCCATCGAGTTCCGGGGCGACGCCCAGGGCACCGTCGAGGAGCTGGCGCAGCACGCGGGCGTGCCCGTCTACAACGGCCTCACCGACCGCTGGCACCCGACGCAGATGCTCGCCGACGTCCTCACCATCACCGAGCACAGCGCCGGCCCGCTGGAGGAGGTCTCCCTCGCCTACCTCGGCGACGCGCGCTTCAACATGGGCAACTCCTACCTGGTCACCGGGGCGCTGCTGGGCATGGACGTGCGGATCGTGGCCCCCGAGTCCTACTGGCCCGAGCCCGAGGTGGTGGCGGCCGCCCGCGAGGCCGCGGCGGTCAGCGGTGCGCGCATCACCCTGACCGAGGACATCGCCGAAGGGGTCCGCGGGGCCGGGTTCGTCGCCACGGACGTGTGGGTGTCGATGGGCGAGCCGAAGGAGGTCTGGGCCGAGCGCATCAAGGCCCTGTCGCCCTACGCCGTCACCATGGACGTCCTGCGGGCGACGGGCAACCCGGACGTGCGGTTCCTCCACTGCCTGCCCGCCTTCCACGACCTGGGCACGGAGGTGGCCAGGGAGATCCACGAGAGCCACGGGCTCACCGAGCTGGAGGTCTCGGACGAGGTCTTCGAGTCCCCGCACTCGGTGGTCTTCGACGAGGCGGAGAACCGGATGCACACGATCAAGGCGGTCATGGTGGCCACCCTCGCCGCCCCCTGAGCCCGCTCCCGACTCCCCCCGGGGTCGCGTGGGCCCCCGCGGCCGGGACCCTGCCCCGGGGTGCCGGACCCCCGCCCCCGCGGCCGGACCCCGCCCCTGCGCCCGGACCTCCCGGGTCGGTGCCGCCCTCGCCGGGCGCTTCGCGCGGGCCGTGGGCCCTCCGTCGCCGGGGGTGCCCTCGGCCCTCAGCGTCGTGCGGACAGGGTGAACCACACCGCCTTGCCGCCCTCCGTGCAGCGGTGGCCGTGGGTGGCGCTGAGAGCCCTGAGCAGCACCAGCCCGCGGCCGTCCTCCCGCCAGAGCGCCCCCGTGCGGGGGGCCGGGTCGGGCAGCGGCGGCCCCGCGTCGCGGACCTCCACCCGGCAGCCCCGGGGGAGTGTCTCCACCACCAGCTCGATGGGCGTCCCGCCCGGGGTGTGCTCCACCGCGTTGGCGACGAGCTCCGCCGTCAGCAGCTCCGCCGTGTCGCGGTCCGCCGGGATCCCCGCCGCCGCCAGTGCCGCCCTGACCGCCGCCCGGGCGAGGGGCACCGCCACGGGGGCGTGGGGGAGGGTGAGGCGCCGGGCGGCGGGCGGAGGGCCCGCGGGCGCGGAAGGCGGGGAAACCGGTTCGTGGAGCACGGCGCCGCTCCGTTCGCTGGTGGTCGTCGCCCCACCGTAGGCGCGCTTCCCGGGCGCGGGCCCGCTCGGGAGGTGCCCGGTGCCGGGTCGTGCCGGAACCGCTACCGGATCGCCGCACTGTCACGGTCCTGTGCCGTCCCGGGCCGCCGTCCGCGGCGGCCCGCCTCCCCCGAGCAGCGTATAGCGCACTCGTGACGACAGTCAGGAACAAGTGATAGCTTCGGGGCAGGCAGCAGCAGACCGCCCGCCGAAGGAGCACTCGATGAGTCCCTTTACCGGTTCCGCACAGCCCACCGAGAAGTGGCACCATCTGCGGCTGACCAGGGACGACGGAGTCGCCACGGTCACCCTCGCCCGCCCGGAGAAGCTCAACGCCCTCACCTTCGGCGCCTACGCGGACCTGCGCGACCTGCTCGCGGAACTCTCCCGGGAGCGCTCCGTCCGCGCGCTGGTCCTGGGCGGCGAGGGCCGCGGCTTCTGCTCCGGCGGGGACGTGGACGAGATCATCGGCGCCACCCTGTCCATGGACACCGCCGAACTCCTCGACTTCAACCGGATGACCGGTCAGGTGGTACGCGCGATCCGCGAGTGCCCGTTCCCCGTGGTCGCCGCCGTCCACGGCGTCGCCGCCGGAGCCGGTGCGGTGCTCGCCCTCGCCGCCGACTTCCGGGTCGCCGACCCGTCCGCCCGCTTCGCCTTCCTCTTCACCCGGGTCGGCCTCTCCGGCGGCGACATGGGCGCCGCCTACCTGCTGCCCCGTACCGTCGGGCTGGGCCACGCCACCCGGCTGCTGATGCTCGGGGAGCCCGTCCGCGCCCCCGAGGCCGAGCGCATCGGCCTCGTGAGCGAACTCGCCGAAGAGGGGCAGGCCCCGGCCCGGGCGGCCGCCCTCGCCCGCCGCCTGGCAGACGGCCCCTCCCTCGCCCTCGCCCAGACCAAGGCCCTGCTCACCGCGGAACTGGACATGCCCCTCGCCGCGGCCGTGGAGATGGACGCGGCCACCCAGGCGCTGCTGATGAACGGCCGCGACTACGCCGAGTTCCATGCCGCCTTCGCCGAGAAGCGCCCGCCGCGCTGGGAGGGCCGCTGATGACCGCCGCCCCGCCGGCCCCCGCACCCGGTGCCGCCCCCGCGCCGGGGACGGCCGGTGCGCCCCCGCTGCGCGTGGCCGTCGTCGGCGGCGGGCCCGGCGGGCTCTACGCCGCCGCCCTGCTGAAACGGCTCGACCCGCGCCGCGAGGTCACCGTCTGGGAGCGCAACGCCCCCGAGGAGACCTTCGGCTTCGGCGTGGTGCTCTCCGACGAGACCCTCGGCGGCATCGAGCACGCCGACCCCGTCGTCCACCGCGCCCTCAGCGAGGACTTCGTCCGCTGGGACGACATCGAGATCACCCACCGCGGGCACCGCCACACCTCCGGCGGGCACGGCTTCGCCGCCCTCGGCCGCCGACGGCTGCTGGGGATCCTGCACCGGCGCTGCGCCTCGCTCGGCGTCCGGCTCCGCTTCGGCACCCCTGCCCCGCCCACCGCCGAACTGGCCGCCCGCCACGATCTGGTGATCGCCGCCGACGGGGTCCACAGCGCCACCCGCGAGGCCCGCGCCGAGGTGTTCCGGCCCCGGGTGACCACCCACCGCTGCCGCTACATCTGGCTGGCCGCGGACACCGCCTTCCCCGCCTTCCGCTTCGATATCGCCGAGACCCGGCACGGCGTGATGCAGCTGCACGGCTACCCCTACGCCGAGGACTCCTCCACCGTCATCGTCGAGATGCGCGAGGAGGTCTGGCGGGCGGCCGGCTTCGACGCCATGGACGAGGCCCGCTCGGCGGCCCGCTGCGCGGAGATCTTCGCCGGGCCGCTCGGCGGCAGTGCGCTGCGGGGCAACTCCTCCGCCTGGACCGCCTTCCGCACCGTGGTCAACGAGCGCTGGTCGGACGGCACCGTGGTACTCCTCGGCGACGCCGCCCACACCGCGCACTTCTCCATCGGCTCCGGCACCAAGCTCGCCGTGGAGGACGCCCTGGCGCTGGCCGCCTGTATCGAGGAGCACCCCGGCCTGACGGCCGCGCTCGCCGCCTACGAGGAGGAGCGCCGCCCGGTGGTGGAGTCCACCCAGCGCGCGGCCGCCGCCAGCCTGCGCTGGTTCGAGGAGATCGCCACCCATCTGGACAGGCCCCCGCGCCAGTTCGCCTTCGACCTGCTCACCCGCAGCCGCCGGATCACCCACGCCAACCTCAGGCTGCGGGACGCCGCCTTCACCACCGCGGTGGAGGACGAGTTCGGCTGCCCGCCCGGCACCCCGCCGATGTTCACCCCCTTCCGGTTGCGCGGGCTGACCCTGCGCAACCGCGTGGTCGTCTCGCCGATGGACATGTACACGGCCGAGGACGGGCTGCCGGGCGAGTTCCACCTCGTCCACCTGGGGGCACGGGCCCTCGGCGGGGCCGGGCTGGTGATGACCGAGATGGTCTGCGTCAGCGCCGAGGGCCGCATCACCCCCGGCTGCACCGGGCTCTACACCCAGGAGCAGGCGGCGGCCTGGCGGCGCGTCACCGACTTCGTCCACCGGCAGGCGCCCGGCACGGCCATCGGCGTGCAGCTCGGCCACTCGGGGCGCAAGGGCTCCACCAAGCGCATGTGGGAGGGCATCGACCAGCCCCTGGACGCGGGCAACTGGCCGCTCGGCGCGGCCTCGGCGCTGCCCTACCGGCCCGGCGTCAACCAGGTGCCGCACGCCCTCGACCGCGCCGGACTGGCCCGGATCCGCGAGCAGTTCACCGCCGCCGCCCGCCGGGCGGTACGCGGCGGCTTCGACCTCCTCGAACTCCACTGCGCGCACGGGTACCTGCTGTCCGGCTTCCTCTCCCCGCTGACCAACCGCCGCACCGACGCCTACGGGGGCTCGCCGGAGCGGCGGCTGCGCTTCCCGCTGGAGGTCTTCGAGGCCGTGCGGGAGGTCTGGCCGGCCGAACGGCCGATGACGGTGCGGATCTCCGCGACCGACTGGGCGCGCGGCGGCACCACCGCCGACGACGCCGTGGACCTCGCCCGGGCCTTCGCCGCGCACGGCGCCGACGCCGTGGACGTCTCCACCGGCCAGGTCGTCCCCGAGGAGCGCCCCGAGTTCGGCCGCTCCTACCAGACCCCGTTCGCCGACCGGATCCGCAACGAGGCGGGCGTGCCGGTCATCGCGGTGGGCGCGATCTCCTCCTGGGACGACGTCAACTCGATCCTGCTGGCCGGCCGCGCCGACCTCTGCGCGCTGGCCCGCCCGCACCTGTACGACCCGCACTGGACCCTGCACGCCGCCGCGGAGCAGGGGTACACGGGCGAGGGGGCCGTCTGGCCCCTGCCCTACCGGGCGGGCAGCCGCACCCCGCCCACCGGCCGCACCGACGGGCCCAAGCCCCGTCTGACCCTGCCCTGACCGCCGGGGCGGGGACCAACCCGGCCGCCCGACCGGCCCCTCCCGTCCGCGCGGACCGCCCTCACGCCCGCACGAAGGCCGCCCCCGGGTCCCGCAGCAGCCCGTGCAGCGCGGTGAAGACGGCCGCGGACCGGGCACCCGGCCAGCCCTGCGGCAGCAGCTCCGCGGGCAGCCCGGGGTCCGCGTACGGCAGGCGGCGCCACAGGTCGAGCGCGGTCAGGTAGTCCCGGTAGGCGTCCCGGGGACGCGCACCGGGGTCCCCGCGCTCCTCCCAGACGCGCAGGACCGGCTCATGGAGCCCCAGGAACTCCTCGTGCTGCTTGGCGATGGCCGGCAGGTCCCACCAGCGCCCCACCGCCTCGGCCGTCGGGGCGAACCCCAGGTGCTCGGCGCGGAACAGGTCGACGTAGGCGTCCAGCCGGAGCCGGAGCAGCGTGTGCCGCGTCTCCTCGGCCAGCCGCGCCGGGGCGATCCACACCCCGGGCGCCGCCGTCCCGAACCCCAGCCGGGCCAGCCGGGAGCGCAGCAGATGGCGCTTGGCGCGTTCGGCCTCGGGGACGGAGAACACGGCCAGCACCCAGCCCTCGCCCGGATCGGCGGGGGAGCCGGCGAAGATCCGGCGGTCCCCGTCGTCCAGCAGCTGGCGGGCGTCGGCGGACAGCGCGTACCCGGCGGCGCCCGAGGCGGTGCGCTCGGGCACCAGCAGTCCGCGCCGCTTCAGCCGCGAGACGGAGGAGCGCACCGAGGGGGCGTCCACGTCCAGCGCGCCGAGCAGCCGGATCAGCTCGGCCACGGCGAAGGGGCCCGGTCGCTCGCGCCCGTAGGCGCCGTACAGGGTGACGATCAGGGATCGGGGGGTGTGCTGCTCGGCCACGCGCTCACTCTAGGCCGCGCAGCCGGAACCGCTGGAGCTTGCCCGTGGGCGTACGCGGCAGGGCGTCCAGGAACACGAAGGCCCGCGGGCACTTGTACGGGGCCAGCCGCTCCTTCACCGCCTCGGCCAGCGCCTCCTCGGTGTCCTTGCCGGCAGACGCGCCCTCGCGCAGCACCACGTACGCGGTGGCGATCTGGCCCCGGAGTTCGTCGGGACGGCCCACCACGGCGGCCTCCGCCACGTCGGGGTGGTGCAGCAGTGCCTCCTCGACCTCCGGACCCGCGATGTTGTACCCGGCCGAGACGATCATGTCGTCGGCACGGGCGACGTACCGGAACCAGCCGTCCGGCTCGCGCACATAGGTGTCGCCGGTGATGTTCCAGCCTCCGCGCACGTACTCCCGCTGGCGGGGGTCGGCGAGGTAGCGGCAGCCCACCGGGCCGCGCACCGCCAGCCACCCCGGTGCGCCGTCCGGCACCGGGACGCCCTCGGCGTCCACCACCCGGGCCTGCCAGCCGGGCACCGGGACGCCGGTGGTGCCGGGCCGGATGCCCTCGTCGGCGGAGGCGATGAAGATGTGCAGCAGCTCCGTGGCGCCGATGCCGTTGATCAGGCGCAGACCGGTGCGTTCGTACCACCGCCGCCAGGTGGCCTCGGGCAGGTTCTCGCCCGCCGACACGCAGCGGCGCAGCGAGCCCAGGTCGTGCCCGTCGAGCTCGTCGAGCATCACCCGGTACGCGGTCGGCGCGGTGAACAGCACGGACACCCGGTGGCGGGCGATCGCCGCGAGCAGCTGAGCGGGCCCGGCCTGCTCCAGCAGCAGCGAGCAGGCACCCGCCCGCAGCGGGAACAGGACCAGCCCGCCGAGCCCGAAGGTGAACCCCAGCGGGGGGCTGCCCGCGAAGAGGTCCCCGGGCTCCGGACGCAGCACCTCGGCCGAGAAGGTGTCGGCGACGGCGAGCAGGTCCCGGTGGAAGTGCATGCACCCCTTGGGGCGCCCCGTGGTGCCGGAGGTGAAGGCGATGAGCGCCACGTCGTCGGCGGCGGTGTCCACGGCCCGGAACGGCCGGTCGGGGGCCCTTTCGGCGAGGGTGAGCAGGTCGTCGGCGCCCCCGCCGCCGAAGGAGGTGACCCGCAGTCCGGGGACGGCCGCCGCGGCCAGCTCGCCCAGGGAGCGCGCGTCGCACAGGGCGTGCCCCACCCGGGCGATCTCGCAGACCGTCCGCAGCTCGCCCGCCCGCTGCTGGGCCAGGACGGTGACCGCGACCGCCCCCGCCTTCAGCACGGCGAGCCAGCACGCGGCCAGGTGGGGCGTCGTCGGCCCCCGCAGCAGGACCCGGTTCCCCGGCACCACGCCCAGCTCCCCGGTGAGCACCGCGGCGATCCGGTCGACCCGGGACCGCAGTTCGGCGTAGGACCACACCGTGCCGTCGGCGCCGCGGAAGGCGGGCCGCCCGCCGCCGTGCCGGGTGATCGTGCCGTCCAGCAGCTCCGCCGCGCTGTTCAGCCGTTCGGGGTAGCGCAGCCCGGGCAGTTCGTGCAGCAGGTCCGGCCAGGTGCCCGGGGGCGGCAGATGGTCGCGCGGAAAGGTGTCGAGGTGGGCCGAGGGTGTCAGCTCCATGGTCTCGCCCCCTGGTGGGTGGTGGGGTAGCGAAGCGTTCGGTGGGGTGCGCGGACGCCGCCCCGGGGTGCGGCGCCCGGGCCCGGCGTGCAGCGTGGTGACCGGGTGCGGCTCCCGGGGCGGTCGCGGGCGGGCGCGGGCCGGTACTCCGCCCGGCGGGCGGGAAGCGGCCACTGCTGGAGCGTATCGCTATGGTGACGACAGTCAACACTCCGCGATACCGTGCGGGTGAAAGCCGGGCCGGGCGTCTGGTGCCCGGTCCCGACCGCCGCAGGAGGGGCCGCGCATGCCCGCATTCTCACTCGATCCCGAGCAGCTCGCCCGGTGCGCGCAGCTGCGCACCCTCGCCCGGGAGCAGCTGCTCCCCCTGGCCGAGCAGGGCGAACCCGGGCAGGTCAACCGCCCCCTGGTCGCGGCCCTCGGCGAACTCGGCCTCCTGGAATGCCTCGTGGCGGCGGACGCCCTCGAACTGTGCCTGCTGCGCGAGTCCCTGGCCTACGCCTGCACCGAGGCCGAGACCGCGCTCGCCCTCCAGGGGCTGGGCGCCTCGCCCGTGGTCCGGGCCGGTACCGAAGCCCAGCGGGCCCGCTGGCTCCCCGAGGTGGCGGCCGGGCGCGCGGTGGCGGCCTTCGCGCTGAGTGAGCGCGGTGCCGGATCGGACGCCGCCGCCCTGGCCCTCAAGGCCCGCCCGGACGGCCGCGGCTGGCGGCTGAGCGGGGAGAAGTGCTGGATCTCCAACGCCCCCGAGGCCGACTTCTACTCCGTCTTCGCCCGCACCACCGAGGGCGCCGGGGCCCGCGGCGTCACCGCCTTCCTCGTCCCCGCCGACCGGCCCGGGCTCACGGGGAGCGCCCTCGACATGCTCTCCCCCCACCCGATCGGGACCCTCTCCTTCGACGAGGTGCCCGTCTCCCGCGAGGACGTGCTCGGCGCCCCGGACGGGGGCTTCCGGGTGGCGATGGACACGCTCAACCGCTTCCGTCCCAGCGTCGGCGCCTTCGCCGTCGGCATGGCGCAGGCCGCGCTGGACGCCGCGCTCGCCCACACGGCCGACCGCCGCGCCTTCGGCGGCGCGCTGAAGGACCTCCAGTCCGTCGCCCACACCACCGCGGAGATGGCCACCCGCACCGAGGCCGCACGGCTGCTGGTGTACGCCGCGGCCTCGGCCTACGACGAGGGCGCGCCCGGGGTGCCGCGGCGCTCCGCGATGGCCAAGCTGTTCGCCACCGAGACCGCGCAGTACGTGGTGGACGCGGCCGTCCAGCTCCACGGCGCGGCGGCACTGCGTCGCGGCCACCTCCTGGAGCACCTCTACCGCGAGGTACGGGCTCCCCGGATCTACGAGGGCGCCACCGAGGTCCAGCGCACCGTCATCGCCAGGGAGCTCTACTCCGCCGGACCCGGCGCCCGCCCCGAGGAGACCGCCACATGACCCTCCAGCGCCACAACCCCGCCGAACTCTCGCCTCCCACCGGCTTCTCCCACGCCGTCACCGCCAGCGGCACCCGGCTGGTGTTCCTCGCCGGCCAGACCGCGCTGGACACGGAGGGCAGGGTCGTCGGCGCCACGCTGCCCGAGCAGTTCGAGACGGCGCTGACCAACCTGCTCGCCGCCCTCGCCGCGGCCGGCGGCACCCCGCACGACCTCGCCCGGGTCACGGTCTACGCCACCGACGTGGCCGACTACCGGGCGCACACGGGGGAACTCGGCCGCCTCTGGCGGCGCCTGGCCGGACGGGACTACCCGGCCATGGCCGTCGTCGGGGTGGTCCGGCTGTGGGACGAGGAGTGCCTGGTCGAGATCGACGGGACCGCCGTGCTGCCGTGACCGGGCGGTCGGGACCGGCGGGACCGCCGTGCTGCCGTGACCGGGCGGTGCGCGGGCCCGCGGGGCGCGGAGGGGCGCACGGTCCCGGGCGCCGTCCCCGGTCGCGGACCGGGATCCCCCGGTCACCCGGCGAAGATCGAGTGGTGGCCCCGAAGGGCCGGACCTAACGTCGTACCGTGGACGCCCCGCCCACCGACCCGCCGAACGGGGGACCCGGCCGGCGGGGGATCCCCGGTCCGGGACACGATGCGCCATGACCACCCCCCAGCCCGCCACGCCGACCGTCCGCGGTCACGACGCGGGGGAGGCCCGGCGTAAACACATCGCCCTGCTGGTCATCGCCTCCTGCCAGCTGATGGTGGTCCTCGACATCACCATCGTGAACATCGCCCTGCCCCACATCCAGACCGCGCTGGACTTCTCCACCACCAGCCTGTCGTGGGTGGTGAACGCCTACACCCTCACCTTCGGCGGTCTGCTGCTCCTCGGCGGCCGGGCGGGCGACATCCTCGGACGCCGCAGGGTGTTCGTCTCCGGTGTGCTGCTCTTCGTCCTCGCCTCGCTGCTGGGCGGCCTCGCCCAGAGCCCCGGCCAGCTCCTCGCGGCCCGGTCCCTGCAGGGCGTCGGCGGCGCGATCGCCTCCCCGACCGCGCTCGCCCTGATCACCACCACCTTCCGCGAGGGGCCCGAGCGCAACCGGGCCTTCGGTGTGTTCGCGGCGGTCTCGGCGGGCGGCGGCGCCATCGGGCTGCTCGCGGGCGGGATGCTCGTGGAGTGGCTGGACTGGCGCTGGGTGCTGTTCGTCAACGTCCCCATCGGCCTGCTGATCGTGCTGGCCGTCCCGCGCTACATCAGGGAGTCCGAGCGGCACCCCGGCCACTTCGACCTGCTCGGCGCGCTGACCTCCACCCTGGGGATGGCCGCCCTGGTCTACGGGTTCATCCGCGCCGCCCAGGACGGCTGGCGCGACGCGGTCACCCTGGCGTCCTTCGGCGTGGCCGTGGCGATGCTGACGGTCTTCCTCGCGGTGGAGCGGCGCTCGCGCCAGCCCATCACCCCGCTGCACATGTTCGCCGACCGCAACCGGGCCGGGACCTACGGCATGATGCTCTGCCTCGCCGCCGCGATGTTCGGGATGTTCTTCTTCCTCACGCTGTTCGTCCAGAACGTCCTGGACTTCAGCCCGCTGCGGGCCGGGCTCGCCTTCCTCCCCGTCAGCGCCGTGATCGCGGTGGGCGCCGGGACCGCCTCGCAGCTGCTGCCCCGGTTCGGGCCCAAGCCCTTCATGGTGACCGGTGCGCTGCTGTCCGCCGCGGGCCTGGGCTGGCTCACGCTGACCGATGTGCACTCCACCTACGCGGGCAGCATCCTGGGGCCGATGCTGGTCTTCAGCCTCGGCATGGGCATGCAGTTCGTGTCCCTGACCCTGATGGCCCTCTCCCGGGTGCCGCACCATGAATCGGGTGCGGCCTCGGGGCTGCTGAACGCCACCCAGCAGGTGGGCGGTTCACTGGGCCTGTCGATCCTGGTCACGGTCTTCGGAACGGTCAGCGCGGAGGAGGCCGAGCGCCAGGTCCCGGCCTTCCTGGAGCAGGCCGGACCGGCCGAGCGGCTGCTGTTCCGGCGCACCGGTGAACTGCCCCCGCCCTGGGGCGACGAGGTCCTCAGCGCCGGGGTCTCGGCCGCCTTCGTGGTGGCGGCCGTCCTCGCCGTGATCGCCGCGCTGATCGCGCTCTTCGTCATCCAGGTCCGGCCGGACGACCGCGAGCGGCTGAGCGGCGGGATGCCCGGCCCCGGTTCCTGAGTCGCGACGGGCGGGGTGCGCGCCCGTGCTCCCGAGCCGCGACGGGCGGGTGCGCGCCCGCGAGGCCCCGGGGGACCGGGGCCTCGCGGGTGCGCGGGGCGGAGCGGGCGGGAGGCCGCTCAGCTCATCGCGGAGGGGCCGAAGGACGCGCCGCCGCGTCCACGACGGCCGCCGGCGGCCATCGCCAGGCCGCAGAGGAGGGCGACCGCACCGACGATCACGTTGTTGACGACGGTCCTGGTGGTGTCGACGCTCCCGGCGACGACCCACGGGGAGATGATCGTGAACGCGCCGATCGCGCAGGCGGTCCACGCCATCGCATGGGTGCGCTCGTAGGCGGAGGCGAATCCGCCCATGCAGGCGCAGTAGGCGAGGCCGAGGATCAGGTTGGTCACGGCCAGGGCGGTCAGACCGCTGAACCCGGCGATCCACGGGGACGCCGCGAGGTAGACGCCGGTGATCAGCGCCAGGGTCTCGACCGACTGGGCCGTGGGGTTCGAGGTGGCCCGCTCGAAGCGGGAGCGCATCTCGGCGACGTCCGGGTGCTGTTCGATGTCGGATCGGGTGGTCATGGTGGGCCACACCTCCTGCCAGCCGCCTTATTTTTCCTTTATGTCCATGGAACGCTTCACGAGCCCGGTGGTCAATGGGTCGAATGCCCTAATTGTCGGGGCCCGGTCGGTCCTCCGGTGCCCCGGCGGGGGCCCTGGGCGGTGGCTCGGCGCGGCGGGGGCCTCGGTTCCTGACACGACCCTGACGCCCCGGAGCCGCCGCGCCGGGCAGTGCCGGGCCATGCTGGCCTCCGGACGTGTGCACATACGAGTCGGCGGAGGGGGAGCCGTGAGGGAGAAGGCCACCGGGCGGATGGTGCTGGGGGCGGGGGAGGTGGAGTACCGGTGGGAGCCGCGCGGCGGGCCGGTCGTGCTCGTCTTCCACGGCGGTCACCTGCGGGCCGGGCTGCCGCTGGGGGAGGAGGTCTACCGGGAGGCGGGCTGCAGTCTGCTGGTGCCCTCGCGGCCGGGCTACGGGGCGACGCCCGTCACCACCGCCCCCGCCCCCGGTGCCTTCGCGGACGCGGCCGCGGAGTTGTGCGCGCGTCTCGGGGTACGGCGGGTGGCGGCCTGCGTCGGGGTGTCGGCGGGTGGCCCGACCGCGCTGGCGATGGCGGCCCGCCATCCGGAACTCGTGGAGCGGCTGGTGCTGGAGTCGGCGGTCGGCCCGCTGCCCTGGCCCGGCCGCCGGACGGCCGCGGTCGGGCGGCTGCTCTTCGGGCCCCGCGTCGAGGCGCTGACCTGGGGGGCTGTCCGGCTGCTGGTGCACGGCGCCCCGGGGGTGGCCCTGCGGGTGCTGCTGCGCGACCTGACGACCGGCACGGCGGCCCGGGCGCTGGCCGGGCTCGGCCCGCAGGGGCGGGCGGAGGCGACCGCGCTGATGGCGTCCATGCGGTCGGGCGCGGGCTTCGCCAACGATCTGACCTGGCTGCGGGCCGGGGCGGGGCCCGGTCGCCCGGTCGCGGTGCCGACGCTGGTCGTGGCCTCGCCCCGGGACGGCTCCGTGCCCTTCGGCCACGCGGAGGCCCTGGTGGCCGCGATCCCCGGGGCGGAGCTGCTGGTGAGCGGGGCGGCCTGCCACTTCGTGTGGTGGGGCGCCGACCGCCCGCGCGTGGCGGAGCGGATCACGGCCTTCCTCGCCGGGCCGCCCGGCGCCTGAGGCTCCCTCCTCCCGGCCCGGCGCTCCTCGGCGCACCCGGGGGAACGGGACGGGCCCGTCTCCCCGCGGGTGCGGGGGGACGGGCCCGTTCTCGGCCGTGTGGCGGGAGAGGATCAGACGGTGGCCTTCGCCGGCTCCTCGTCCTCGTCCTCGTCGCCGTCGACGTGCTCGCCCGCATCGCGGGACTTGACGTAGGCCAGGAACTTGTCCAGCTCCCGCTTGACGATCGGGGCCAGGAGGTAGAGGCCGACGATGTTGATGACGGCGAGCATGAAGAGCACCGCGTCCGCCATGTCGATCAGCGTGTTGAGCGTCAGCAGCGAGCCCGCCACCGCGACCACCGTGTACATGGCCTTGTAGGTGACCTCGCTGGCCTTGCTGCGGCCGAAGAGGTAGGTCCAGGACTTCAGGCCGTAGTAACCCCAGGTGAGAACCGTGGAGATGGCGAACAGCATCACCGCGATGGTGAGGATGTACGGGAACCACGGCATCACGGTGCCGAAGGCGTCCGAGGTGATGGTCACGCCGCCGATGGACTGGTCGTTGCGCGCCTCGGCCCAGCTGGCGGGGTTGGCGATGACGATCGTCAGCGCGGTCATGGTGCAGATGACGACGGTGTCGATGAACGGCTCCAGCAGGGCGACCAGGCCCTCGCTGGCGGGGTGCTTGGTCTTGACCGCGGAGTGCGCGATCGGGGCGGAGCCGAGACCGGCCTCGTTGGAGAACGCGGCGCGCTTGAAGCCGATGATCAGTGCACCGATCACACCACCCGCGACGCCCTCGGGGTTGAAGGCGCCCTCGATGATCGTGCCGATGGCCGCCGGGACGGCAGTGACGTTGACCAGGATCACGACGAGGCAGGCGACGATGTAGATGCCGGCCATGGCGGGCACCAGGCGGCTGGTGACCGAGGCGATGGAGCGGATGCCGCCGAGCAGCACGATGCCGACCAGGGCGGCGATGGCCAGACCGAAGAACAGCGCGCCGGTCGAGGAGCCCATCAGGCCGTCCTCGCCACCGGTGACGGAGACGAGCTGGGCGTAGGACTGGTTGACCTGGAACAGGTTGCCGCCGAAGAGGCCGAAGAAGAGGACCATGACGGAGGCGAGCACGGCGAGGATCTTGCCGAGGGTCTTGCCGCCGGGACCGAACCGGTCCACCAGGCCCTTGCGCAGGTAGTGCATCGGGCCACCCGAGACGGTGCCGTCGGCGTGCACCTCTCGGTACTTCACGCCCAGCGTGACCTCGACGAACTTGGTGGCCATGCCGAGCAGGCCGCAGAGGATCATCCAGAAGGTGGCGCCCGCGCCACCGATGGAGACGGCGACGGCCACACCGGCGATGTTGCCGAGGCCCACGGTGCCGGAGACGGCGGCCGTCAGGGCCTGGAAGTGGTTGACCTCACCGGCGGAGTTCTTGTCGTCGTACTTGCCGCGGACGACGTCCACGGCGAGCCGGAACTTGCGGATCTGGATGAACCCGAACCAGGTGGAGAAGACCAGACCGGCCACCACGAGCCAGGCCACGATCAGAGGGAGGTCCGTTCCGTTGATGCGGACCGAGTAGAAGACGACTTCGCCGAGCCACTTCGCTACGGGCTCGAAGAACCCGCTGACGGCGGAGTCGACGGATTCGGTCATGGACTCAAGTGACACGTTGGCTTACCTCGATGACGCAGGGCCGGTGTGCGGAGGGGTGTCCACACCGGTCGGTGTGCGGGGCTGGGAGCGAACGCCGTTGTCCGTTCGGCGACCCGTGGTGCTCGGCGGGCCGCGGACCGGTCCGTCGGCACCCTGGTCTTGCTACCGGCGGAGCCGGCCACTCTGCTCCGACGCGTGGGGCGCGCCGACTGCGGAGTGGCGCATGTCTACCACGGTCCTTACGAGATCCTTAGTGACGCACATCACATAACGGCGAGTAATCTTTGAATCTGCTGGGTCGGTGACGTGATCGTTATATGAACAGATGGATCCATGTATCGGACACTTGATCCTGAGTGGTCTAGGCGTCGCACCCCGTGTTTCCGCCGGTGAGGCCGTTGCGGCGGACTCCGCGGTCTTTTGCGGCGGGTGTCCGGACGGCTGCGGGGGCGGCGGCGTCGGTGACAGCGGAGCGTCAGGGGCCGCCCGCGGGACACGGCGGGCGCGGGCGGAACCGCGATGATTCGGCCAGGTCTCCCGGCGGTTCGCGACGGATTCCGCACCCGCGGGAACCGTGCCGGGGCGGGGGCCGTGGGAGGGGGTGCGGAGCAGGTGGTCCCGCCGGTGCGGGGGAGGTCGCGGGAGCGGCAGGGCAGCGGTCATGCTGCGGAACCTCCGGGGACGTGCGGTACGGCGGGCGCGAAGCCCGCCACCGGCGCCGTCCGGCCATACCGGACCGGCCCCCGCGCCGCTCTGCGCGTTCGCACACTCTAGCGGTGGCCCGAGCCGCGGAGAACCCGCCGCCCCGCAGCGCTTCGAAACCGTGTTCTTACCGTGGGGCCGTCCGGAGGGGCGCGGCCCCTTGTCCCCTATATAGGGGACAAGGGGCGCAGCCGCCGAGAGGGTCTTACAGGCCGGGGACCGAGGACCAGGGGTGCGGCCGCCGAGGGGGTCTTACGGCGGGACACTGCCCGGAGCGGCCCGCCGCCCCGCCGGGTCGCCGGGCACACGACCCGGTGCGAAGGGCCGAACCTGCCCGTCCCCCGACCGGTGGCGGGCCCGGCTGGCCCGGCACCCCGGCTGCCGCGGTCCGTGGGACCTCGCGCCCCGGCCCGCCACCGGCGTGACGAGGAGGCGCGGCAGCACTCCGGTGTCGCTCGGGCCCGCAGCGGCGCGACACCAGACGCTCCCGCCCGCCCCGACGGCCCCCTCCGCCATCCGGCGAGCGGGGCCGGACCGCCTTCCTCCCCGTGAACGGCCGCCCGAGGCCTCGGCGCCCTCCTCAGCTCCTCCGCGGCGATGCCCTCAGCCGTCCGTCGCTCCGCCTCCCCTGCCCTCCCGTGCCCCCGCGCCCACGGGAACCGTGGAGAGGACGGCCACCCCGTCCTCCACCGCGACGGCCAGCCGTCCGCCGCGCAGCGCCGCCAGACCGACCCCCGGCGACCCGAGGGGGACGCGGCGCAGCTCCTCGAAGCCGCCTCCGGAGCGCCCCTGCCACAGCCTCAGGTCGCCCTCGCGGCCGAGGCTGGCCCACCGCCCCGCGCAGCCCGCGCCCTCCAGCTCCACCCAGCCCATCACCCGCGCCCGGTGCCGGGCGGCCACCGGCCCCGGCACCGCCGGGTCCGCCCCCGCCCGGGGGGACGGCGGTCGCGCCCCGGGCGGGGCCGCCCGGCCGTCCGCCGCGCGCAGGACGCGCAGCCCCGGCGCGCCCGCCGCACCGCCCTCCTCGGCCACGACCACGGCCTCCGTGCCGTCCGGGGCGAACCACCGGGCGAGCGCCGTGACGCGCGGCGCCCCGGCGGGATGGCCGGAGGCGGTGCCGTCCCGCGGTCCCGGGGTCCACAGCCGGACCCGCGGGTCGCGCAGTGCCGCCGTCGCCACCACGTGCCCTCCGCCGGGACCGGCCAGGACCGCGACGGCGGTGGCGCCGCCCGGCCCGCCCCAGCCCACCGTCCGGCCGGGGCCGCCGGGACGGAGGAGCACCAGGGGGCTCCCCCTTCCTGCGACGAGCAGGGCGTCGCCCCCCGGCATCGGCAGCGTGGCCAGCACCCGGCCGCCGGGGGCCCCCGCGGCCGGCACGGGAGCGCCCGAGGACAGCAGCGCCACCCGGCCCGCCGCCTCGTCGACGCGCCACAGCCGCACCTCGCCGGCGCCCTCGTCCGACGTGGCCGTGGCCAGGCAGAGGACCCCGGAGGCGTCCGTGACGGCGGCGAGCGCCGCCAGCGGCACCCGGGTGCGCACCGAGGCCACCCGGGACGCCTCCGGCCCGGTCACGTCCCACAGTTCGAGCTCGCCCGACCGGTGGGCGGCGGCCAGCCACTGCCCGCCGCCCGGTGCGGGCAGCGGGACCAGGCCGACCACGTCCGAGTCCGCCGGGCCGGGAACCGCCCGCACCGCGCCCGGACCGGGGCCCAGCAGGGCGAGGTGGCCGCGGTCCCCGGCGGCGGCGAAGCGCCCGCTGCCGTCGGGCAGGGCGACCAGCACCCGGACCGCCTCCGCGGAGGCGAGGGCCGTCGGCGCGCACTCGGGGGCACCGGTGTCCCACCGGTGCAGGGTGCGGTCGTCGTAGGCCGCGAGCAGCACACCCGGTCCCTCCGGCCCGCCGTGGGCGGCCAGCGCGGTCACCGGGCGGTCGTGGCCGCGCAGCAGCAGCGCGGGCCGGTGCGCGGTCCACGGGGTCCAGACCACCACCGTGCCGTCCAGCGAGCCGGTGGCCAGCCACGGCGCCGAGGGCCGGGCGGCGAGCGCCGACACCCCGCCGTCCGGGGTGTCGAGGGCCAGGTGCGGGGGCACGGGACGCAGCCGCCCCCA
Organism: Streptomyces sp. NPDC048001; assembly: GCF_043203115.1. NCBI lineage: Bacteria > Bacillati > Actinomycetota > Actinomycetes > Kitasatosporales > Streptomycetaceae > Streptomyces > Streptomyces sp. NPDC048001. The sequence goes on from NZ_JBIDBN010000005.1 coordinate 422,321, forward strand.
GCACACCTCCCAGGCGGCCCCGGACCCGGCCGGGTGCAGCCGGCCGGTGGCCCGCAGCCCGCCCAGCTGGCGCAGCCCGGGCCGGTCGCCGGGGCCCGCCCGGTCGATCAGGTGCGCCGAGGCGACGGTGCCCAGCAGCTCCGCGGGGAGTTCGGCGGCCGCCGCCACGCCCCGCTGCCCGCCCGGGGCCAGCGCCAGGGCGCCGAGGGCGGCCACGGGAAGCCGGTCCAGCACCGAGGGGCGCCCGGCGAGCGCCCTCCAGCCCGGCGCGCCGCAGTCTGCGGCGTACTGGGCGAGCCGGGTCCGCAGATGAGGGCTGACGGGCTGCCCGGCCGCGCACTGGCGGTCCGCCAGCTCCAGCAGCGCGGCCAGCATGCCCAGGCGCTCCTCCGCCGTGGTGGCCGCCTGGAGCTGCTCGGCGTAGGTGCGGTGGCCGAGCCGGTAGACGCTGCGCCGGTCCTCCCCGTCCAGCAGCACATGGGCCGCGGCCCGGCTCAGCAGGAGCGAGGCGTCCTCGTTGCCGGGGGTGTCGGTCCCGCCCGCGATGCCCGCCGCCGCCTGCACCCACACGCCGTCGGCGCGCGGCAGCCCGCGGCCCTGCCCGAGCGCGAGGGCGGCCAGCAGCGGCCGGGCGGCGGGCAGGCCCGTCGTGATGCGGTCGAGCGCGGCGCCGAAGAGCCCGGTGCGGTCCCTGGCCAGGAGCCGCTCCAGCCCGGCCGCGGAGGCTTCGTCCCCCGCGAGGAGCCCAGGGCGCTCCGCCAGCTCCCGCACGGCCAGGGCCGCCTGGAGGAACTGCCAGGACCCGCCCGCGACATGCGAGTGGACCGCCCGGCGCACCCGCCCGACGGCGGCCTCCGCCCGGGCCGCGTCCTGCACCGGGTGCTCCCCGAGGATGCGGCGCACGCCGTCGGCGGCGTAGTCCGCCGCCGCGTCGGGGTCGGCTGCCAGTTCGAGGACGCGGGCCCGGCCGGTGGTGGAGCCGAGGACGGTCCGCAGGTCCAGCCGGGCCCCGCCGGTGCCCTCGTCCCCGTAGGGCCTGGGGCGGGTGCCCACGACCAGCCGGACGCCCGCCGCTTCGGTGAGTTCCCTCAGCAGCGCGCCCACCCGCACCGGGTCGCGGGCCTCGTCCAGGGCGTCGGCCAGGACCAGGGCCGGCGCGGCCGGCGCGGCGCGGTCGGCGAGGCGGCGCCGCAGCCCCTCCCGCTCGACCTCCCCCGGGGCCGGGCCCGCGGTGGAGGGCTCCGCCGTGGAGGGCTCCGCGGCGCGGGGGAGCGGGGCGCCGAGCGCCCGGGCGAGCTGGCCGGACACGTCCTCCGGGGTGCTCCCGGTCAGGCGCAGCACCGCGCCGATCCGGGCCCGGTCCGGGGAGCTGCGGGCCGTGGCGGCGAAGCGGTGCAGCACCTCGCCGAGCAGGGCCGACTTGCCCGTCCCGGGCGGGCCGGTGACGACGAGCACCGGGGGTGCGCCCGGGTCGGCGTACCACGCGGAGACGGCGTCCAGGGCGGCCGTGCGGCCGGTGAAGTCCGGGACCACCTCCAGGAAGCCGGGCCCGACGGCGGCGTGCTCGAAGGCCGAGCGCACCGGCGCTCCGTCGAACTCCGCCTGCAGGCGGCGCTGTTCGGCCACCGTGACGGCGCCGGCGAGGGGGACCCGGTCGCGCAGCCGCAACCGCAGCTCCCGCGCGGTCTCCTCCCCGATGATCTCCGCCCAGACCTCGCGGCCCTTCAGCCGGCACTGCAGGTCCCGGAGGCTGAACACCTCGTCGCGGCAGGTCACCTCGTCCAGATAGCCCTCCAGCGCCGCCCGGAAGGCTCCCAGGTAGCCCTGCGCCGCGGGCCTGCCCGAGCCCACCAGCAGCAGGGAGCAGGGCGAGAGGTCCCGGGTGAGGAGGCGGGCGTTGAGTTCCTTGGCGAAGCCGGCCGCATTGCAGGCCTCGATCACGACGACGGCCCAGTGGCCCTCCTCGGTGTCGCGGAGCTGCTGTTCGCGGTGGAGGTGGTGGGCGACCAGGTCCGGGGTCACCCGGGCGTCGTCCCGGCGGCCCGCGCCCGCGGGGACCAGCAGCGCCGGACCGGACCGCTGCGCGACCCCGTGGCCGATCCAGAGCAGGACCGAGGGGCGCGCCGCCCGGTCGCCGTACTCGCCGGCCCAGCGGGCCAGGGCGTCGTCCGCCTCGGACAGCGAGCCCAGCACGCCCGTCGCGGGGCGGCCGCCGGGGCCGGGCGCGGGCCGTCCGCCCAGGCGGCGCAGCACGGCGGTGACCCGGTCCGCCTCGCCCCGGGTGTCCACCTCCGGGTAGCAGCGCACCGGTCCCACCGGAAGGGCGTGGACGTCGAAGGCGTCGGCGATCTCGCCGTCGTCCTGAGCCGGGACGGCGATCTCGCCGTCGTCCTGGGCCGGGAGGGGACGGGCGCGGGCGTCGGAGGACGGCGCGCCGGGCGGGGCGGCGGGGTGCGGGACCGTCCCCGGCCGCGGGTGCGGTGGCGGGGCGGACGCCCCGGGGCGGGGCGTGGACTCCGGGCTCATCGCGTCAGCCGGGTCCCGCCGCGAGGACCGCCACCAGGCGGCGCAAGGGCTCCGCCCCGCCGCGCACCTCCACCTCGTACAGCCCGGGCCCTTCGGTGCGGTGGAGCGCCGACCAGGAGGACCGGGTGCCGCGTACCGGTCTCAGCCCCGGGTGGCCGACCCTCTCCAGGCCGCCGACCTCCCGGACCACGCACTCCGGGTCCGCGGCACCGTGGTCCAGACCGCTCACCTCGACCGTGAACGGCTGGTCCTCGGCGACCCATTCGGGCACGTGCAGCCCGAAGCCCTCCCCGCCGAGCATCGCCCCGAGCCCGTCGGTGTGGCGCAGCCCGCGCAGCAGGCCGCGGGCCAGGTCGACGACCGAGGCGCTGCGGACCAGGGCGCTGTGCTCCTGGTACACGTGCACGGGCCGTGCGCCGGAGCCCGGCAGATGCGCGGCGAACTGGTAGACGGTGCCGTCCCCGGTGCGGTCCTCGCACCGCGGCCTGCCGTCGCCGTCCAGCAGGGGGCGCTCGCCGTCGCGCCGGAGCATGTACCGCTGGGCGACGGCGGCCGTGCCCTGCATGCGGTAGCTCTGCCAGGTGCGCTGGCCGATGCCGACGACCATCACATGGTCCGGCAGCAGTGTGCCGGAGCGGCTCGACCGCCAGGCGGCGCTGGCCTCGGCGAGCTCGCGGCGGCCGCCCAGGGCCACGATGTCCTCCACCCCGGGAGCGCGCATGTCCCCGTCCTCCTCGCGGCAGCGGTAGCCGGGCAGGAGGTCGTAGAGCCCCGGCATGGTCGGGGTCACCTCGCGCAGGACGGCGGGCGGCAGGCCGAGCGGCGCGCCGCGGCCCGAGTTGAGCATCACGGCGGCCTTCACCGAGCCGCCGAAGGGGGTGCCCACGGTCATGACCGTGCGGACCTCGGCGGCCGCCTCCTCGTCCCGCACCACCTCGCGGGCGAGCAGCCCGCCCATGGAGTGGGCGACGACGACGGCCTTGGCCGGACCGGCCTCGGGGTGCTCGGACAGATGGCGGCGGTGGGCGCCGTGGGCGCGCCAGGCGGCGAGGTGCTCGCGGACGGCGGCGGCGAGCAGGGCGCCGTTGTGCTCCACCGACAGCCGCCAGTCGTAGGGGAAGGCGGTCACGGCGGCCCGGTCCAGGGCCTCGCGGCGGAGCCGGGAGAGCAGTTCGCCGTACGGCTGGGCCCCGCCGAGGCCCGGGAGCCAGTCCGCGACGCCCAGCAGTCCGGTGGCCTCGACCCGGAGCGCCCCGCCGCGTTCGGCCTCGGTGACCCGCAGCGCGCGCAGCCGGTCGGCGTGCAGGCGCGCGGAGTACCCGAGGATGCTTCCCACGCCCCATAACGGGGTGTCCGTCTCCGCGTCCCGCAGCGTGCTGCCCATGATGCCCGGGACGACGACCACCGCGTCGTGCAGCAGGCGTTCGGGTGCCGGTGCGGGTGCCGATGTTGCGTCCATGCCCTGCCCCCGTGTGTCAACGACCGCTGTTCCTGCACCTGTTGGGGTGAGATCGCGGCCAGGACGCTAGCACAGGGGGACGTGCTCACCCAGGGGTTCGAGCACAGTTCACCCGATCCGCCAAGGCCGGTCAGGACCGGATGTTTCGGCGGTGGCCGACCCGGGGCCTTCGACCGGGCGCCGGACGGGGCCGGGGCTCGCCCCCGCCCCGTCCGGGGCGGGTCTCACCGCGGCGAGGGCTCGCGGGAGGGGAACACGGCGGGCGGCCGACCCGCGCGCTCGTGCACGGCGCGGGCGTCGCGCCGCCTGCGGGCGAAGGAGGCCAGGTAGCAGGCGACGCTGAACAGCAGGATCGCCAGGCTGATACCGAGGAAGACCAGCCCGAGGGGCCCCAGTTCGGAGAGGGTCCGGGTCAGGCCCATGTCGCGGCCCCCGAGGTGTAGGAGCGCCACAGGGAGGTGCCCATCCAGTAGGTGCGGATGAACTGGAAGACCAGCTCCGGCAGGAGCAGCGCGCACACCAGCATGGCCTTCCAGCCCAGGGGCGCCACCCGGACCGCGGAGAACAGCGACCAGGCCAGCAGGAGCAGCAGCCAGAGCGGGTCCCCGGCGGGCTGCCCCTGGGCGACCGACTGCGCCGCCCAGACGGCGACCCAGCCGAGGCTGTAGGCGAAGCCGAGCAGCCCGAGGACGTACTGGACGATCGACAGCCGCGTGTGCCGCGTCCAGCCGCGCTGGCGCATGATGTCCAGCGTGCCGCGCACCCACCGCTCCCGCTGGCGCACCAGGTCGCCCAGGGCGGGCATCAGGTCGGTGTAGGCGACGCAGTACTGGTTGGCCGTCACCCGCCAGCCGGCCTCCTTCAGCGACAGCGTGGTCTCGTAGTCCTCGACCAGGTTGCCGCTGTGCTGCCAGAACACCTCGCCGCGGGCGTCGATGAGGTGCTGCAGGGCCGCCGAGCGGTAGAACGACCCGGCGCCCGCCATCGTGTGCAGGCCGCTGCGGGAGCGGGTGTGGGCGTACCGCCCGTACTCGATGATCTGCATGCCCGCGAGGTAGCGCTGCCAGGGGGTCCGCCACAGCCCGCTGCGGCCGTAGCAGGTGGCGCTCACGCCGCCCAGTTGCGGGTCGGACTCCAGGACCATCCTGGCCCGCTGGAGGAAGCGGGGGTGCAGCGAGGTGTCGGCGTCCATGACGAGGACGTAGCGGGCGGCTCCGGTCAGGTTCCCGCCCTCCTCGGCGAGGCGGGCGAGGCCGTGGTTGAGCGCCCCGGCCTTCTTGTGGGGGTTGCTGGGCAGGGACAGCACCCGGGTCCGCGGAGCGCCGGGGCGCTCGGCGAACTCGCGGGCGATCCGCTCGGTGCCGTCCGTCGAGTTGTTGACCACGACCAGGATCAGGTCGGGCCGCTGCGTCTGGGCGGCCAGGGACTCCAGGGAGCCGAGGACCTCGGCCTCCTCGTTCCGGGCCGGGATCACGACGACGGTGTCGTGGAGTGGTTCGCGATGTGCGTTCGGCAACGCCTGCTCCGCCGTGCGGACGGTCGTCGCCCGGGTCGTGGTCCCGGTGGCGGCCGTGCCGCCGGGAAGGTCTTCCGCGGAATCGAGCAGGGCTTCCCCTGTCAATGCCATAAGGGCTCTCCAGTCGAGCGTGGATCGAAATGTCCAGCACACGACGCTGTGTACCTGGTTCACCTGGCGGCGCTCATGATCACACACTGACGGGTATTGGTATGGACCTGTCCCGGTATACGGATCACTAAGCGATAGGGAACTCTTGGTCCGCCGACCTCCGTGATTGCGGTGGCACATGCACTGAGCCGATAGTTTCGGACACTTCGCCGCCCCTGTCGCGAGCCGTCCGCACCCCTGCCGGGGCGGATGCCCCCGGCCGCCCCGACCCGCTGTCCCACCGGGCCTGCGGCGGGTCGGAGCGTGCCGGAGCGCCCCTCGGGGGAGGGGGTGCGGGCCGGGTGCGCCCTCGGATCTCGGCCAGACGGGGCGTGACGGAGTCTGATGCAGCGTCAGCTCCGGCCGCTCGGTGCGACGGCGTGTCCGGTGAGCGAACTCACATCCCCGGAGCCGGCGGCGGACGTGCTTCGGGCCCGCTCCGGGGGCGGCATCCCGCGATCCCCGCGGGGCTCCGCGCCCGGGGCCGCCCGCCCCTCGTCGCGCGGCCCTCCGCGGCCCACGCCCGGCACGCCCGTGAACGCGGCCGTGGAGTCGTGCCCTTCGGAAGAGGGCAGGAGGGCCGGGGTGCCTCCCTCTGCGGCATCGGGCTGACCCGGGGCGCCGACCGGATCCGCGCCTGTTCCCTCCACGTCTGTTCCCACCGGGCCTGTTCCCACCGGGAGTTCATCCGCCGTACCCGGTCCCGCCGCATGCCGGCGGAACCATGACTCCGCTCCGCACCGCACGAGTTGTCCAGACAGCTTCATCCCCGAGTGTCGAGAGGACCCCCATGCCGACGTCCGGAGTACCCCGCCGCACCGTGCTCGCCGCCACCGCCGCCACGGCCGCCCTGACCGCGACGGGCCTGGCATCACCGGCGGCCCGCGCCGCCACCGCCGCCGTCCCGGACCTCCCCGACGGCACCAGCAGGGACAAGGTCCTGGTCGTCGGCATGGACGGCGTGCGCCACGACCTGATCGACGCCGCCGACACGCCCCGGCTGCGTGCGATGCGCGCCGCCGGTACCTTCGGCGCCTCCCTCCTCTACTCCGGCCCCATGGCCGCCACCTCCTCCGGGCCCGGTTGGTCGACGATCTCCACCGGGGTGTGGCCCGACAAGCACGGAGTCCGGGACAACTCCTTCGCCGGACGCGACTACGGCCGCTATCCCGGCTTCCTGGCCCGCCTGCACCAGGTCCGGCCGCAGCTCTCCCTCTTCGCGGCCGTCGACTGGAAGCCGCTGGACACCTACGGCACGGTCACGGCCGGTGCGGACGCCGCGCTCGTGCTGGACGGTGACCGCGACGGTTACGTGGCGCACGACGAGACGATCACCGCCACCACCGAGGCGGTCCTGCGCGACCGGAACCCGGACGTGGCCTTCGTCTACCTCGGCAATACCGACGTCGTCGCCCACGCCTCCGGCACCGGCAGCCGGTTCCTCCAGGCCCTGGCTGTGCAGGACCGTCAGCTCGGCCGGATGCTGGACGCCGTCGAGGCCCGTCCCACCCGTGCCGACGAGCGCTGGACGGTGATCGTCTGCACCGACCACGGTCATGTGGACCGGGGCGGCCACGGGGGCAGCAGCATCCCGGAGCGCATGACCTTCGTGCTGGCCACCGGCCCCGGTATCGAGGCCGGGGCCCGGCCCCACGACACCCGCCTCGTGGACGTCGCCGCCACCGTCTTCCACCAGCTCGGCATCGACCCCGACCCGTCCTGGGGCCTGGACGGCCGACCGCTCCAGCAGCGCAGCGCCGACCCCTTCGACAGCCTGGTCGGCTCCCTGGCCGGCCGCGTGGACGAGACCGGCATCCCGGCCGGTGTCCTCGGCCACACCCACACCCCGCCCGCCGGGTGGTCGGTGGCCGACAACGCCATGGGGACCGGCGGGGTCGCCGAGTGGCGCGGCTGGTCCTTCACGACGGACGAGTTCTGGAGCCGCACCCACCGCGACCAGTGGCGGGAGCTGAACGTCCGCTCCCGCGGCGTCTTCGCGGTGGCGGACTCCGACGAGTGGGACGACAAGGCCAACTCCGGCCGCTTCGACTCGACACTGGTGACCCCGGCGCACAACGTGGCGGGCGCCTCCCGGGTGACCCTCGACTACACGACCCACTACCGGCAGGAGTCCGGCCAGACCGCCCGGGTCCTCGCCTCCTTCAACGGCGGCACTCCGTCCGTGGTCCGCGAGTACACCGCGGACGCGGTCTCCCGGCCCGAGTCGCTGACGCTGGACGTCCCCGCCGGGGCCTCGACGGTCGCCTTCCACTTCCACTACACCGGCCGCAACAACTGGTACTGGGCCCTGGACGACGTCCGCGTGGGCGCCCGGTAGTCGCTGCCCCGCCCTGCCTGCCGCCTCGGGTCCCCGGGGCGGCAGGCAGGGAAGCCGGGCCGGAGGCCGGCGTTCCGGGGGCGTGGCGGGAGCACGCCCGGGAGCGGTGCCCGCTCAGGTGACGGAGGTGTCCCCGAGGGACACCAGGAGGCGCCGCAGCAGACCGGCGAGCTCCTCGGAGTCCTCCTCCCCGAGGACCTCCAGCAGCCGGGCCTCGTTCGCCAGGTGCGCGCCGACGTAGGCGAGCGTGACCTCGTGCCCGCGTGCGGTCAGCCTCACCTGCACCGTGCGCCGGTCCCCGGCGTCCCGCACCCGTTCGACCAGCCCCTTGGCCTCCATCCGGTCGATCCGGTTGGTGATGGCCCCCGAGGTCACCATGGCCGCCTTGCGGAAGGCTCCCGCGGTCAGCTGGTACGGGGGGCCGGAGCGCTGGAGCGTGGTGAGGAGGTCGACCTCGCCGAGTTCGAGCTCGCGCTCGGCGGCGAAGGCCCGGAACTCCTTCTCCAGTGCGGCCCCGAGCCGCTGGAGCCTGCCGAGGACCTGGACCGGCCACAGCCGGTCGGCCAGTTCGGGGCGCTCGGCGGTCCACTGCCCCACGATCTCGTCCACCGCGTCGGTGCTCATCGTGCTCCTTCGGTCCTCGGCGACCCCCGAAGGATATCTCAACGTTGAAAGACTTGACGCTGAAGGATTCCGGTGTTTATCTCAACGTTGAAATTCTCAAAGTTGAACGGATGGGTCTCCCGTCCGCCTCGCCGTCCTTCGGGGGCCCCATGTCCGACCGCCGCCTCTCCCCGCCGACCCCTGCACCGCCGAGCGGCACCGGGCCCCCGGCGCCGTCCCGGCCGCCCGTTCCGGCGCCGTGGCTCGCCCTGCTGGCCACCCCCGTCGCGCTCGGCGGGAACGCGCCCGTGCTGATCCTGGAGCGCCTGGGCGGCTCCCTCGGGGTGCCGGCGGCCTCCGCGACCTGGCTCGTCACGGTCTTCGCCTGGGCCATGACCGTCGGAACACCGCTGTTCACGGGCCTGATCCGGCATCAGGGGCCCCGGAGGGGGCTCGCCGCGGGTGCCGCGGCGGTCGGCTGCGGCACCGCGCTCGTCGTCCTCGCCCCCTCGCTCCCGGTGCTCCTGGGAGGGCGGGCACTCCAGGGCGCGGGCGGGGCGGGGCTCGCCGCCGTCGCCATGAACCTCGCCGGTTCCCCGCGGAGAACGGGCGTGCTCACCGCCGGCTTCGGCATCTGCGCGGCCTGCGGACCGCTGCTCGGAGCCCGGCTCACCTGGGCGGGCTCCTGGCGCGCGGCCCTGGCCCTGTCCGCCCTCGCCCTCCTCGCGGTCGCCGCCGTGCGGCGGCGGCTGCCACCCCGCCACCCCTCCGCCGGAGCCGCCTCCTTCGACGCCGCGGGCGCGGTACTCGTGGCGGCGCTGGCGACGGCGCTCTGCCTGCTGCCGATCGTGCCCTCGGCGGCCGCCGCGGCAGCCCTGGCCACCGCCGTGTGCCTGGCGCTCCACGTCCGGCGCCGGCCCGACGGGTTCGTCCCCGCCGCCCTTCTGGCCTCGCGCGCCTTCGTCGGGTCCGCGCTCGCCGCCTGCGCGGTCTCGACCTCCTACTTCGCCCAGCTCTACAGCCTCCCCCGGTTGCTCGAACAGCGGACGGGGTGGAGCCCGGACGCCGTCGGCACGGGACAACTGACCGCCATGCTCACCGGATCGGCCCTGGCCTGGCTGCTCGCCGCCGGCTCCGGGCGGATGGGGACCCGCAGGGCCATGGCCGTCCTCGCCGTCCTCGCCGTGCTCGCCCCGCTCACCGCGGCGCTGGCCGCATCGGCGCCGCTGCTCCTGCTGAGCGCCGCCGCCGCGATCCTCGCGGCCACCGGCGGCAACGCCCTGCTGTCCGTGAGCGCGGCCGGGGACGCCTCCGCGGGGCATCGGCCCGCGGCGATCGGCCTGTGCGTCCTGTGCTACCAACTGGGCGGCGCCCTCGGCCCGGCGCTGGCGACCCTGCTCGTCCTCGGCTGACGCCGCACCGGGCGGCCGCCGCCGCACCGCACACCCGGCCGCGGCACCGGACGGCCCCTGCGCCCCACGGCCCCTGCTTGGGTTCAAGGGGTCGTCGCAACACCACTTGGTTTCAGGTGGTGAGTAGATCACGTAGACGCTCGGCTGGGGTATCCCAGTCGAGCGTCTTGC